>CP048838.1:1572968-1887562 GCA_012317185.1 [Clostridium] innocuum | reverse complement strand
GGCCTGCTCCGCACTCAGCGGCAGACCGCTCATCGTCAGGGCGACAAACAGACCGATGGTTTTCAGTGTCACCGTCTTTCCTCCGGTATTGCTTCCGGTAATCAGAAGGCTGTGATGCGGTGAGCGGATTTCGTATGTATTTGCGACAACCTTCTGCGGATCGATCAGCGGATGTCTGGCTGTCTTCAGATACAGATGGTCATCCTTTGTATTCAGCTCGGCAATGCAGCCGTCCATTTCCTTCGTCCATAGCCCGCGGGCAAAGATACTGTCCAGCAGAGCGAAGGTTTCCAGATTGGACAGCAGCTCATGACCAACCGACTTGACCTGCTGACTTAATTCAAACAGGATGCGTGTGATTTCCTCCTGCTCCTGACTTTTCAGCGTTTGCAGACGGTTATTGAGCACCAGCAGACTGCGTGGCTCAACATAGGCCGTCTGACCGGAAGCACTCTCTCCGTGAACAAAGCCGTCCACACTGTTTTTCTCACTGATTTTCACAAGCACGCAGGTACGGTTGTTGCGCATCGTCGTGATCGTATCCATCAGCTTGCTTGCATTGCGTGAGAGAAACCGCTGTACCTCGCTGCTGATATCCGCATTGCAGGACAAAATGGATTTCCGGATGCTTTTCAATGCCGGGCTTGCGGAATCCAGAACCTCCGCATTTAAGGAAATGCAGCGATCGATCGAGGAAGCCAGCTGCTGATGCTCCGCAAAGGAATCACACAGCTCCTTGATCAGTGGTGTTTCCAGATCACTTGCTTTCATATATTTGCGAACCTGCTCCACACCGCGTGTACTATCCGCAATGCCGCGCAGCTCATGCGGTGTCAGTGTCATGTCCTTCATGGCTGCCTCTATGCTGTCCCGCGTATCATGGATACCGCCAAACGGCATGTTCCCAAATCGCACGACGAGGGCATAGGCCTCTTTTACTCTTGCCAGCTCACGCCTGACCCAAAGGGCATCAAAGCGCGGCATCATTTGTCGAATCAGCTGTTTTCCCAGGGAAAAGGACGCGTGTTTCGCAACCTGCTCCTTTACCTCATGCAGCTCCAACGGCTCATACATATCTTTCATATTCTTACCTCTATTGCAGCGCAGACAGCAGCGTGTCCACGTCTTCTTTCTTCATATTCTGCTCCAGCAGCCAGCTGCGGATATTCTCCTTTTCTGCTGTACTGAGCGTTTGTTTTTCATCCAATGCCGATGTCAGTCTGGATAACTCCTGCAGCGGTTCCCTGGCATAAAAGGTCAGGGCATCCATCATTCCATCGCTGTATCGCAAAAGAGATGCGGATGCAATCTCATTCCCGGTTTTCCAGAATGGCAGACGGCAGACCATGGCAGCCAGCACCATCAGCAGCACGGCCTGCAGTGCCCCCAGCGCAGCTCCCAGAAGCCGGTTGATACCGGATACGACCGGTACATGATTGGCCGCCTTTGTAAACGGCTTTATAACCAGCACCGCCAGCTGCAGCAGGACAAAGAGAATCACGAAAATGAGCAGGCGATTCAGGTTGTCATACAGAACAGCCTCCAGCGGTGTATCCTGCAAGGGGAGCGCATGCTTGGGATACAGGTGGATAAAGCCGCCGACATAGGAGGATGCCCACCATGCCAGAAAGCCGCATACAAAGAAAGACAGTATGCTCAGCAGCTTTAATAGGAAGCCGTCGCGGTATCCGCCGAATACGAGTGCACAAAGCACACACAGGATGACCATATTTACTAGCATAATCAGGGACACAGGCATCACCTACTTTCTTTTGTCCGTCTCATTATTTTACCATGAACGCATAAAAAAATGAATGGGAACACCCGATTTCTGTATCCTGTTGTCTCATTTTATGCTAAAATGGAAAAGTTATGAGGAGGAATACCATGGGAACATGTACCATACAGACAGATCGATCCAGCATGATGGCGCTGAAGCAGCGGTTGAAAACTGCGGAAATCCGTAAGACACCGCCCTATGCGATTTATCAGATCAAGACGAGTGATTGTGTCATTACCGCTTATGAGTCCGGCAAGCTCGTATTTCAGGGAAACGGCGCCGAGGAATGTGCAGCGCTGATTGCCCCGTCTGCCATACAGAAAACGCAGAGCGGGACAACAGCAAAAAAAACACAGGGACAGCCGAAAGCAATCTATCCGCAGGCCGGCAGCGATGAGGTGGGGACCGGTGATTATTTCGGTCCCGTGACCGTTTGTGCAACCTGTGTCCGTCATGAGGATGTAGAGTTTTTACGCAGTCTTGGGATACAAGACTCCAAGGCCATTGATGATACCGCCATACGGCGCATGGCTCCCAAGCTGATGGAACGACTGCCTCACAGTCTTTTGATTTTGGACAATGCCACCTATAATCGAATTCACGGTGAAAATAATATGGTTGCTATTAAATCCCGTATGCATAACCAGGCCTACGTACATCTGCGTAAAAAGATGGGATCACTGCCGCAGTTCTGCATCATTGACCAGTTCGTGCAGAAGACTTCCTATTACCGCTATCTGAAACATGAGCGCGAGGTCGTCTATGATATTCATTTTGAAACCAAGGCGGAAAATAAGTATCTGTCGGTTGCAGCCGGATCAATCATTGCCCGGTATGCGTTTTTGAAGGCCTTCGATGCGATGTGTGAGCAGTACGACTTCACCTTTCTGAAGGGTGCCGGCAGCAAGGTGGATCAGAATATTCGTGAGTTTGTGGCAATGCACGGAAAAGAGGCACTGCTCCAGGTTGCCAAGCTGCATTTTGCAAACACAAAAAAAGCCTTAGGCTAAAACAAACCCGTTTCCTGCTTAAACAGAAAACGGGTTTTTCGTATGCCTTCATCTGCCAAAGCACAAATGAAATAGAAAAACAGAATCAATAAAAGGGCAGAAGGCCAGCAAAACTCGAAGGCCCTCTGTATCTTTTTATAAATCATGATGCAAAAGCAGACTCAAATCGTAAAGCCATAGGTCAAAGGGTCATTCTCATCGATCACATATACTGCCTTCCCCGTGATATAGGCACTGCCTGTAATCATCGGTTGAATACCACGATAGTGTCCGATAACATCCTCCGCTTCATACCGTCCATAAAATTTTGCTCCGGTAAAGCTTTCATTCACAAAAATTTCGTTTGCAGATAAGTTTCCTTTCGCATGCAAATATGCCAGCTTTGCACTTGTTCCTGTCCCACATGGTGAGCGATCGACCTGACCTTCCTCGGCAATAACGATATTCTTCTGTTTCTTTTCTCCAGTAGCTACATAATATTCAGCATTTACAACGCGTGTGATTGCAAGTGAGGGATGCTTTATCTCATATTGCTTATTCAGCTGAGCCAGCAGTTTCCTTGTAAAGGGTATCAGAAACTCAATATCCTTTGCATCCAGCTGCAATGAAAGCTGTGCAGCATCAATCAAAGCAAAGAACGTACCGCCAAAAGAAATCGCAACCCTATATTCCTTGCCATCTACCCTTACCTTTACCTCATCAGCAAACAGAAATGAAGGAACATTACGCAAGGTAACCTCCTGCGCTTTTTTATTCTCCACCCTTACACTTGCGCATATAGTTCCTGATGGCGTATCCATCACAACCTCTGTATACGGTTCGCACACAGGTACAAGCCCTGCCTCCACCGCATACATAGCACAACCGATGGACGCATGCCCGCACATATTCACCCATCTCTTCGCATCCATAAAAACAACACCGAATGCAGATGCTGTCTGCTCTGCAGGTAGAATAAGCGCCCCAACCATATCCTTATGTCCCCTTGGCTCACACATCAAGGCACGGCGCAGATGGTCATACCGTTGTTCAAGGATCTCCTTTTTCTCCATCATTGTAATGCCCGGTATATCTGGAAAGCCAGAAGTGATAATGCGGGTAGGTTCTCCCAATGTATGCGTTTCAACCGTTGTAAAAACAATTTTCTGCATATCCCTCTCCCCTACAGATGCACTACTCAATGCAGCTACCGTTTGTCTGAATGATTTTCTGATAATGATAGAAGGAATCCTTTCTGATTCTTTTCAGGCTTCCCTTCCCCTGATCATCCATATCTACATAAATAAACCCATAGCGCTTTTTCATTTCACCGGTAGATGCACTAACCAGATCAATGGGTCCCCACCACGTATACCCAAGCAAATCAACACCATCCTCCAAAGCATCCCGCATTGCGGACACATGTTCATTCAGATACTGGATACGATAAGGATCATGAACCTTTCCATCCTCACTTACCTCATCAATTGCGCCTAAGCCGTTTTCAGCGATAAACACCGGAATATGATATCTTCCATACAACTCATTCAGCATCCAGCGAAGCCCCTGCGGATCAAACACCCAGCCCCAGTCAGATTTTTTCAGATACGGATTGGCGACCCCCAAAGAGAAATTACCTGCAGTTGTTTCATGATGCTCATCCACTGCATGACAGCCGGATGTATAGTAGCTGAATGCCAGAAAATCGATCGTCCCTTTTTTCAAAATACACTTGTCCTCCTCGGTGATTCCAAGTGCTTCTATATCGACACCCTTGCCTTTCAGATAATGTCTGCTGGCATAGGAATATTCTCCGCGTACCATCACGTCCCCACAATACCATAGACGGTTCATGCTTTGCTGTGCTTCAATGACATTCACGGGATTACAGGAATATGGATAATGCGCATCCCCCGCAACCATGGAACCGATTTGAAAGTCTGGATTGATGTCATGACCTACCTGTACAGCCAGCGCACTGGCGATAAACTGATGATGCAGAGCCGTAAAGCGTTTCGTCATTTTATCTGCAGACAAAGACTCCTCACTCGCATGTGCAATATCCAAATATCGGGTTCCGTTAGAAAGAATCCCACCGGTATATATATCGCCAAAATAATTTGTCATCATATTGATTTCATTAAACGTGATCCAATACTTCACTTCATCCTGATACTCTTTGAAAATCGTTTTACAGTACGTGACAAAGGCAGGAATCGTCTTTCTGCTTAGCCATCCATCCTGTTTCAATGCCAGTGCCAGCGGTACATCGTGATGAGAAATGGTAACCAACGGCTCGATATCATATTTTTTGCACTCCTGAAATATTTTATGATAGAATGCAAGACCAGCAGGATTCGGCACCTCATCATCACCGTTGGGAAAGATTCTTACCCAGGAAATCGACATGCGGTATACCTTAAATCCCATTTCCGCAAACAACGCGATATCTTCCTTGTAATGATGATAATGATCAATAGCTGTCGCTGCCGGATAATAACAATCCTTTTCAACCGGTGTAAATTCTCTTGGGATTTCTCGACTTCCCGCTGTCAGCAAATCAGTGACCGCAAAGCCTTTTCCATCCTCTTTCCAGGCTCCCTCACACTGATAGGCGGAAGTTGCCCCTCCCCACAAAAAATTTTCCGGAAACTGTATCTTATGCATGCTGTGTTCTCCTTTCTATTAGCATTTTAACACCCTTTTTTAATCGATTCAGACCTTCGCTGAGAATTTCCATACTGGTGGCAAGACAAATACGAACATGCCCCTCCGACTCATCACCGAAATATTGGTGTCCTCCCGGTACAATCGCCAGCTGCACTTCCTCTTTCAGAAATTCGACAAATTCAGCTCCTGTAACATGCAGCTCCTGAATATCTACATACAGCAGGAATGTCGCCTGTGGTTTGTAGGCATGTAAGCCCGGAATATGTTCATTGATAAACGCCACTGCATAATCCCGGTTTTTTGTGATATGCTTTAAAAATGCCGCACGCCATTCTTGCGTTTCTTCCATAGCCGCAATCGCGGCAATCTGCGATAGTGAGGTAGCACCACCCGCAGTAGACAGCACATCGGAAGCATCAACCAGCTTCTGGAATTTTTCATCATCGTTCGCATAAACGCAGCCAATTCTCAATCCGGCAAGACCAAAGCTCTTAGAGAACCCAAATACAGACAATACGCGTTTACAGCGCTCCTCGCCTAAACAATAAATGCTGTTGAACTGTGCATCGGGATACAGGATATCCGACCATATTTCATCGTTCATAATCAGTAGATCATGTTTCTCACACAATCGCATGATTGCCTCCAGCTCCTCCTTCGTATAGACAAGACCGTATGGGTTATGCGGATTACACAATCCAATCATTTTGGTTCTCTCGCTTATGCACTCCTCCAGTCTTGAAAGATCCATTTTCCTATTCTCCGTAACAAGCTTTGCTGCGTAGCTGATTGGAGTTGCTCCAGCCGCTAAACAGGATTCCCGGAAAAGGAAATCGCAGGGATCAAAGACAATCATTTCATCTCCAGGCTTCAAAAAAGCCTTCGCCACGATGAACATCGCTCTTGCTGCACTGTCTACCGCCAGTACCTGCTCCGCTTTGATTTCCTCCCCCTTTGTTTCCTTCACATAATTTGAAAATGCCTGATTAAACGCAGGCAGGCCCAGTTTCGGTGTATAGGAGAAATAGCCTTCCTCCACGTACGCAAGCAATGCCTGTTTAATCGCCGGAGCACATGGGTAATCCATATCGGCAGCAGTGAGTGGGATAGTTCCATCCGCTACCTCCGCCCAGCGCAGATTGTATGCTTTCTTTTTTAATATATCGAGCTTAATGTTGCTGTTATCAAAGTAATTCATATCGTTCCTCCAATCCTAAAATTTTTGGCAGAAAACTCTGCCAAAAATTCCGGTTCTATTTTTCCAATTTCTTAAACCGCTCATCAATTGCTTCGCAGATATCCACGAGCTGCTGTGCGATGTTGATTTCACTGCATACGGTCATACACGTATCCTGGGCATGTGTGAATAAAATCGAATACTCAATTTCTTCTCCATTTGATTCCGCCTGCAGAGAGGCTGTCTGTGATTGGTGCGCAGCCACAATATCTTCATTTGCATCCAAAAGCTGCTGCTTTGCACGTTCTATATCAAAGGTTTTTAAAGACTTTAATGCCTCTGCTGTTTTTAAGCGGGCATCGCCGGCATGCAGGATGATCTGCATTGCCGCCTGCGCATTTTCTAATTTCATATGATCTCCCTTTCCTTTCTGTTTTCAAGCTCTTCTTTGTACTGCTGTTTTTCAAATACCCTAAAGAATGGCATCCAAATCAGCCAGGATACAGCAAACAATGCAATTACCAGAATAACCCCGGACATACTGTTCGTTGTCAGATAGCCTTGTACGATATTTGGAAGATACCACATCTGCATAGGTGCACTCGGAATAGGAACAAGGCCGATGCGCATAACAAGATACATAAGACTTGGAATAATAATTGAATTAAGGCACAGTGGAATCATAAGGATCGGATTCCATACAACAGGAGCACCAAACACAATTGGCTCATTGATATTGAAGATTGCAGGGAAGATACAAACGCGCCCGATGGATTTCAGTTTTTTTACTTTTGAACGCATACACATCAGAACCAATGCAAGTGTACACCCCTGTCCACCGATATAGGTGATTCCCATTACCGTTTCCATAAGGTTAATACTTGACGCCGCCTGTCCTGCCGCAACCGCAGCCATATTGGCATCCATACCCTCCATCCAGATTGCCCATGCGATGGGGAACAGAATCCAGGTAAAGCCAAAGGAATACAGGAAGCAGGTGAAGAAACAAATCATAACAAGACCAAGCCAGGTCTGTCCAAAGGAAGAAATCGGTGCAAACAAGCCACGGATAAACAGTGGTAAATCAAATCCGGTGCTCATAATAAATAAACCGATGGCCAGTGTGATTGTTACAGGAACAAGTGCATCCATCCATGCCACAACCATATCCGGCATAACCGTATCCTCCTTAAACATAGAGTGCCTAGAAGCAAAATTAAAAATCCATGCTGTAAAAACGGATGTCACAACTGCTGTCAGCATACCCCCTGTTCCAATTTTATCCATGATGAAATTCATCGTACCGGTTTCTCCATCTATGACCGGAAGTGTGATGATAAAGAAGAGAGCAAGACTGGTCAGCATCGCAGAAATTTTCAATTTCTCATTCCCTCTTTTTTCCAGTACCTTCATCGGTACCAGAATAGCCAGAAATACTGCAATCAAGCCAAAGGAATATGTATTCAGCATGGAGATATCCGGAATCCAGCTCATCACCTCAAAGTTACGGAATACACCGACAATTGAGGAAACTGAACCGATCATAATCATTGGCAGTATACTCATGATGGATTGTTGTATTGCGGATATATAAATATTCTGTGTAAGCTTATCCAGTTTAGGAGCCAGTGATTTGGTAATCCATCCCATAAAGCCCTTCGCCGATTCCTCCGAGGCCTCACTGCTCTGCGTTGTTTTTTCCTCTTTTACAGAGATTTCTTCGACAGGCTTTTTTACTTCCCGCAACGCATCCAATGCCTGCTTCAGCGTAGCAGCTCCATCAATACTTCCATACGCATCCTTGTCAATAAAGGCAAACGGAATATTAAACTTTTTTAAATCCTTTTCGAGCGCTTCCCTTTTAAACGCTAGATGAGGACCAAACATGACAAGATCTGTCCCCTGTAAATTGTTCATCATTTCTGCTTCACTTCGTGCAATTATTTCAAAATTTTCAATTCCCTGTTCTTTTGCGGCTTTTCGCATTGCCTGCGCCATAAAACCACTGGACGCACCTGCTCCGCACATTAACAAAATTTTCATAAGTTCTCTCCTTGTTATTTACACGCAATAACTTCTAATTCAAACAATGCCTGTTTCGGAAGCTCCTTCACGGATACACAGGATCTTGCCGGATAATTTCCTACAAAATACTCAGCATAAATTTCATTTACCACAGCAAAATTCTCCATTTCTGTCAAGTAGCATGTCGTCTTTACAACATCCCTCATTTCATAGCCGGCCTTTTCCAAAATCGCCTTCACATTTTCAAGTGATTGTCTTGCCTGTTCAGCAATATCCCCGCTCACGATCACCCCCTGCCCGGGTTCTATCGGAAGCTGTCCGGATACAAACAACAAATTGCCATTCGTGACTGCCTGTGAATAGGGGCCGATTGCAGCAGGTGCGCTATCGGCATCAATAATTTTGTTCATTCCTTTCTCCTTTCTAATGAAATATTTTTTACTCCTATACTATAATACATTATTTTATTTTAGTCAATAAAATAATTATCATTTGTTAGATGAATTATATTTTAAGATTACAAAACTTTAGCAGTATTAAGCAATTTTCGCATTTATTTAGTTTACTTAATGAATTTTTTTGAAATTGTTTTGAATAAATGAAATTAGTACGCTATAATAGACAGCGAAGGGAGTGGAGGATACCATGAAACCACAAGAAGTTCAATTAACCCTGATTGATAAGATGATTCTGCAAAGCTACCGCTCAATGGTTGAAGGTCTGGGCAACTATTTAGGAGAGGCCTATGAAATCGTGCTTCATAGTCTGGAGGACTTTCAGCACTCCGTCATTTATATCAACCATGGTGAGCATACCGGCAGAAAGGTCGGTGCCCCGATTACAGATAAGGCATTAGACTTTCTCATCAAGTTCAGTGAGAACAGCTCGAAACAGGAAACCTATTATTCGGTCAATGCAAAGGGAGAACCTCTGAAAAGCACAACGATTGCCATCAAAGGAGAAAATGACCGCATTATCGGTTTATTGTGTATGAATTTTTATATGAATATCAGTTTTTATGATTTCATTCATACGTTCGTACAAAAAGAAACTCTCACAGCAGAAAACGATTCCGCAACAGAAACCTTTGCCAGTAATGTAGATGATATGATTACATCAACATTAAATACCGTAAAAGAGAGGATATACAATGACCCTGCTATAAGCTCGTCAAATAAAAACAAAGAAATTATTTATGACCTGTATAATAAAGGAATTTTCCAAATCAAGGACGCTGTTACAGTTATCGCTAAGCTTTTGAACATTTCAAAAAACACGGTGTATTTGCATTTGCGAAAATGCAGCAATCATAAATTCTGATATCATATGAATACCAGCATATAACAAAAAAGCTATTTCACTTAAACTTTTATCGTGAAATAGCTTTTCTTCATACTGAAGGATTCTATAAGTACGAGCATTCATAACAATCGCATAAATGCACAGCGAACAATTGGTATTCACACAAGGAATGCTGGTCCTATGATTGCCTGAACCTTCTTATCGTATTGTCGGATTAATTTTTCTGGATACCTGCAAATCAATGGCATAGGGAAGCTGTACCAGCTCTACCCCCGCACTGCGCAGCATCCGCTTGCTGGCAATCGTCCCTTCTGTATGTGCATACTTATCGGACTCATACACAATACGGCTGATTCCGCTCTGTATGATCGCCTTTGCGCACTCATTGCATGGAAACAGCGACACATAAATACTGCATCCTTTTAAATCATGCTTGCTGTTTAAAATCGCATTCAGCTCCGCATGCACGACATAGGGATATTTGGTGTTACCGAAATCCCCTTCCCGATCCCATGGAAACTCATCATCGCTGCAGCCGTTTGGAAATCCGTTATAGCCGATACTGACAACACGATGCTCACTGCTGACAATGACAGCCCCCACCTGTGTGGAAGGATCCTTGCTCCGTTTGGCACTCAGGTGCGCCAGTCCCATGAAATATTCATCCCAAGTTAGTACATCTTCCCGTTTCATTAAATACCTCCTGTTTTTTCATACTGCTGATGAAAATGCTCCTGCAGATATTCTGCATAGGCATTGAGCGGTGTATGACGGTAAACACGGATTATGGCTTCATCCAAATGCCGATCCAGCGGTGCAACCGTATCCACAGCAGCACCATAGGCAAACAGACTTGCCGCATACAGAACAAGCGCCAGACAGGCATGCTGCTTCATACCGGATTCACTCTGTCTGCCATGCATCCATAAGCCGTACAGAATTCCGCACAGAATCCCCGCAATACAGGCGATAAAGGACACCGAGGGCACCAGTGCCAGTACGGCCAGAATTGCCATACAGTTATACAACGGAATACGCAGTAGTGGATGTCGCAGTGTATGCGACAGCAGCTGACTGGTGAGAAAGGCTGCCGCCACACCAAAGATCCCGGCGCTCATACCAGTCGCAATCCCGTTAGGTGCCGCAATCAGCTGTGCAGCATTCCCCAATATCACAGAGGAAAGAAAAACCGCCAGATACCAGCCTCTTCCCAAACGCTGTTCACACAGCTTTCCGGTCGCATACAGGGCATACAGGCTGATGACGAAATGAACAACACCGTTATGTACAAAGCCGCCGCTGAGAATACGCCAGTATTCATGCGCCGCAACAATACTCATCTTATAGTAACCGCCGACAGCCACGGTGGCACTTTCCATATTACCGTCCAGATAGGCCAGTAGATATTCTAGTACGAGAAATATCGTACAAATCGCCATAATAGCAATTGTGCAGCGTGGAATACTTTTCTTACGCGCTTTTTTTATGAAATCCTGCTGCTGCTTCAGCTCTGCCTCTTCCACCTGAGCCATGAGTGTACTGCTTTCCTTATCCGGATCTGCCACGCGATGCACGACACGGTCAATGCCATGAAAGACGCTGGTCAGCTGCGGTTCACTGAGGGCTGAAGGAGTGATGCAAATCTGTGTCAGAAACGCATTGTGCACCGGACTGGATTGCGGATTGGTATTCAAAATCAGCATCGGTCCCTCTCTGTGCATCAGATTGAGTATGATGCGGTGAACGTTGCGCACATAATCCGTGTCCGCAAAGGTTCCGGCATTGCCGCTGGATGAAATGCGGATCACCGGATATACCTGATGATTTTCATTCATCAGCCACAGATCATCCTTGTGCTGCTGAACCCTTACAATGCGATAATGCTGTTGTACGACCAGGTAATGCAGCAGCTGATAGGCAAACAAATCATATTCACTAATCTGCATCCAGTCACCTCGATTCCTGTCGCAGTTCTTCCAGTATGTCCGCAAACTGCTTCGGCAGCTCTGCTTCCACTGTCATCACTTCCCCCGTTCTCGGATGCTGAAAGGTAAGCTGGTGCGCATGCAGGAGTTGTCCGTTTGTCTGCATGGTCTTGCGATAGCTGTATTTCTCATCCCCCACTACCGGATGTCCGATATACTGCATATGAACACGAATCTGATGCGTTCGTCCGGTTTCCAGACGACATTCCACCAGGGTATAATTTTCAAATCGCTCAATCACCTGGAAATGTGTACGCGCATCCTTTGAGTTGGTTGCCGTTACCGCCATCTTCTGGCGATCCTTCACATCCCGTCCTATCGGCGCGTCAATGGTACCGAAATCATGCTGAATCACACCGTGTACCAGCGCATAATACAAACGGTTCACTGTCTTGCTTTGCAGCTGTTTGGACAATGACGCATGGGCGAGATCATTTTTAGCGACAATCAGCAGTCCCGTTGTATCCTTATCAATGCGATGCACGATTCCCGGACGCAGTGTACCATTGATTCCGGAAAGATCCTTACAGTGATACAGCAGTCCGTTGACAAGTGTCCCGCTTTGATTTCCTGCAGCAGGATGCACGACAATATTTTTTGGCTTATTGATGACGATCACATCTTCATCCTCATATCGCACGTCCAGCTCCATTTTTTCCGGACGGGCTTCCATTTCCATTTCATCATTGAATACGGCCGTAATGCAATCGTCTGCCTTCACCTTATAATTTGCCTTCACCGCATTCTGATTGACCAGAATGCTTCCCTCAGCCAGCAGCGCCTGCACCCGGCTGCGGGATAAATCCTCCTGTTCACTGATGTATTTATCAATGCGAGCCCCTGCATCCTCTGCAGCGGCGATAATCTTTATTTCGCGCATATCCTACGACCTCCATATGTTTCCAGAACCATTGATAAAACAATGAGCCCTACACCGACACAAAGTGATATGTCAGCGACGTTGAATACCGGAAAATCATATCCGAAGATAATGAAATCCAGAAAATCACGAACATACTGGAAAATAAGACGATCAATAAAATTTCCCAGTGTACCGGCCATCATCAATACCACACCAATGCGTGTCAGTCTGTCCCTGTGATCTGTAGTACGGTAAAAATACAGCATGCCAATCAGAAAAACAATGGAAATCAGATAAAAGAAAACCATCTTTCCTTCCAGCATGCTCCAGGCTGCCCCTGTATTGTGCAGATACGTAATTCTGAAAAATCCCGGAATTACGTCAAAGCTCTCATCTATTTGCATGGACGTCTGCACGCCCCACTTGCTCAGCTGATCCAGCAGTAGTACTGCCGCCATCATCAGAATATGCTTAGCCTTCATGCGATTCACCTTTCCTTATATGTTCTGTGGGCTATCCTTTAAAAAGCACACAAAACAGTATCGTATCATATTATAACAAAAAAAACCGCCATTGGCGATTTTTATGTGTACTTTTTATTTCGAATCACGGTAATTAGGAAAGTTTATAAATAAGGAGGATGAACTCGACACGTTCATACAAAGATTCTGAATAAAAAGTCCATTGGCAGATTCTTATGAAATCTGCTTACAGTATACCACGAAGAAACCATACTTTCAACACATTTTTCAATTTTTATTCATTTTATTTCTGAAAATATTTTCACAGATTCAACAATTCATGTATGAGCTTCCATCCGTCATCATCCAGCAAAAAATCGTCATTGATACATACATAGGTATCATCACGGATGAACAACACCTCATACTCTCCCTTATACATGGTGACCCCCTGTGTCTTTATCGGCTCACCATATCCCCTGCACATCTGCTCCATTCCATCCTCACTTTGATAACGGCGCTTCGTCCAATCCCTGAAAAACCCATCGCGGATGCGATACCAATCAATATACAAATTCTTATCCGCTGCATCCTCTTTCTCGCTGTAGGCACTGAAGGACATATGCTCGCTCAGTATGGAAGATTCGCTGTAGCTGTCCAGAGTCAGACCTGCGGTATTTACATGCTGCAGGACAAAATCCGATAACCTTGTCTGTTCCATCGGCTTTTGAAACGAAAGCGAATCATAGGTGCTGGTAAGTGTGATATTCACGCCTATCGCAAAGGTTACCCAAAGCAGTGCTATACTGCCAATCACCTTGAATCCCATTGGATATCTGGTTTTCAAAAAACGGTAAATGAGCCAGCCGAAGACCAGAAAGATCACAGTGAATGCGATCACATAAAGAACATTGACTGTGAACAAAGAGCCGATCAGCATACAGATCAGCAGCACTACACTGCCATACACGATTCTTGACTGCCGAAGCAGCATTTTTGAAGAGGTCATATTCCTTCTGCGCACAAGCCATATAAAGTAAGGGAGAAGATGGATCAGCCATGTAATATTCAATGCGGCCATCAAAAGAAAATTCTGAAACTGGGAACCATCGGCGTACATGCTCCAAAGAAGTCCGTGATAGCTTTGCAGCAACAGCAGTACATACAGCGCCCATGATATGAAAAGCCATACAGCTGTCTTGTGCATACTCACATTCATGATACGGCGATCCTCCTGTGTTCCCTCTCGCAAGGTAAGGTTAGGATCATCGCAGCGATACACCATGAGCGGGCCATTTGATCCGACAAACGTATACCCGAATTCTTCAACAAAGGTGCGATACTTATGGGCATCCGCTGTTTCTGAATCCGGTATAATCATGGAGTAATCCTTTGTATAGTCCACAAGGTAATACTCCTTCTGTGAAGCATCCGCTTCAAATGTGAGCCAGCAGGAGCGGTCCCCTTTTAAGCTTACCAGCTTCCAGCCCTTCTCCGCCATGTCATTCAGATATGCCTGTAAAGCCGGGTATTCAAACGGATATACAATCAGCCATACATGTTTCTTCCTTCGTTTCATGAAGCCGCCTCCTTTTCACTGCTTTGCTTTTCAATCCATACTTCCCCATCCTGCAGCATGGTTTTCAAGCGCCTGTATTCCTGCATCAGCATTTCCTTTCCTTTTTCTGTAATCAGATAGAACCGTTTCCTGCCATCCGATTCCGTTTCCCGAATCATATCTTCATTTTCAAACTTCGACAGCATGGTATATAGGGTTCCCGGTACCAGGTGTACTCTTCCCCTGGTCAGCTTCAGAACAAACTCTGTAATCTCCATCCCGCAGCGTGCCTGAAGCAGCGCAATCAGCGTATAGTACATTGGCTCTGTCAATGTTTCCAGCTGTTTCTTCGGCACAGCACCACCTCCAATATCGTTTAACGATATATCTCTGTTACCATTATATTATCGTTTAACGATATTGTCAATACGATTAGAAAATTACAGAGGTAGAAAGCGTTGCTTTTCAGCATGTGAACGGAACTAAACAGATAACTTTGAAACTCGCGAAGGTCTCAGCTTCAGACGCTTCCATCGAGCTTGGATTTTGATAACGGCGAAGCAACAAGCTTCAACATAGATTTCTTATATAAGCAGCTGTACTTGCTTTATCTCCTACACTGCTGTGCTTTGTACATGCCGCAGGTCGAACCATCCTTCCGTAACTTGTCACGCTGCAGCAGCCATGCTATACTACGTTTAACACAACATGATGAAAAGGAGAACACCTATGAAAAAACTTAAAAGCATACCCGGCAAATGGATGCTGTCCATCATGCTTGCCCTGCTTCTCACCACATGCTACTTCGTCCTGAACAGCAGGGCTTCCCTGCTGGAACAAAAGGAGCAGCTTGTACAGCAGGAACAAAAGCTGATTGCACAGGAGGAAGCAGGAATTCCCATCCGCACACAGCATGTTTCTCCTGCATCTGTTCATGTCGGGGCTGCCTACCTGTGAATCATCCCCTTTGGCATTTTGGAGGTCTGCTTTCTAATTTTATACATTGTGCGCTACCTTGCATAGCTTTCTTTTTACGGCAGCTGCATTGTAGATTATACGAAAGCATGCTATACTGAAGCCACAAGGAAGTGTGATAACATGAAGCTAAATGAAGCAAGACTCCATGCAACGCCGGAATGCTGCGACACCTGCATGGAGTAAACAAGTCGCAGCATTTGCCGGCTTTGCATCCTGAACAGAATTGTAAAGGAGGAGCCTGCATGAAATATGTAAATGCCCGTACTATTTTACCAATTGACCTGGTGGAGGAGCTACAGAAGTATATACAGGCAGGATACATTTATATTCCTGCTGCCGGAAAGAAAAAACGCTGGGGAGAGCGCAGCGGCTATCGAACCGAGCTGCATCTGCGAAATGAAGGCATCCGGCAACGCTATGTGTCCGGCTGCACGATTGAGGAGCTTTCCACTCAGTATGCATTATCGGCACATGCTATTAAGAAAATCATTTATCAAAAATCATAAGAATGCTGCGGCATTCTTTTTTTCTACAAAACAGGTCTGTACGGTTTTGTGGCTTGCCGCATCCGCACCTCTTCCCGTACAATGAACAGGTAAGAAGGAGAACAAACATGAATAAACATCTGATTTATCCACGCAGCGGTGATCCAAATACCGTCTATATCAAAAATGTCATAACCCGACCGGGAATTACGGCAGGTGATTTTTCGATGTACAATGACCATGCACGAGATCCCCGTGATTTTGAAAAGCATAACGTTTTATACCAGTACCCTGTCAACCGCGATCGCCTGATCATCGGTAAATTCTGTTCCATCGCCTGCGGTGCAAAATTTTTATTTAATAGTGCGAATCATGCACTGCAGTCCCTGTCAACCTATCCCTTCCCCATTTTTTTCGAAGAGTGGCAGCTAAAGCCGGAGAATGTGCAAGATGCATGGGATAATAAGGGAGATATCGTAATTGGCAATGATGTATGGATCGGATACGAAGCAGTGATACTGGCCGGTGTTACGATCGGTGACGGCGCCATTATCGGAACACGGGCGCTTGTCACAAGGGATGTTGCGCCCTATACCATCGTCGGCGGTGTGCCTGCCAGAGAAATACGGCGGCGCTTTCCCGAGGAAACCATAGCAGAGCTGCTTGCCCTGAAATGGTGGGACTGGCCTGTCGAGCTTATCCAAAGCAATATGACGGCCTTACAACGTGGTGATATCCGACAATTAAAAGAAGCACAGAGCACCATATGAGGGTTTAAATTTCATATAAGAGCTAAAAAAAACGCGGCATTCTATGTTCCGCGTTTTTTCTATTACAATCCTATTCGTAGGTCACATGTACACGATCTCTTGCCTGTGAGGAGGATACAATAACAACATTTTCTCTGTAATCCATTGTATAGACCTTGCGATGCTTCAAGCCGTCAAGAAAGGTATTCAGGAAATCCATGCCGTCATTGACACCCCATTCATGGTCATAGCGCTCTTCGATAACGATCGTATTCCCGCTCGTTTTCACCCGCACATCCGAAGCATACTCAACACGAACCTCATCCTTCATGCTCTCATCATATTTCCACTCATAACCCGTATAGTAATCATCCTCAAACACAATATTCAAATCCTGATTCTTCACACGGAAGGTTTGTGTCTTTACGGTATCAGAGCCGTAATAGGCGCTTCTTCCGTCCACAAATTCAAATTCCTTAATTTCAAATACCAGCATGGTTGTTCCAATCGCCATCATCGTAATACCGACTATCAGGGATATCAGAAATTTTTTCATATGCCTACCCCCTTCTCCATAAAACGCTGTACAGCAGTGATAGAAAGCCTCCGGTTGCCACCAATGCGCCAATAACGATAAAGTAGGCACCAAACAGGGTCAGTCCTTCAAAGCTGAGCACAATCATCGCACCCAGCGCACAGCACAATGCCACGATGATACCGACAAAAGGAATCATCATCAGACAGAAGAAGATTCGCATCAGAATCGTCGCAACACTTGTCACACCGCGTTCGATATGCTCCCCTTCATAGGAACGGCGATACTCTCTTCTGCGCGGCTCCTCATACATGCTCTCATCCTCATATTCATCAAATGAATCATCTGTTTCCTCACGCTGTGCAGCTCTTTCCTGATACTTCACATCATCATGCTCATCATATACCGTTTCCCGACGCGTGCTGCGATCATTTGTAAAGAAATGCACCGTCTTTTTGGCGTGATCAAAATCAAAATCAAAGCTTTCTTTAAAGTCTTCAAACACACTGGCACCGTCTCCGTTTTTCGAATGACTGCGATAACGGTTCAGTCGTTTTGTGCACAGGTTAACCAGCACTACAACAAAGATTGCCACATAGGCGACACCGATAATAAATTTCCAAATAGCAGCCAGCAGACTTCCGATTCCAAAGCCTGCCACGGAATGCAGCAGACTGCTTCCCAAAGAGGAAATCATGCGGAAGGGAATATGCAGAACAGCCAGCAGAATCAGTATCACAAGGATTTCGAATACAAGGCGTACGACATCATCCATCTGCAGGGAGGTGAAAGAGCCCAGAAACCGCTGAAAGCCGTTGAACAGATCATCCATAAAGCGGTTCAGCTTGGTATCAAAGGATCGGTTGACACGGTCCGTATTGATTTTATAAGCATCCAGAATATCATCCACCAGCTCATCGATATTACCGAAATCCTCGATTGCCTCTTCCTCCGTTTTTCCTTCCTTCATTTTCATTTCAATATGTGTGCGGTACTCATCAATGATATCTCGTCGTTCCCTTTCATTGATAACATCCAGCTTGCGATCCAGCAATCG
This sequence comes from [Clostridium] innocuum, assembly GCA_012317185.1. Classification (NCBI taxonomy): domain Bacteria; kingdom Bacillati; phylum Bacillota; class Clostridia; order Eubacteriales; family Clostridiaceae; genus Clostridium; species [Clostridium] innocuum. Next base: position 1,868,949 of record CP048838.1, on the reverse strand, counting down.
CAGAAATTCATCTTTCGTCATCGATTTCACTCTCCTTTATAAATCTGCTGACCTGTTCATGGAATTCATTCCATTCCTGCAGCAGCTCCGTTGTCCTCGTTTTTCCATTCCCGGTTATGCGATAATATTTTCGCGGAGGTCCCTCTGTGGATTCACTGAGGTAGGTTTCAAAATAGTGCTCATTGGTCAGACGCTTCAGCAGCGGGTAGATGGTTCCCTCATTCACATTGATCACCTTACTGACCTCGGACACCAGCTCATATCCGTACATATCCTTTTTATATACGCAAAGCAGCACAATCAGTTCCAGAACACCCTTCTTGAATTGTGTGTTCACCAGCATCACCTCCACTATTATAATACATCTAGTACTTTGTATTGTCAAGTACTAAAATAAAAGTAATACTGTATATAACATAAATGAGAAAAACATACAGAAACAAGGTATGCTATAGATACTGTATTCTCCATTTTTCGGCATAATAAAAATACCCTGATAAAACGAAATCCAATTCCTGTCGCATTGTATTCGTTTTCCAGGGTTTGTTTTACAGGATGCATGTTATGATTGCTTACTTATCTGCCTGTGATGCAAGCCTTATAAGCAAGGAGCTTTTTTTGAAATTGCCGCTTGTCTTCTGCATCGTACAGGGCTGTTTTATTTATTCGTACTCCCAAAGCCGCCGTTACGCTGTTCCTGTGCAGCATCATCCTCACAGATTCCAAACGGAAGAAAAATCCCCTGTGCAAAGCCGTCGTTTGCGCGAAGCTGTACGATTTTCCCCTGCGTTGAATCATTCATCAGCTTAATGAAAATATGCCCTTCGTTGTCGCTTTCAAAATAGTCGCTGTCGATAATTCCTACTGTGTTGTTAAACTGCAAACGATAGGTAAAGCCCAGTGAACTGCGTGGAAACAGCTGCAGCACCCAGCCCTCCTGAATTTCCGCACGAATTCCGGTGGGTATTTTCAATGTTTCCCTCGGTTTCAGCGTAAATGCCGCCGGCGCGAAAAAATCGTAGCCTGCCGAGCCTCGAGTCGCACGTACAGGAAGCCTTAACTCCTCGTATATCCGCTGTATTTCTGTCGCCGTCACTTCGGGAAATGCTGCACTCCAGTCCTTCTCAAACTGCTGCATGCTCACCTTATGAAATTTTGCTATTCTCTCCATGTATACGACCTCCTTACACTCCTTTTTATTCTACCATAAAAACTACGCCGCTGTCCCTGATACACTCATAAATAATAGAGTAAAAAAGGTATGTAAATCATTCGCATATATCAAGCACAGATGAAATAAGGGATAGAAGTGCATTCCTATAATCACCAGTGAGCATTCTTTGTTTATTTAAACGTCGCCGTTGATATCAGCTTTCAAATTTCATTATACTTTTCAATTTCAAAAAGAAAATCCCATAGGCGTTTGACTCTATCCCTATAAATAATCCTGCGGTCTGCACAGAGCAGTCCTTGTCTTTAATCACTACTCAAGGCAAGCAGTAAAAATCTCCCCGCCGCAACTGTGCTTGCGCATACCGATTCCCTGCATTTAAAACAGGCGCAAACCATTGATTTGCGCCTGTATACCACATAGTATGCCGCTTTTAGTGTATGCTGATTATTTCATACTGCGCTGTATGCGCTCCTGACGATACTGAGAAGTGAACAGTTCATAATAATAGCCCTGCTTCGCCATCAGCTCCTCATGTGTTCCCTGCTCGATGATTACACCGTGCTGCAGCACTACAATAATATCAGCTGAAACAATCGTACTCAGACGGTGCGCAACAACAAAGCTTGTACGACCGTGCAGCAGCTGATCCATGGCATACTGGATCGCCTTTTCACTTTCCGTATCGATGGAGCTTGTCGCCTCATCCAAAATCACGATGGCAGGATCACATAGCATGGCTCTTGCAAAGGAAATGAGCTGCTTTTGTCCGGTTGACAAACGATCGCCACCCTCGCCGACTTCACTGTCATAGCCTTTTTCCATGCGGCTGATAAAATCATGTGCCTGAATCAGGCGGGCTACCTGCTCCACCTCTTCATCACTGGCATCACGGCGGCCATAGCGGATATTATCCCGTATGGTTCCACTGAACAGATTCGGCGTCTGCAATACATAACCGATATGGGAATGTAGCCATCCCACACTGCGTTCTCTTAAATTTTTGCCATCCATAAGGATACGTCCCGAGCATGGCTCATAGAAGCGACAGAGCAGATTGACAATGGTGCTTTTTCCGGAACCGGTTTCCCCCACCAGCGCTACCGTCTGTCCTTTTGCCACGTGCAAGCAGAAATCGCGCAGAACCGGCTCATTTTCATAATAATAGAAATTCACATGGTCAAATACGACATCTCCCTGAAGAGGTTCATAGGCTTCGCTATGTTCCTCTAACAGGGTTCCATAGCGCTCGATGACATCCGGATAATCCGTGATTTCAATTTCCTCCTCCAGCAATGCAACCACACGCTCCGCACTTGCCTGCGCCATTTGTATCTCCGCCAGCACACGGGCAATCTGCTTCAGCGGATCAAAGAACAGCTGGGCATAGTTGATAAACATCGCCAGTGTTCCGAACTGGATGGTTTTCAAAAGCACCTGTTCCCCGCCAACATACAGCAGCAGGGCGATGACAACAGCAGACAGCAGATATACGATTGGCTGAAAGATGGCATTGATTCGCAAGGCTCGCATGCTGTAGCGCTTCATGGCATCGGTTTTCTTTTCGAATTCATCATAATTCTGTTGCTCGATTCCCAGTGTTTTCGTTGTCTTGGCACCGTTGATGCCTTCCGCAAAGGAAGCGGTAATACGGGAATTGGCTTTCCTTGACTGCCGCTGTGCAGACAGAATGCGACGCTGAAAATACAGGGAAACAAACCAGAGCAGCGGAACTACCACCAATACACATAACGCCATCTGCCAATTAACAAGCAGCATGACTACACTGATTCCCAGCATGACGAAGATTCCCCATACCACATCGACAAAGGCCCATGCCAGCGTTTCTGCTAGACGTGCCGTATCCGAGGTGATTCTGGCCATTAGCCAGCCGTTTGCCGTACGGTCAAAGTAGGAAAAGGTCTGCTCCTGCAGCTTACGAAAGCATTTCTCCCTCAGATTTTTTCCGAAATCGCTCTCTACTCTTGCGGCCAGACGGAAAAACAGATATACCAGCAGACACTGTGCCAGTATCATCATGACATAAACAAGGATGAATACCGTTAGTGTATCTGCGCCTGTTCGATCATCGACATACGTATTCAGGGCATAGCGGTTCAGCAAAGGCATGATGACATCGGTAACCGCCAGAATGGTATTAAAGAAAATCAGTGGTATCACACTTTTTTTATGCTCCCACAGCAGCTGGAAAACCTTCTGCCAGGTACCGCGGTCAAATACATCACTCTCAAACTCCTGTTCCTTCATGATGCGCTGTGCCATATGCCTCACCTCCCTCCTTCTGAATTTCATAAATTCTGCGATATAAGCCGTCCTGTTTGATCAGCTCCTCGTGCGTTCCTTCCTGTACCAGTCGTCCATGCTCTAAAACAAGGATACGATCGGCATTCTGTGCGGAAGCCACACGATGAGTGATCATGAGCATCGTCATGGAATAGCGGATATCCTGCAGGGCTTCCTGTATCATCGCATCCGTTTTCATATCCAGTGCAGACAGAGAATCATCAAACACCATGATCGGACTTTTCGCCAGCAGGGAACGTGCGATTGCCACACGCTGCTTCTGTCCCCCGGACAGGGTAACACCCTTTTCCCCCACCATCGTTTCATAGCCCTGATCAAAATCCTCGATATCATTGTGAATACAGGACATTCGGGCAGCCTCCACGACATCCTCCTTCATCGCATGATGGTCGGACAGATGGATATTCTCATAAATCGTCTTAGAAAACAGAAACGGCTCCTGCAAAACGATCTGCACATGACGGCGCAGCCACGATTTGGCAATATTGCGCAGCTCCACGCCGTTGATGGTTATGCTGCCCCGATCATAGTCATAGATGCCGCTCAGCAGATGCACCAGACTGGATTTTCCGCTCCCCGTCGGCCCCATGATGGCAATACGTTCTCCCTCACGAATGGTAAACGACAGATCATGCAGCGTATGCCAACTTCCATCCTCATAACGAAAGCTTACATGATCGAAGCAGATATTTCCGCTGATGTCCGGTCGCAGTCCACTCTCCAGATCCTCCGCCTCCTCATTCAGCACCTCCTCGATTCGTGTGATGGAAACGCTGACCTTGCCAAGATCGGACAAAATCCTTCCAAGCTGACGCAGCGGCCACACAATGGTACTCTCATACATCACAAATACAAAGAATGTACCGACACTCAGCTCTCCCTGCAGCGCCATACCGATACCGAAAACAATCATGACCAGAATCTGCATCTGTCCCAGAAAATCCGTACCGCTCCAAAACAGTGCCAAAGCATGCATCAAATCAAAATATTTCTTGCGATATGCATCATTCGCCTCTTCGAATTTATCAATTTCATGCTGCTCCTGATGAAACGCCTTTACTACGCGCATAGCATTCAGATTTTCCTGCAGCACGGTTGTCATGGAGCTTTCCGCAAGATCGCATTCCAGAAAAATCTTCTTCGCCTTGGAGAAAAACACATAGCTCGCTATCAGAATCAGCGGAATCAGTGCAATGGATACCAGCGTCAGCTTCACACTGCGGCTGAATAAAATCAGCGCTGCCAGAGTGACATTTAACATCGCAAACAGCATCTCGGAAAACTGATTGGCCAGAAATCTGCGCACTGTTTCGATATCTGAGGTGCTTCGCTGAATCAAATCCCCGCTGTCCCTGCTTTTATGATAGGAAAACGGCAGCTTCTGCAAATGGTCATATAAATCATTCCGCACATTCAGCGCCAATGTTTCCGCAACATTACCGGCATGCATACTTCTGCGGTTGATAGCAAAGGCAACCATAAGATAGCTTGCCACTACCAGAACGGAGCCGATCCACAAATGGGACTGTAGAGCCTGCATACCGCCTGCCATATCCACCAGCTGCTGCAAAAAAGCATTTTCAAACGGTACCCCCTTAATGATATTGTCGATCATCCAGGAAATGATCAGCGGTGCAGCCAGCATAAATAGGGAATATATTGCCACATCCAGTAAAATCAGTACAAACTGATAACGGTACGGCCGTACATATCTCCATACAAATCGTATTTTTTTCATAATCCCCTTCCTCTCTATATACGAAAAAAATAGGCGGTAAGCCTATTTCCCGTCATGCTTTCACAAGCCCTGTGTCACGGGCACAGGAATCCTGCTTATCCCAGCTTTCTTGCGTATTCGCTCAGCGCCTCCGCAATCTGATCCGGGCAGGATGTCGGCTTCGCTCCGCAGCGAACCCCACGAAATGCATCCAGTACTTCACTTATCTTTTTATCTTTTATAATTCTGGAAATGCCCAATAGATTACCGGCACAGCCGCCAACGATGGTTACATTGCGAATGATATCGCCGTCCATTTCAAAACGCATTTCTCTTGAGCATACGCCCTTTGGTCTATATACAAATGTTTCCATAATTAAATTCCTCCTAAAATAATCGCAATCATTCTATGTGTATTCGTTTCAGAACTGCTTTTGCGACATGTGCCACAAACAGTCCCGTCGGGATGCCCAGCAGAATCAATACCGGCAGGATCGCCTGCATAAAGAATTGCTGATAAATCAGCGTTACTGCAATCACCTGTCCAATGGCATGCGCACTGCTTCCCGCCACACTGACACCGTAAATACTCATCGGTGTTCTTCTGGCAAGGATACAGGCAAGTGTCGACAGCAGTACACCGCACATGGAAAGCCAGAAGCCGGTGCCAAACAGCATCCCTCTCAGCAAAGAGGCCAGCACGACCCGCATGAGGTTGACAGAGAGCATCACCTTGGCATCAAACAGATAATATGCGATCAGAGCGACAATATTGGCCAGACCCAGCTTGAATCCCGGCACCGGAACCGGCACGGGAATCATGGATTCGATCATATGAAAGAGAATACTGATAGCCGTCAGCATCGTAATCGTTGTCATCCTCTGTGTACGGCTCATCACTGTATCACCGTGTCCACATCATCACTGTCAGTATCGCTCGCCTCAATCTGGACGACGATATTGTTGGGCAGACACACAATCGGACGATTGGCATCCTCCACCCATCCCTGAATGGAACAGAGATGATAGGGACTGTTTTCCTTTTCCACACGAACCCTTTTATCCTTTACCTCCACCTGTACGTCACCGAGCGTTCCCTTCACGGTATACACATCGTTGAGCGCCAGACTCTTTCTGAGTATTTCACGATCCTTATAGCTGACAACAACTTCCTTATCCCGTCCTGCATCACGGTATGCACTCCAGACAAGGGGAACATACAGCAGACAGGCACAGATTGCGACGATCATAATAAATAGTTTATCTGCTTTATTCATAGATCCTCCAACATTCTTATATTATACCCGAGAGAAAACGCTTTGCAAACCCTTTTCGTGAAAGAATGCAGAAGCTGATACGGTTTGAGAGAAAAAAAGATACCTGCAGCGGCGATTTCACTGCCCTGCAGATATCGTATTACCTATTTTGCATTTTTCTCTGCATCCTGTATGGCTTTTATAAATCCGTCTACGCTGATAGTACAGCCGCTTCTGACATCATTGTTTTCTGCCTTGCCATCCTGATTGAGCTTTATTTTATCGATGCCGTGCTTTTCGACATATTTTTCAAAAAAGGCAACCTGCTCATTCCATTCCTTTTTGATCGGACTGGCCTGCTTCATTCCATATTCTTCACCAAGCTCTTTTTTGGTCTTATCCTTCCCCTTTGCGGTTTCATCAATTTCAACCTCGGCGATTTTATCATTTTTCAACTTGACTCTGGCTGTCGTCTTTTCTCCGTTATCATTTGTAAAGGTTCCCGTACCTTCCTTTTCCACGCTCTTTCCGCCGCAGCCGCACAGCAGTACGGAAAGGCCCAGCATCATTACCTGCTTTTTTATGCATATCATCCTTTCGCTGCTGTTAGTATGCGATCATTTCACCCGTTTATACTACTGCCATGCAATTTCACCGTCATACAGCTGCTTCAGCTGTTCCCTGAGCCATGCATAGGTAAAATCAGAGCTGACGGTACGCTGACCATGCGCTGCCGCCAGCTCCTCCGTATAGGAGGAAAACGGCAGCAGCCGGAAGCCGTCATAGGAGGCATCGAAGTGATTGACAATCGGTATCATTTTTTTATTTTTCACTGTCGTTTCCCCTGTTTTCGTATTCAATTCTACGTCACATTGCACGATTCCGCCGATTTCATACATATTGGTGAATTGTTCACTGGCACGATCTACCCCCATAGCAGCCGACACAAAATTACCGAGAGAATACATTACAAAGGTTTCCTTTCCCTGTGCATTCGTTAAGGTTTCCACCCTTTGCAGACAATGCGGGTGGTTGCCAATGATGATATCCACCCCCTGCTCGTTGAGAAAGCCGGCTGCATCACGCTGTGCAGCATCAATCTCATAGGTGAATTCGGTTCCCCAGTGCATCGCCGCAATCACCACATCCGCCTGCTCTTTTGCTTTCTGCACATCCCTTGCCAGCTGCTTTTTACAGCGGTCATCAAACATATGCTCCTCATTGAGAAAATGATTGATTGCAAAGCTGTTCTCAGCATCGATCCACTGATTGGTATCGTAGGTATAGGCAAGAATCGCAAAGCGTATCCCGTTTCGTTCCACTACAAGAATATCATCCCGCTGTTCCTTCTTCTCATAGGCTCCTGTTGTCTGAATACCGGCAGCCTTTAGATTTTTACGGGTATTCACAATTCCCTGCATGCCGCGGTCATAGCTGTGATTATTGGCAAAGGTCAAAACATCAAAGCCGATTTCCGGAAGCTGCTTAGCGATTTCCTCAGGTGCATTGAAGGTATAATCACTCCCTGTAATTCCCAGCGTTTCGCCGCCCAGCACAACCTCCTGATTCCCGATGACAAGATCGGCTTTCAGATACGGTGTCACCTTGTCGAAATAGTTTTTAAAATCATATCCCTTCCCCATCCAGTTGTATAATGCATCCTCAATCAGGATATCTCCGGTAAAGCTCAGGGATACACTGCGAATCGGATGTTCCTTTTTCGGCTTTGGCTGCGGCGTCTGTTCCTGTTTCCTGCAGCCGCCAAGCAGCATAACTGCTGTACAGCACAGTATAAGTATTTTTTTCATTCAGATATTCCCTTTCCCTTTTATTTGTACATTATAGTATAAAAGAGAGGACCTGTTAAGAGTAAGGGCATAGAAACACCAGGAATCCAGCCGTTTAAAAACCTGTTTTATAATGGTAAGACATGCATGACCTACAGGTATTGTCCTATTTAGAAGTAATGCGCCGAGCAGGCAGCGTCAAAAGCATATGTGCTCACAAAGAAGCACAGCTAAGCGATACTCCTTTGTGAACATCTTTATTCACTATTTGCACAGACTCCCTTGCTTATGTGCAGATAGCAAACTGTGATGAATCAAATTACATACAGTATACACGATTCGCATGGGTGATAAAAAGACGAAGATAACCGGTATCTCCGTCTTTTTCCATACGATTTTTATTTTGCGTTGTCCTTTGCGTTCTTTGCCGCATCCATCAGACTTTTCACATTGATGGTGCAGCCAGCCAGAACATCATCGTTCACAGGATATCCTGCTTCGTTCATTTCGACCTTGTCCAGACCGTTTTTCTTAATGTAATTCTCCAGGAATTCCACCTGCTCATCCCATTCCTTTTTCGCTTTCTTGCTTGCGCCCTTCATTCCATATTTGTCGCCAAGCTCTTTTTTGGATTTTCCCTCTTTTGTTTCGTCAAGATTGATGGCAACGACATCATCACCCTGTACTGTGATTTCAGCAGTTGCGTAGTCTCCGTTCTTGTCTTTTGCGGATTCACCGTTTCCTTTTTTCTCAGGCTCGGAGTTACCGCCGCAGGCTGCTAGTAACACTGTCATTGCTAGTAGTACTGTGAGTTTTTTCATCGTAATATTCTCCTCCATGTGGCTGTATGATTACAGCATTTTCATTGTCCCTCATCGTATGATATGATGCTGGCAATTCTATGGTAACAGAAATGATAAAGTGTCGTCAACCGTTTTGCTCATGATTTCACAAGTTAATATTTTCCAGTAACCATCAAAAGTCAAGAATCGCATGAATTGCTTTGTTCCAGCCATGCAGACAGGCTGCTCTTTGCTGTGCATCCATCTGTGGTGTAAAGCGCCGTGATACTTGGAACTGGGAACGGATTTCCTCCTTGGATTTCCAGAAGCCCATGGCAAGCCCGGATAGATAGGCTGCCCCCAGCGCAGTTGTTTCACTGATAGTGGAGCGTACAATGCATGTATCGGTAATATCACTTTGAAACTGCAGAAGATAATCATTACGGCTGGCACCGCCGTCCACCTGCATCTGGGCAATATCCAGACCGCTGTCCTGCTTCATCGCCTGCAGCACATCATTGGTCTGATAGGCCAGAGATTCCAGCGTAGCGCGTATGATATGCTCCTGTGTCGTTCCTCTGGTCAGTCCAAACATACCGCCTTTCACCTGCGGCTTCCAATACGGAGCGCCCAGACCGGTAAAGCTCGGTACAACATAGACACCGTCACTGTCCGCAACCTGCAGGGCACGCTGCTCGCTTTCTGTGCTGCTGTGCAGAATTTTCAAGCCATCCCGGAGCCATTGTATGGCAGCTCCTGCAACAAACACACTGCCCTCCAGAACGTAATCCGTTTCCCCCTTGATTCGCCAGCCGACGCAGCTGACAAGTCCGTGTGCGGAGTGAATCGGACGCTCCTTTGTATTCATCAACAGAAAACAGCCGGTTCCATACGTGTTTTTCACATTTCCCGCATCAAAGCAGGTCTGACCGAATAACGCTGCCTGCTGGTCACCGATCAACGCCGCAATCGGAACCGGGTGATCAAACACACCCGAGGTCACTCCATATACCTCACTGGAATCCCGAATTTCCGGAAGCATGCAGCGGGGAATATTCCAAAGCCGCAGCAGCTCATCATCATATTGCAGCGTTTTCAGATTCATCAGCATCGTTCGGGACGCATTGGATACATCGCTGATATGCTTGGCTCCCTTTGTCAGCTTCCACAGCAGCCAGGTATCCATCGTACCAAACAACAGCTCTCCTTTTTCCGCGCGTTCCTGAGCACCCTCTACATGATCCAGTATCCAGCGGATTTTGCTTGCGGAGAAATACGGATCCAGAAGCAGACCGGTTTTCTCACGAATCATTTCCTCCAGTCCTTCCTTCTTCAGCTTTTGGCAATAGGTGTCCGATTGCCGGGACTGCCAGACGATCGCAAAATAAATCGGCTGACCGCTTTCCTTATCCCAGACAACCGTCGTCTCCCTTTGATTGGTAATGCCGATGGCAGCTATCTGTGTATCCTTTACACCGGTTTTTGCCAGTACCTCAAACATAACACCAATCGTGCTTGCCCATATGTCGTTTGCATTTTGTTCCACCCAGCCGGGGTACGGATAATAATTTTCCAGCTCCTTTTGTGCTACTCCCACAATATTGCTGGCTTTATCAAACAGAATGGCACGGGTACTTGTCGTCCCCTGATCGATCGCCATAATATAGGATGTCATATAAGCCTCCTCCTTCGTTATTTTCCTACATTATACCATAGAATGATAGCGGTTTACACAGCTTTTCCAGACTCCATCATCTCTTTTTGCAATCACATTATCAATGCGTCTTTCTTCAGCCAAACCCCAACAAGTCAACAGCTTCATACGCAAAAAAAGTTGCCTGCTGCATTACTTGCCGTGTGTAAAAGAAGAGCATCTATATGCTCTCCTGTCGAATCGTTTCCATCAGATTATCCTGCTTCATCGCATGCAGTGCCATCCGCATGCTCGCAAACAGCAAAGCCGCCAGCAGAAGGATGATAAACAGCAGTCCCTGCCACGGAAATGCAAAGGCAAAGGCGAAATTACGCTGCAGAACAGCGTACACACCATAGATGACAAGCAGCGTAAGCGGTATGCCAAACAGCATGGTCCTGCCCAGATATTGCATTATCTCCATACGTATCATTGCTCGAAAGGCACGCGGTGTGATTTCTATGGATTTCAGCATGGCAAATTCCCGTCTGCGCAAGGCGATTCCTGTGGAAATCGTGTTATAAATATTGGCTGCGCTGACCAGCAGGATCAGTGCCACAAAGCCATACAGGAAGACATTCAGAAACAGCGATAGCTGATTCTGCCGATCCTTCAATGCCCGGATATTGCTTTTGAAAATCGTTCCTGCCGGATGCTGGGACTGCAGCTGTGTCAGCTCATTTTCCAGTGCATAGGGCTGAGAGGAGCGATACTGAAACTTCATGGAAAGCATGTCCTGTGTAAGCTGCAGCTGTTTTTTTAAAATCCGCATGGACTGCTCATTCGTTATCAGATAAATCGTATGAATATCATCAATATTGGCCGGCAGAAACCATGGATGCACTTCACTGACTGCCGCAATATGTATCGCTGTTTCATAGGAGCGCTTATCCATAGCGGCCTGCAGCGTCATTCCTTTTTCCGCATTCTCCAGCAGCCGGTAATCGGTAAAGGTATTCTCTTTTTTGCAGGTCAGCTTATTCAGCAGAATCGCCTGAGCATCACTGCCTGCAAAGTCTTCCATAGAAGCATTGACCTCCCCGGCATAGCGGGCAAAGCTCTGATCATTCAAAGCGATAATCTCAAAAGACAAGCGCTGCTGCGGTTCATCAAAATGCCGTCCCTGTTCATCCAAAAGCTGCTGCAGCTGATCGCTGTAGGCTGCGGTTGAATGATCCTGCAGCGTCACACTTTCCATATAGAGAAACTCTTCGGCAGAGGGAAGCCGGGACAGCTGTTCTCGTATCGCATCCCCTTCCGGCTGGCTGTATCCATTCATTCCTCCGGTTACATCAGCCGGTATTTCCCCCTGTGCCATTGAAAAGGCCTGTGAAATAAAAGTGGAAAAGCTGTAAGCCGTCATAAAGAGAACCATACTGATAATCAGTGAAAATAATGTGGCATAATAGCGGTGTCTGCTTCGCTTCATGTTCTTTGCACCAAGCGCAGCGGAAAAGCCGAACCACTTGCGGATCCAGCGTGTCCTACGCACATCCTTTACGCGGATACTGACATCCTGATTCTGCCGCAGCGCATCGATCGGTGTGATACGCGAAGCACGGCGTGCTGGCAGCCAGGCACTGATCAGCAGGACGATAAAGGAAAACAGAACGGAAAACAGCACACTCTGCCAGGTAATGACAAGCCTCAGCTCCACCATGGTTTCAAACATCCCCTGAATCAGCGGCTGGATGCAAAGAAAGGTGATACCGATCCCTGCATAGCCGCATAGAATACCGATTGGAATTGCAAAGGCACCAATCACAAACGCTTCAAAGAAAACGGAGGAGCGCTTCTGTTTCTGCGTAGCACCAATGCTGGCAAGCATTCCCAGATAGCGGCTTCGCTGTGATAACGAAATGGCGAACGCATTGTAAATCAGAGAAATCGAACCGATCATAATAATGAGAGCCACCATCCCTGTCGCAAGCGTAATTGTCGTCATAAAACCGTTATCGTCATTGATACCGTAAAACATCAGCAGCGTATTGTTGGGATTAATCTGTACATCCTGCAGACCGTAATCCTCTGCAAGCTGCTGTGCATCCTCATAAATGGATGCAGCTCGCTCCTTCATCGTAAAGGAAATGACATACCGGTTGTCCAAAGTTCCCTCATTTCCCTGAAACGGCAGATAAAAGGCATAGTTCTGGCTTCCGAAATGCACCTTTCCATCATCCATAATACCGGTGATACGAAAGGTACGCTCCCCGGTTTGATGAAAGCTTTCACCTGTCGCATCATCCGAATTCCATTGGGAATATGACCGGCTTCCATCCTTTTGTACTGTATAGCCGATAGGCAGAGTTATACTGTCTCCGATTTTCCAGGCGGTACCGCTTGTTTCCATAAAGCTTTCCGACAACAGAATTTCATTCTTTTGGCGCGGGAGCGTTCCCTTCACCAGCTGCAAGGCATTCAGATGCAGGTGCTCCATATCATAGACCTGAAGCTGTATATATTGTCGCTGCGCATCCTTTACATCCTTCAAGAATGCATAGGTATCGTGATAGGAAATCAGACTTTCCTTTATGCGGGAGTCCTTTACCAGCTTTTCTGCCTGTTTGGCAGGAACATCATAAAATTCCATTTCAAAATCTCCGAAATTGGAACGGACATTGCGCAGCATCAAATCCTGAAAGGACTGTGCGATGGTTGAAACGGCCGCAATCATGGCAACAGACAGGATAACACCAAAGATGGTGACCATCGTTCTGCGCTTAGCGGCCTTCATGCATTTCCATGTCACCTTCTGTATGATATTCATCGGCGAATCACCTCATCACGCACAATGTGACCGTCCTCTATTTTTAAAATCCGATCTGCCTGCAAAGCAATGCCTTCATCATGTGTGATGATGATCAGTGTCTGGTGAAGCTCATCATGCAGGCGCTTCAGCAGGTCGATGATTTCCCTGCTGTTGGCCCGATCCAGATTTCCGGTCGGCTCATCCGCCAGTACGATGGCCGGAGATGCCATCAGTGCACGACCGATGGAAACGCGCTGCTGCTGGCCGCCGCTGAGCTGGCTGGGCAGATGCTGTAATCGCTTCTTCAGCCCCAGTGCCTCTACCATGCTGTCCAGCTGCTGCGTATTGACGCTGCGATTATCCAGCAGCAGGGGAAGTGTGATGTTTTCTTCCACATTCAGTACCGGAATCAAGTTGTAAAACTGATAGATCAGACCAATCTGTCTTCTGCGAAAAATCGCCAGTGCGGTTTCATCGAGTGCATACATATCCTTATCACTCACATACACCTTGCCGCCGGTTGGCCGATCCACACCGCCCAGCAGATGCAGCAGCGTGGATTTACCGCTTCCGCTCGGCCCTACAATGGCGACAAATTCACCCTGCTCCACACAGAAGGACACATCATCCAGCGCACTCACCTGCGCCTCCCCCTGTCCGTACCGTTTCGTTAAATGCTCCACTCTTAAAATTTCCATAAGCTACCTCCTCCTCTACAGCATACCGCGCGTTCATGACTCCTTCGTGAAGGCGCACTTACAATATTGTCATATCCTTGTATATGCGAATGAGAAAGCAGGCACCCTGTTCGCTGGCAATCGCCTCCACATCGCCGTTCTGCTGCTGAAAAACCGCTTTACTCATGGCAAGACCGATTCCCGCGCTGTCTATTGAGGCATTCCTTCCCCTGTAAAAGCGTTCAAAAATATGCGGCAGCTCCTCTGCCGGGATCCCCTTTCCGCTATCCTGGATTCGAATACAGGTATGCAGCGGATTATCCTGTACAGAAATATGAATACTGCCCTGCTGCGGCGTATGCTCCACACAGTTTTTCAGTATATTTCCCAATGCTTCCACACTCCATTTCATATCCAGTGTAACACTCAGCCCCTCATCACAGACGAGTGTACAGGTCTGCTCCTTCAGCTCCATCATGATATGCAGGGGCTCCAGACTTTCCTGCAAAAGCTGATACACCGATAGCTGCTGCGGGTGAAACTGTAAAACCTGCGCATCAATGCGGGATAGCTTCAGCAGTGTGGAAACCAGCCACTCCATGCGTTTCAGCTGCTGGCGCAAAGCATCCGCAAACTGATTGTGCTGCTTTCTGGGTAATTCCTCATCCTGAAGCAGCTCACTCATAATCATCATGGAGGTCAGCGGTGTTTTCAGCTGATGGGAAATATCGGAAAGAGAATCTGCCAGAAACAGCTTATCCTTCTGCAGACTCTCCTTTTGCAGCTGCAGCGTGCGCGTGATTTTATAGAGATCACTGTGCAATATGCTGAGCTCTCCTTCCCTGTATTGGGGAATATCAAATGCTCCATCGCCCTGATATACCTGCTGTAAATACATCGACAGCTTTTTCAGCTGTGCATAGCGGTACCGGCTGAGCAGCAGATATATTGTCAGAAGCATCCCCTGTGTAATAAAAGTAATCAGCATGGCGGCGTTTGAAATCGGCTGCAAAAGACAGGCGGTAACCAGCATGAGCGCAAGGCTGGCCCAAATTGCGATACGCAGCTCTGTATTACGCAGCATGATGCAGCTCCAGACGGTAGCCCAGCCCCCGCACCGTCACAATGATCGACGGATTCTGCGGATCGCGCTCCAGCTTTTCACGAAGACGTTTAATATACACGGTAAGTGTATTATCATTGACAAAATCACCGGCAGCATCCCAGATTCCCTCCAGCAGCTGAGAGCGGCTGAGCACCTGCTGAGGATGATTGATAAACACCATGAGCAGACGATATTCCAGTGCAGTAAGCAGCACCTCCTCCTGTTCCCTGTATACCTTTCCCTGTTTAGGATAGATGCTCAGATATTGTATCTGAACAATATCCTCCTCCTGACGGTGATAGCGGCGCTGTACGCTTCGCATCCGGCTGAGCAGCTCATTGATTCGAAACGGCTTTGTAATGTAATCGTCACCGCCCATGTCCAGCCCCATCACTACATTTCCCTCATCATCCAGCGCAGTCAAAAACAGCACCGGCACATCCTGCCGGCTTTTTGCATATGTACAAATATCGTATCCGCTGCCATCGGGAAGTCCGACATCCAGCAGCAGCAAATCAAACGTCTGCTGATCCAGCTGCTGCAGCGCCGAACGTTTATGGTCGCACCACACCACTTCATAGCCTTCCTTTTTCAATGTATACACAAGACCCATCGCAATGGCCTGATCATCCTCAACAAACAGTAATTTCATAAGCATCCGCTACCTTTCCTTTTCTGTATTATAAAAAATAAATACCACCCTGTCTATGTCTGTGACAAAACTGTCACAATCTGACCTGCTGTACATATTTTCTATTCCATTTTTTACAGCCTTGCGGCATCGGGATATCAGAATCCGGACAAGCCCAAGGAATGGATTGCTGATCCGCCTATACACACGTTCTAAAGCGCATGCTCAATCATCCTTTATGCTATGGTAACCGCTAAGTGGGGCTTTAAAAGCAGCATAATTGAATTCACTTGATGCCATAAGCTCTGCTTGCTGTTTTTAAAGCTGCTGTACCTGAGGATTGGAACAGCTCTCTGCAATTCTTCATCTCATGGAAATCCTCACAATACTATGGAAGGCTTTCTATAATATTTTCTTTCCATAAGTAACTAAAAAGGCAGGCAGACACCCGCTAAAAAAATATATCCTCTTCGATTAAGCTGTGTAAACCGCGATGCTTTATGGGATATGACAAAGATCCTTCCCGTTTTATCCATTCCAATTCATACATACAGAAGCAGTCCCACAGCAACCTTTAAAGCCTTCTGGGCTGTACGGTAATCATACAGGAAACACGCTGTAAAGGCATTTAAAATTTTCTATACGAAAGTAGAAACACACATCATCCTTCATGTAACCAGCAGCCCTGCATCATGTTGTCAATACCATAGATATTGATTACCCGGATTTTGTTTATCACAAACAGATAGCAGCTGTCCTTGACTAATTCTTACTTCAGAGTACAAAAAAATGAGAATTCAATTTCCATTGAAAAATACAACAGGCTTGAATTCTCTTATTATTTATCACCCGAAATCGAAAAACACCGTATCCTTTTGCTATCCGCTTTTTCTATGCACTCCGCTTGCCTTGTATACGGAATCAAATTCCTCAGCTGCGATACAGGTGCTTTCTGTTTCTGATTTCCAGCTTCCAGCGACAGCAGTCATTCAGATGCAGCAGCATATGACGAGTCAGCGGCATTAAAAGAATACCGGCAACATCCTTTTTTCCCCAGAATTCCAAAAGCCATAAGGAATCCGGATGCTCACTTACACCACCGCATAAACGAATCCATGCGAGGTCCTGCTGTGAAACGTGACGCTTTATATCTGCAAACGTAAGCTCCTGTACAAGCTGTCTGCTCCTGCGTCCGACTGCATTTCGATATGCCAGCAGCTCTCGGATACAGACCGTCTTACTGAAATCCATGATTTCATCATCCGTCAAGGCATTACCTGTATCCTCCAGCCCTGTCTGCAATCGCTGCTTCCAATCGGGATTCCATACCTGCTCCTGCCTTGCCACCAGCATATTCATTGTCAGATCCTCAATGCGTGCGATATGCCAGATAACCCAGGCAATTGTTTCCGCTTCCCTTGTCGGCATGATTGCATACTCATATTCCTGTAAATCCTGTAAAAGAGCATCCACCTCATTGCAGGGCATTTCGGAAACCGCGGACGCATGCAATGCCGCATGAAGGGAAAGAAACAGCTCCTTCGCTGCCTCCAGCTCCTGCTCCTTTCGAATCCTATGCTGCAGCTTTTTATGCTGTTCACTTAAGCCTTCACCAAAATATTTCATCCTATGCTCCTTTCGATTCCCGGATTGCCGCTTCCTTTACAGCCTACAGCCATCATCAGAATCACAGATAATCAAGGCTCATAGCGCCTTCTCTCTATGACAGGGAATTCTGTGCCGATTTCCATAATAGCTTACTAGCACCCGTTACAATATATTGAAATATAGTGCGTCATAAATCTCTACCCCCATTATACCATGCCCATACCCTGAATAAAACCGTACATTCATCTATGTAGTCCTGCTTGCATATCCGGTACGAATCTTGTAACCTGCGCATTCTGTGACAAGACAAACGCAAGAAATCCTAGTATACTGTAAACATGAAGCACGAGGAGGTACTATATGGATATACAGCAGGACAGCACACACATCCCGCAGATTGAGGATTTTTACGCCGTCATCCATAACAAGCTGTTTGAAAAATTTCTGCAGGCAATGAAGGACATCTTTTCCTGTGAACCGCAAATGGAATTCAGCAGATGCACATGGGAATACGGATGGAATATGAAGTTCAAAAAAAGAGGCAGAAATCTTTGTACCCTGTATGCACGGGAGCAGTATTTCACCCTGCTGATCATCATCGGCAAGAAAGAAGCGCCGTATTTGGAAGCACTGCTGCCGCACCTCGGTAATGCAATGCAGGAAATCATTCAGGAAACAGCAGAAGGGAATGGACAGCGCTGGCTGATGATTGATGTGGAGGATGAAGGCAGCGTATATCAGGATATCTGGAAGCTGCTTGCCTTACGTGCATGCTGCTATGATGTTGCAGAGTCTGAATGAAAAAGAGCGCCATACAAAAAGGCATGGATTCCTAGAAAAGATTCCATGCTTTTTTGTATCCTGTTCTATGAGTTAGGTTCGCTGAATTTTGCGTACAGGAAACTGGATTTCTGTGAGCCAGTCATCCTCACTGTCCTTGTTCCAGATACCGTCAATATAGGCTTCTCTTTGATGTCCGATCATCTCGTAGCCGTTGTCCTCAATAAAGGAAACGATGGCACGATATGCCAGCGGCAGTGTACGATACGCCCCCTTATGCATGACGCATGCAGCAAGTTCAACAGCCGGCAGCTCACGAAATTTCAAATCACCGCGATCCGCTTTCATTTCAGTAACCGCCTCGCAGATTTCCGCATCCACATCCTGCTCCCGGTACTCATCATCGTAATACATGGTGAAGCAGTATTCCGGCTCCTTACATTCACAGCCTGCCTTCTCCATTTCCAGCCCCATATCCGGCATTTTATAAAACAGATCCGCATAGCTGTCGAGATGTACCCGCATAGACGCAATGGTAACCGCTGGCAGTGATTTCAGAATGACACGATATTCATCATCCAGATGTCCACCACTCAGATAGCCCTCCACACGCGCCAGCTTTTCGCCTGTTTCCGCCATGATTTTCAGCAGCTGCTGTTTTCTTTTCTTCAACAGCTGTTCCTGCGAAGCGCCATTACACACCTGCCGTATTTCCTCCAGAGAGAATCCCATATCCCGAAGAGCCAGTATCTTATGCAGCGGCAGCAGCTGATTCGAGGTATAGTAGCGATACCCGCTGTCCTCATCCACATAAGCGGGCTTCAGTAAACCGATTTCATCATAATGGCGTAGTGTTTTCACTGTTATATGGTTCATTTGTGAAAATACCCCGATCCGATACAGCTTTTCAGGTTCATCCTGATGACAGAAAAAATCTTTGTTCATAGTGGTTTCCACCTTTCTTAATCCCATTTAAATGATACAACAGAAATGATACAGCCGACAACTGCGAAAGCAATCAAAAGGGCGACAGATATCCATATCTCCTGACTCCACATGTTTAAAGAAGCCGCCTTTAACAGCTTGATACCATGTGTCAGCGGCAGGACATTGCATACCTTTTGCACAGTGTCCGGAAACAGCTCGAAGGGGATGGTTGCACCCGATAAGAACAGCATGGGAAAATAAACGAAGGTTGTGACGACGTTCGCGATTTTCACCGTCTTGCACAAGCTGGCCAGAATCATGCCGATGCTGTACATGGATAGCATGACAAGCAGAAATGCACCGATGAACAGAATCGGATTCCCTTCCATACGGTATCCAAAGCCAAAAATTGCCAGCAGAGAAACCAATGCAGCTGAGAAGAATGACGTCAGCATACCGATCACCACCTGAACCGACAGAATCATAAACGGGCGAATCGGTGTCGCAAAGAAATGCTTCAGGATTTTCTTATCACGGTAATCGGCAATCGTGAGAGGCAGTCCCATAAAGGCTGTCGCACAGATGCCGACCGTCAGCAGCGACGCAAATGCACTCTGTAAAAAGGAATAGTCAGCACCTCCTGCGGATTGTGAACCGGCTACGACCGCAATCAGAAGCAGTACACCGACCGGCATACCGATTCCGAAAATGATGCCGTCCGGACAGCGCAGACTCAGCTTCCCTTCCACCTTTAAAAATGTCAGAAATCGTTTCATATGCTCATTTCCTCCTCACTGTACCATAGATATGCCTCTTCCAGATTTTCATAGGGACTGTTTCCGATAAGCTCTTCAACACTTCCCTCACACAGCTTTCTGCCATGCTTCAGTATGAGAATACGGTCACACAAATTCTCAGCCTCCTCCATATAATGCGTCGTCAGAAAAATCGTCATTCCCTTTTGCTTCAGTGATTTCAGAATATGCCATACCTCGCGGCGGGCGGCTACATCCAGACCGGTCGTCAGCTCATCCAGAAAAATCACCTGCGGATTTGGAATCAGTGCCACGACTACGGAAAGCTTTTGCCGCTCACCTCCCGACAGCTGTTCCACCTTCTGATTGGTGAATGCTTCCAGCTGAAACTGCTTTAAAAGCGCATGATAGTCCGCAGGCTCATGGTAAAGTGCCGCGGTTTCTTCGCATACCTCACAAACGCGAATATTGTTTGCGTGTGCCTCATGCTGCAGCTGGACTCCGACATGCTCAAACAATGTTTTTCTGTGTTTGGCTGCATCCTGTCCCAAAATACGGGCACTGCCGCTATCCGGCTTTGTAAGTCCCAGTATACAGTCAATCGTTGTACTCTTACCGGCACCGTTATGTCCCAGCAGTCCGAACACCTCTCCTTTGTCAACGGAGAAGCTGAGTCTGTCTACGACTGCTCTTCCGTTATATGTTTTCGTTATATTTGAAACCTCAATGCTTTTCATATTCATTCCTCCTCGTAATCAGCTTACATGCTCCTGTAGGGGGAGAGTCAACAGGTTTTGACAGGAATTTTTTCCTGCAGAAAAAAAAACAAAAAACACATATGGCTGCAAAGGATTCCTACACTCGAATTCCTCTTTTCGCTTTATGTGCTTCGTTATATAATAGGTGTATGTCTGTTTTAGCGAGCTTCAGCTTCCTGCTGCAGCAGCTGCTCTGCAATTTGCATTGCATGAATCATTGGCTCATAGCGATTATAATTGACCGTTTCCTTTTCATATTTGCTTTGTGCCTTTCTGCATTTTCTGATGATGGAGCGAACCGGTTCTATGGCAGAAGCTACTTCCGGAAGGGGAAATACATTTGCTTCTTCAATCGCAGCACTCATTTGCAATGCTGTCAGCTTTTCTTCGATCAGCTGCTTTGCCATACGCATGGAAAACAGCCGATTTTTCAGTAAGGTATGCTGCGAGATGCCTGCTGCGAATTTCCCTTCCATATGCTCACATTTTCTGATAATCGCCACGATTTCCTTATGCGCAGATTCCAGCTGCTCCTTCGTCATGTTCCTCATTTTCTCCTCCTGTGATTGCTTTTCCTTTTTATACGGTTACTGCTTCATTATTTACGTGCGCTTGTTACGAGGCCCGTTTTTGAATTATGATATTTGATGCTGCCCAGGAGATTGCAAACAATAACAAAGACGCCCCAAACAGAATCTGAAGAAATAGATCTGCATAATCCATCAGCTGAATACCAAACAGCATCAGCAGCTTGCTGGCAAGATATACAGCTCCAAAGGATACAAAACCGCTCATCATCATGGATACCTCCATTTTCTCGCCCTTGTTGTAATAGGTGGCAGGAATAAAGACAGCTGCAAAGCTCAATGCCAGTGCAATGCCCATTGAGAATCCCTGCCACATAGCAAACCGGGTTCCCAGAGCAGTAATTCCCATTGTAAATTGAATCACATAACCATATACAACGGTTATCAGAAAACCAATGCCCGTAAAAGCCAGATATGCGAAATAACGAGCTGCCACAACATTTCGAAAGGAAATGGGAAGAACCCGGTAATAGTCATACCATTTGTTCTGTGCATCCATCTGAATGCATCCCATAATGCTCAGTCCGAAAAAGGTTGGCAAAATCACGATTAGAATCGCTCCAAAGCCTTTCCATGTAGAAAATCCGCCAATGATGAAGACAGACAGCAGCAACGGCTTCCAGCTGGAGGCTAAATAATATAAATCCTTTCGTATCAACCCGATCATATCCGTTCTCCTTTCACATACAGCAGCATGATATCATCCAGTGTTGCACGCTCAACAATGCAATTTGGATAGTTATGTGCAGCCGCCTCGCGATCTTCGACAAGCACCGCTGTTTCATAAGGCTGTTTGCGGTAGCGAATAATATCATCCGGGTTTAGCTGTTTAAAATCTTCTTCACGGCATTTCATGATACCATATTGATAAATCAATTCATCCTTAAGAGCAGACAGTACAAGCTCTCCATTATGAACAAATGTAATGTAATCAGCCACCTTTTCCAAATCGGTAGAGATATGGGAGGATAGGAGGATAGAATGATGCTCATCCTGTACAAACTCCAAGAATACATCCAGGATTTCATCCCGCATGACGGGATCCAAACCGCTTGTTGCCTCATCAAGTATGAGAAGTCGCGGCTTGTGAGATAATGCAATAGCGATCGCTGTTTTCATTTTCATACCACGACTGAATTCTTTCATACGCTTTTTATCCGGTAATGCAAACTGTTGCTTGTATTTTTGAAAGGTTTCATGATCCCAGCTTTTATAAACATCCTGTAAAATTTTTTCCGTATGCTCCATACTGAAGCTGTCATAGAAATCACTGACATCGAAAACGATTCCGATATCTTCGCGCAGTGCCAGATTGTCTTTATTCATTTGCTGTCCAAGAACCGTAATCTCGCCGCTATCCCGCTTTACCAAATCCATAATGCAGTTGATAATGGTTGATTTGCCTGCGCCGTTTTCACCGATAAGTCCCATAATGGTTCCTTCCGGCAGTGTAAAGCTGATATTCTTCAGCTGAAAATTCTCATATGCTTTTGATACATTTTTTAGCATGAGTGCATCCATAATGATACTCCTTCCCTATTCTTCATCGTAAAACATCGTAAGCAGCTCTGTTAATGTCTCAAGCGATATCCCATTTGACCGCCCGATTTCTGCAGCTTCCTGCAGCTTTGCTTCCGCCAGACGCAGTTGTTCCTCACGAATGAATTCCTTGTTCTGTGAGGATACGAAGGTTCCGCGGCCCGCAGCACTTTCGATAAAGCCATCCCGCTGCAGGTCCTCATACGCTTTTTGTGTCGTAATAACGCTGATATGCAGATCCTTTGCCAATGCACGCATGGATGGAAGCGGATCGCCGCTTTTTAATTCTCCGCTCATAATGGCATGCTTAATCTGTGAGGTTATCTGTTCATAAATTGGTTTTGTGGTATGATTACTGATCAGTATTTGCACAAGGCCACCTCCATTGTACTTTAATGTACTTGTTGTACATATATATTATAATACACTTAACAGGATTGTCAATACAAGAGTTAGAATTTACAAGCTCCTTATAAGACTGAATAATAGATATAACAGCGTACCTGATGAATATGGATACTATTTTTCCATGTTCATCATGAGAAAGGGGCTATGTTCAACCGCTATGCATATCGGCTTACCTCACAATGTTAGATTTTTTTAGTAAAATAAAAATGAGATTGCTCTCATTTCTTTATCTTATTATAGACGGTACAAATTACGCATTTATAATTATCAGACTCAGTCAAAGAAGACTGCATAATTCTAATCGTTTATCATGGTAATATACATAGCCATCGATCATAACAATCTTCTTCCGTCTGTTATATCAATCCCGCATTGCTTCGCTCTTCCTGTCTGTTTGAATGGATTCACTCGTTCTATAATACCGTCATGTCTGAAAAGAGAGCCCGTATTTTTAAACCAGAAGGTTTTACCGGCTTCCTCGCACTGCCTGTGAAGGTCAAGCACCCACTCATAATCACATATGCGTGCCTCTCTTCCGGATTCTCCGCCCGCAGTTACATGATCAACACCATCGAGATATGGTGTTAAGTCAATCGCTTCCAGCAACGGGGCACAGGCAATAAACCGACGCTTCATGGGATAGGATAGAAATAAGGGCAGTCTGTAATCGGCTGCTTCCTGATTTTCGACGGTACATCCTATATTCACGTTCTCATATCCGCTTCCCCAGTCATCAGGCAAGGCGACAGGAAAACGATCAATTCGCTTTGTCAGAATCAAAAATTCTATATCAGTCCGCTGCTTGATCATCGCCCAGATTTCCTCACGCCAGGCATCGGCTTCCGGCAGAAAGAAATCCGTGGCAAAGCAGGTCGCAAGAATCTTGTTTCCTTTGATATTGTATTCACCCTTTGCATTCTTTCGGATCGGCCAGTCGAATTTATCCGTCTTCTGTATGGTGTTCTGACCATACCGTTTTGCATGAGGGCCGTAAAAATAGCAATTTGTACAGCCCTCGCTGATTTTATAGCACCCTGTCCATGGTTCCCAGTTCATACTGTTTCCTCACTTTCAAATATTGTTTTACTTCCTGAATTTTTCATACATACAACCAGCTTCCATAAAGACTGAAGTATTCCTGCATATATGTTTCGGTTTGCCACTTTGATTAGATTTTCTTATGTATAGCTGACATACATTACACGCTGGCATCGTTTAGTTCAAATAGATTTCCTTCCGGATCTCTGAAGTATGTACACCGCATGCCCCATGCTTCTATAAATTGCGGATCTCCAAGAAATACCACACCAGCTTCCTTTAAACGGCAGTAATCCTGATCCAGATCATCTGTAGGTATGACTGCGGTTACCGTGTCCGGCTGCTTCTCTGTATCCGGCTGCACATATCCCTGAAACATCGGCATGGCATCACCTAAAAAGATAGCAAAGCAGGGCTCCTCCTGCGGTTCTGCCGCAAAGGAAGTATAGGGACCATTCCGGTCTCCCCAAACTACATACAGTCCCAGCTTCTGTGTGTAAAAATCAAAGCATTCTCCATAATTCTTCCGTACCAGTACACGAATCGTCGTTTCCTTGAATTTCATTCTTTATATCCTCTCTTTTGCTTTTATGCTACCCCTTTATCATACTCTAAAATTTAGCGATTTCACTGTAAAAATCGGACATATTTTCTTTGTATTCCTGCGGCGTGATGCCGCAGACATTTCAGAAGTCCTTCACAAAATGAGAGACATCATAATATTGCAGTGTATCGCATACAAGCGCAGTGGATGTGCCTTCTTGATTCAGAAGCCGGATTGCTTTAATTATATGTACCAATCGGGAGAAAGCTTTTATACCAGTACCAACATACTGCTAACATCCGGTTGAGATGGCGCAGGGAGTAGCATACCTGATCTGAAACTTCCTGAGAGGGCAAGGTGCCCTCTGACTGGATGATTAACCTCATGGCAAGCATGAGTTCTTTGGAATATGGATACTGTATACTATGCAGAAGGAGGTCTTCCACATTCATTAGCAATTCATTCGCTGTACTGCTGTGACGATAGCAATAGCGCAATGTCCAATCCAACGCTGTATCGAGCCGCATGAATGGAAGGATTTTATTTTTTAAATCCTATTGTTGTATACCTGTAAAGGGGAAAAAACCGGCTGGTGAAAATACATTTACATGTATTCGCAATATCTCCTACTCTTTTTGGCTTTGTTGTCTGTCCGAACAGAAAGCTGTGCAATAAGGTTCCGTATTCAAATATTACAAGCGTCACACTGCCATGGGGCATTATCGTATATGCATTGAATATTATGGATACATTGGGAAAGGATATTGTAAAATTTGAGATATTGGCGTTTAATGATACATTGAGTAGTATATAGGCATAATCATTGCCATGCATAAGTATGCTTTCTCTCCCGATATCTGTAAGACTTTCTTTCTGTATCATACGCGTACCTCTTAGTGAAATCTTTCTTAATTATTAGATTGCTTCCAATATTTAGTAACTTTCTATTTTTTATCTTAAACTATTTACCTTCACAAATTAAATCAAAAAAATGATCTAACAATCTTTATATTATAAATTTTTAAAGCACTTTATATTATCTTATATGTATAATGTTATAGTAAACCCTTTTCTTGGGAACAGTGTAAGTTGGAACAGCTCACAGATATTGTCCGTGGAGCTTAACCAAGACCTATTCAAAATCCTAAATGGTTTGATGAAAATTCAGAAGTTGGCTGGTTACGAATTACTGATGTTACAGAACAGGATGGAAGAATTAATCACTTAGAACATAAGATTTTGAAAGCACGAGTATTGAAAGAGCCTAATTTGCCATTGAGTATTACAGCAACGGTGGGATATACTGTCATTAATTATGTTCAAACTGGGATACATGATGGATTTTTGATTTTTATGAATGTCAAATTTAACATGGAATTTATGTTTCAGTGGCTTTAAACGTTTCGTCAAAATTAGCAAAAAAATGGGCAACCTGGAAGTCAACCTGAATTCAGAATTAGTTAATAATCAAGATGTCATGTTGCCTAGTTGTGATGAGCAAGATAAAACTAGTGAATTCTATATCCAACTTGACCAAGCTATCAACCTTCAATAGTGTGAGCCAAAATATTATATAAAGGAGAAAAAATCATGTTAAATGAAATAACAAACAACAACTATTTCCACACTTACTACAAGCATTGGATCACTGTCTATAAAGAAGGAGCAATTCGTGATTTCACAATGAAGAAATATATAATGGCATTAAAGTGGATTGAACAACTTGCTCCAAATCTTAAACTTTGTGAAGTGAAATCGTACTTACCAGCAATTGCTAAACGATTATGCAGTTGAACACGAAAGTGTTACCACAATGGACTTTCATCACCAAGTCAAAGGCGCTATCATGGATGCAGTTGATAATGGTCTCATCGATCGTGACCCAACCTAACATTAAAAAAATCCTGCTCCATAAAAAGCAAATACTTAAATCAATTTGGACTTCACATACTTTTGTCAACTCTCGATTTAGCAGATCATATCAATTTAGATTGGCTAATTATACTAGTTGCAAAACCCGGCATTCGTTTTTCGGAAGCATTAGGAATAACACCAAATGACTTTGACTTCACACACCAAATTATTGTCAATCAACAAAACATGGGACTATAAGGGTGATGGAGGATTTCTTCCAACAAAAAAACCATTCTTCTGTTAGAAAAGCACAAATAGATAGGCAAACTGTTATTCAATTTTCTGAATTGATCAAAATGCTTCCAAAATATGAACCTATTTTCGTAGAAAACAAAATCTATAATTTAACCATAAACGATTTGCTTGAACGTCGTTGTAATGCTATTTATATTCCAATTATCACAATTCATGATATTAGACATACCCATGCCTCTCTATTGCTCTTTGCCGGAGTATCAATCGCAAGTGTTGCCCGCAGGCTTGGACATGCTAGCATGACCACGACTCAAAAAACTTATCTTCATATCATTCAAGAACTTGTGAATCAAGACCTCAATCTTGTTATGCGCTCACTATCGGGATTAAGTTAACTACAAAATCGGCTCAACTGTTGAAGGGTGATGGTCTTTTCTATGTTAGCAAGGAATTTACCAATCTTCAGTTGTTCTTCGTACCTTGGAATAGGAACTTCAATATCATCATTTTTGTTTTTGAGATACTGTACCTTGAAATTCCTTGTGCTAAAAAGATAATTTTATTTCTTACTCCTACCGAGCGAAGCATGAAAGCGAGATAATCTAAATCAAAATTTATATCGGGACGATAGCCAAATGTAAAATTATTTAGATAAACGTTGTTACAGTCGCATTTCCATACAGATGACATCCCAACTTCTTCAGGGGTTTCCGATGATGTTGTAAAAAAAACATCTCCTTTTTTTACTTGTTTTGCTTTGAATCAATCTCAATAGAATCGAGTTGATCAATACTTGCAACAACATTTTGAAATACATTCATATAAGTTACAAATTTTGCATCACCATATCCAAAATCATCTTTAGTTTCTCCGGATAGACCAGTGAAAGTTTTACCAAGTTCTCCCAACTTACGCTGTTCCCAAGAATAAGTTTAAGAGTGGAGATAAGCACATCTCCACTCTTGCCTTTCTATTGTTTTAACAATTCAATAAATTTACTAAGTTCTTGTTTTGATTCCTCAGAAGTACCTTCTAAATCACCTAATAAATTAAACAATTCTTTTGAAGTGGCTTCGATTTCCTTGCGGACTTCTTCTAACTCTTTAGCTACTTCTGGAAGTGGAACAACAACTTCTTCTTCAAAAGTATCTACATACCGTGGGATATTTAGATTAAAATCATTTTCTTTTATTTCATCCAAAGAAGCCACATGAGCGTATTTATCAACATCTTTACGATTTTGATAAACATTTATAATATTTTTTATATTTTCTTCTGTTAGTTTATTTTGATTTTTTCCTTTTTCAAACTCATTGGATGCGTCAATAAATAGAATATCTTTATTATTACCACGAGCCTCACGCCCTTTGAACACTAGTACGCATGTTGGAATGCTTGTTCCATAGAAGAGGTTCGCTGGTAACCCAATGACTGCATCTAGTAAATTTTCTTGTATTATATTCTTACGAATTTTCCCTTCTGATGCTCCACGGAAAAGCACACCATGCGGTAATACAATAGCCATAGCACCGGTTTTATCCAAATGATATATTCCATGAAGAATAAACGCATAGTCAGCTTTTGAGGCTGGCGCAATGCCAAATCCTTTGAATCGTGTATCTTTCTCACGATCAATATTTTGAATATCCCAATTTTGTGAATATGGAGGATTTGCAACAACAGCATCAAACTTCAACGGTGTCTGAATACCATTCTTTTCAGCAAATGGCCAATCAGCATCAAGTGTATCCGCTCTTTTTAATTCCATGTTTCTATAATTAACCCCATGCATCATTAAATTCATACGAGCTAAATTATATGTGGTTGTATTTAATTCTTGCCCATAGAATTCAACACTTCCCTCTTTCTCTCCGTTTGGCAATTCCTTTTGAACTGTAAGTAAAAGTGATCCTGATCCCATCGTCGGATCATACACACGAAATTGATCTCCTGTATCTTTTACATTTAATGTTACGATTTTTGCTAAAATTTGGCTTACTTCATGTGGTGTATAAAATTCTCCACCCTTTTTACCTGCACTAGCTGCAAATTGTCCAATTAAATATTCATATACATCACCTAAAATATCGTGTCCAGTTTCATCTTTGAAAGTAAACTCATTGATCATTAAAACAATATCATTTAAAGCTTTAGCACGTTCATTTGTACTTATTCCAAGACGTGTATCCCCTAAATTAACATCTGAGAATACATTAGCAAAATCTGCTTCAGCGACAGGATTTCGTTTAGCATTTGTATTAAAAGAATCAAACATATCTTGAAAATCACTAGCCTTAATCTTATGATTTTCAATTTTAGATACTAAATTTCCCCAAGTGTATTCTGGAATTATTGCATAACCAAGGCCACGACTAATCTCTTCAAGATATTCTTCACGTTCACTGCTATCAGTTAACGCATAAAAATCTTCTAAATGATTATCTTTCAAAAATTTATTTTGATTCTCAGACAAATAACGATAGAACATAAATGGTAAAATATAATTTTTATATTCGCTAGCATCCATCGTTCCCCGTAATTTGTTTGCCATAGCCCATAATTTTGTGGTAATTTCTGTAGTATTACTCATATTTTTTTCTCCTTTTATTTTTATACAAACATTGCTTTAAGTAGCGATTTTTTCATTATTTTCATCTGATCTAGCTTTCGCTGTTGAAGGGTGATGGTCTTTTCTATGTTAGCAAGGAACTTACCAATCTTCAGTTGTTCTTCGTACCTTGGAATAGGAACTTCAATATCCATCATTTTTGTTTTTGAGATATTATACCTTGAAATCCCTTGTGCTAAAAAGATAATTTTATTTCTTACTCCTACCGAGCGAAGCATGAAAGCGAGATAATCTAAATCAAGATTTATATTCGGACGATAGCCAAATGTAAAACTATTTAGATAAACGTTGTTACAGTCGTATTTCCATACAGACGACATCCCAACTTCTTCAGGGGTTTCTGATGATGTTGTAAAAAAAACATCTCCTTTTTTTACTTCGTTTTGCTTTGAATCAATCTCAATAGAATCAAGTTGATCAATACTTGCAACAGCATTTTGAAATACATTCATATAAGTTACAAATTTTGCATCACCATGTCCAAAATCATCTTTAGTTTTTCCTGATAGACCTGTGAAAGTTTTACCAAACTCTCCCAACTTACGCTGTTCCCAAGGATCAGTAAAACCTTTAAATCGAATTTTTGGAAATTGTTCACCAGTTTTTGGGAACATTTTTGAAAGCAAGGTTTGTTTTTGCTTTTTCATCAAATCTAACTCACGCTGTTGAAGGGTCATGATTTGGTCAATCTGCTTGAAGAATGACCCCACTTTTACTTGTTCATCTTTATCTTTTGGCAAAGTTATCAGCAGTTCTTTGACGATTGAGCTAGACAAATTTCCTTGGCCGCCTTGAAGGTAAGTTGAAATGATTGTTTCTTTTTGCTTCTTTAACCACTGAACAATCATGTAGGAATCGTCACCTTGAATTGGTCGGAGAGCAAGAATAGCTTGATTAATTGCCCCATTAATCCTTGAAATGCTCACCTCGCCACTTGTAGCACCATAAAGGGCATAAAGAATATCACCAAGCTCAACCATTTTTGCAGACGAGTTATTCAGCCCAGCATCTGTGATAAAAAGTTCGGTTGAGTCTGATGAAATTTCACCTGAACGAATGAAAGGGATTTCACCACCATAGTATTCAGATTTTCCTGCGGTTGGCGTTCCACCAGAGAAAGATTCTGTTATTGTTCCTATCTTACGCTGCTCCCAAGGGTCGGTAAATCCTTTGAACCTTATTGCAGGTACTTTTGTTATTAGTTCACTCATTTTATTCTCCCTTTTTAATTTCGTCAGCAAGAGCATAGAAAGCTCTACGGAATTCAATACGATATTTTACCCAAGATAACTGTGAAACTTCAGCTGAAGCAATTTCTTTATAATATGATCTTGCATCATTCATGATATGTGTTAACTCATTTTGCTTGTCCATATCTTCTTGACCAGGACGGTGTTTATTTATTAAGGTTTCAAGATCTTTTGGTTTAACGCTATTATCCAATCCCCATTTTCGTACAAAATTAGTTAGTAATTGTGTATTCGTATCTTTTTGATCTTTATCTATTGCTTTATTCATCATTTCAACATCACGTGGCGCTGGATAACGATCAAATTTAAATTGGCCATTAAAAATCCTAGATACGAAATTTCGCACTTTATATTTTTCTTTATCATTATCTGATTTAGCAATTTCAATATATATATCATCTCTTGTTTTTTCAGCCTTCATCATTTCATGAGCATGAACTTCATCAGCCATTTGAGCAATCAAATCAATCAAGTAATCATAATTGATAGTAACGTCATGGATATGAATCATCGAAAGATTTACTTGATATATATCAATATCGTCTCGTTTTGCGAATCTTTCTTTCAGTTCACCAGCAATCACGGTAGTTAAAATAACTTCCTCTTCTTCTGTAATACCAATGCGTTTGTAGAAATCTTTTGGGTCATCATATGCTGAAACAGGATTCTTATCATCATCTTCAGTATATTGTTTTAACTGACTAAGCAAGCGATTGTATTCTTTCAAGTTTTCAAAAACTTCATCTTGTGCATTTTCGCTGGGTGGTAATTGTATAAAGTTATTTGTTAGTTTAGAAAGTTCTCTAACCACTTTTTGTAATTCACCTTGGACTTCACTAAATGGCTTTGAAATAATACCTGCGTTCTTGTTATCTTCTTTAAGTTCATCCAGTTCAAGACTTATTTGTTCATTAGCAGAATCTCGATTTGAATATACATAAAAAGCTTTATTCATTTCAAGTTCATTTTGAATAGGCCATCGATAATTGATCACATTCCCCCAAGGTTTATCAATTAAGTTTTGCATACGGTTAGTTCGAGAATAGGCTTGGATAAGATTTCCGCCTTTTAAAGTACGGTCAATATAAAGTGTATTTAATTCAGGTGCATCAAATCCTGTTAAAAATTGATCTACAACAATCACCAA
Organism: [Clostridium] innocuum; assembly: GCA_012317185.1. Lineage (NCBI taxonomy): Bacteria > Bacillati > Bacillota > Clostridia > Eubacteriales > Clostridiaceae > Clostridium > [Clostridium] innocuum. The sequence continues at coordinate 1,836,977 of CP048838.1, read as the reverse complement.
ATCAAGAAATTTCCCATCATCTGCTGTTTTGTTTAATCTGCGTGCTAAATCTTCCGTATACGCTTTTACCGAAGTCATATCGTAATGCGTGCCAAATAATCCATTATATGCTTTGATAGCACGATGTAAATTTTCATTAGTTTTCAGTTGACGAGTGCTGTTTGTTGTATCTGCAGAAAAACTTACTGCTACCTTCAATTTATCATTGTCAGACTTTGTCGCATTAACTTCAGAAAATTTATCAAAATATTCCATCGCTCGAGGAGTTGATGGTTTATTGCCTCCAACATGTACCGTAAATAAAGCATTATACTTTCCATTATTCGAGCGTTTTTTCCAGTTTTCGAAAATATCTTTCACTACTAGTTCAACATGTTCTGGACTTGTATCATAAACACTTGCCTTTATATTATCATCAATATCCTCTTCTGAGGAACTTTCTGGTGCTTCGATAGTTTCTTTGAATTCCACATTAAACCCAAGGACATTCTTATCAGCAATTGCTTCTTTAATGGTATATGCATGCAGAATATCACCAAATATTTCACGAGTTTCTGGAAATTTAGGTGTTCCTGTATAGCCTACCCATCCACAATTTGGTATTGCCTTACGAATACTTTGAAGCATGCCTTCATTTTCAGCACCATCTCCTGTTGAGCGATGAGCCTCATCTACAATGAAAAGAATATTTTCATTCAAAGGTTTAAAACTAGCATGTGAAACATAACGTGACATCTTCTGAATGCTTGTTACTATAATATTTTTATCGCTTTTTTTCGTTAATTTGCTGTGTAAATCTGAAATGTTTGCAGTATCATTCACTACGCCACTTTTTCCTTCAAAACCTGCAACAGGGTCGTATGCCTGATAAGCATCTGCTGTTTGATTTGTAAGGGCAATACGATCAACCAAGAAAACAACTTTATCTACATTAGACAATCGGCTGGCAAGCCATGCGGTTTTAAAACTGGTTATGGTTTTTCCACTACCAGTTGTATGCCAAATATATCCTAGTTTCCCACTATCATATTTAAAGTCAAACTTTCTAACTTTATCAATTAAACGTTTAGTTGCGTACACTTGATATGGACGCATAACTTTGATACTTTCTTTATTTTTAGTTCCATCAAGAATCATATAGCGTGTAGCCATGTCATGAGCCATTGGTATTGAGAGAACTTTATCTGCAAATGTTTTCCATGAGCGCACAGGTTTGGCATCATCCTCGTTTTGCCAGTTGAATGCAAAAGCGCGATTAAAATTTCCAATCTCAGTATTTGCCATATAACGAATATCATGTGGTGTCATAGCAATTAAAATTTGTAAAGTTGAGAATATCCCGCTGTATTGTTTTTCAGCAATATATTGTTCCATCTGGTTTAATGATTCTGTAGTTGTATGCAACGCTTTCTTCAACTCGATTTGAATAATTGGAAGACCATTTATCAAAAGTGTTACATCAAATCGGCGATTTGGTTTACCATCGACTACTTTAGGACGTTCAATTTGATTCACAACTTGGTAAACCGTATTTCCTCCACCTACTTGTGCCTGATCAAATACAGTCAAGAATACGTGTTTACCATTGTCAAGATCTACTTCAATTTCAGAAACACCATTCACTCCATATAGAAACTGTCCAGCATGGTATGGTGAATCAATATTTGAAATAATTTTTTTGACCTGATTAAACTCAGTTGTCGTTAGTGATTCATCCATTCTAGCTCGATTATTCTGTTCTAAGATAACTTTAAAATTATCCCACAATTGATCTGTTGTTTTGATATTATCCATATACTCCCACTGCTTTACTCCACCAATTGTTGTAAGATAATTGATGACTTCTTTTTCAAAAGCCAATTCTGATACACTCTTATAGTCGCTCATACGATCACCTCTCCTTTAAATTTTCTTCAAGAACCGTACCCACAAATTTTTCTATGAGTTCTGTATACTTTGTTAACTTGCTTTGCAGTTTCAACATCTCGTTATAAGCCTTACCAATCTTCTGTTGCTCTTCCATAGAGATAATTGGAATGACAAGTTCATTTAAGGCTTTTATAGGAATTCTCATAATTAGTCCAGTCCCTTGTAACTCTCTCTCTTTTTGTCTTTTAACTCCTGAATAAGCATTAAATAAATAAATAAAATACCTTTTGTCTATTTCGCTATTTGTAAACTCAACTTTAGTAAAATTCAATGAAGGTACCTTTCCAGCGTTACTATTCCCAACAATTGTAGCTAATTGCATAGAATTACTAATTATAACATCCCCAGCAGAAAGAGAGATGCCTTCTTCAAAAGATGCAAATGGATTATTCTCCATAAACCCTTCTTCATGATTGTAGTCTCTTTCAAAAGCGGCTTGATCATAATAATCGATTTCTTTAGTACCAAACTGCTTCTCAGCACGTGTCGGGTTAATACCTGGTAAAAAATTAACAAACTCACGCATTTTTCTTTTTTCCAAAACACTTTCTCCTTTCAAAACTTTTTTGCAATATTGTTATATTTCTCGTCAGTGATATCTTATCACTGCAAATATAGTTTGTCAAATAATTATTTGAAATAAATTTATATTTCATTTCTGATTATCTTGTTAAATCCTTTTTTATATACAATAACGAATATTTATTAAAAATATATATTAAATTACTATCCTATCGAAAACACTTCTTTCAGCATAATAAAAAAACACTTTTCTTTGTATTTGAAAAGATTTTTTTCAAATTTAAAAAGTGTTTTTAAATGAAATACATCTGGTTTGTATCTTGATGGCACTAAATTTGAAGCGGATGCAAACGAAATGACCTTTGTGTGGAAGAAGGCTACAACGAAATATTGAGCCAGATGCTGGGAATAGACAATGAAATGCATTAAGAGTCTAAACCGTTATATTAAAAATGGACCTTAAATTATCAATGATTTTTTCAGTCTATCATGGAATCAGACTTGATTATCTGTTGGATGTCTGTGATTGGATCGAACGATACATGAATGGACACGGGATAGAGTTCAAACATGGTAAGGGGCAAAGAAAGCATAAAATCCAGAGATACTATGATGAATTAAAGGAATATGCACTGAAGATGTATAAATATACGCTTCATATAGATATACTTGCAGAACGCAACAGTTTCTCTAAGGCAGATTCAGATGCAACATTTATGCATATGAAATATGATTATTATAACAATACCGGTGTATTCAAACCGGGATATAATGTGCAGATGGGAGTAAGCAGCGAATTTATCCGGCATATCTATATCAGAGCAGATGCTGGATATGGCTGCTATAATAATTACGGTTATAACAGTATCCACCATATTGAGCAGTATTTGAAATATCCTGGATATGAGAAGGAAAAAGAGAAGAAAACGAAAAAGAATCAGTTCAAATACTTTCAAATGAAAGAGAATGAGAATGGTGAGATCATCTGTCCGGCAGGGCATGCTTTTACGCTGGTATCATCAAGGCTGGATCATAGAAGTATGTATCCAAAGACAAATCAGAAATATGTGAATGAGCATTGCGGAGACTGCCCTTTGAGATCGAGATGCACAAAAGCCAGGAAAGGCAGGACGCTGAACAGAAGCCGGGATATGGAAAAATATCATAAAGAGGTGCGCAAGAATCTCGAAAGCGAGGAAGGAAAGAAGATTATGATGCAGAGAAGCATCCAGGCAGAGGAAGTGTTTGCGAATCTGAAACAGGACTATGGATATACAAGATTACGCCGAAGAGGAGAAATCGGTGTAAAAGAGGAGATATATCTGGCAGCAATCAGATATAATATCAGAAAATACCATAAACACAAGCAGCGTAAAAAAGAAGAAGAATTACCAAAGGCGTGAGCAGAAGGCAATTTTATCACATAATCAGTGGAATAGTTTTTATGTACACGATAATCATTAGAATATGTGATAGCACTGAGATGAAACATGAATCTTATGAATACCTCTGCAAACACACGAAAAAAAGAGCTGTAACGTTCTGTAGCCCAATTTTCATGACGATTCGTTACAGTCCCTTTTGATTCATTTTCTTATTCCCACTCAACATCGAAGTTTAATTTCCTAGTTGTTTCATTATCTTTTCTTCATTTTATTTATCATATTTTATTCATTTCACTCATTCCACTATGTTTTCAAAATAAATAGAAGCATTTTAGAAGCACTGATTCACCTCCCAATATAGAAAGGAACTAACAATATGAAGAAAATTACATACTCAAAAGTTGGAGATTATTACTATCCAAATCTACAAGCAAACGAACAACCTTATTTATCAAAATGGGGTAGAGCAAAACTTAATTATCTAAAACAAAATGAACAAGGACTATACACTTCCCTATTGCTTAAAAATCAATTAAATGAATATCTTCAAGATATTGATTCACAAGCAAATCTAATGTATGACCATCTCATTAAACAACTTATTCTACAATACAATATAACTGAACAATTAAAGCAATCCAATCAAATGCTTTGGGTAAAACAAATGAATATGATTAATAAAATTGCAGAAGAAATTGTATTGAACGACCTCATTTATCAATAGTTATGATAGCAAGTCCTAATTAAGGGGCTTGCTACATTTTATCTTATAACATTAGCACTTATCTCTTTTGCTCGCCGACAACTGTTCTTGAGAATCTATCACATATAAATAAGGTTTAAATGATGAATGATTTTTTGCATCATTAGCAATTTTCATTATTTTTTCATCTCTTTGTGGGTGATTCTCAGTTTTTATATATAAGTAAATACAATTATTCGTATTTTCAGATAAAGCATATTTTTTTAATTGTTCTTCATATCCATGTATGTAATCCTTATTTGAATTTAATTTCACCTCAATTAATGTTTTATCTATTGCTCCTCTACTAATTTTGACATCTACAGGGCCAGGCCCTTCATTAGCTTCAAATGAGAAATCGAAATTGTTATCCTCACAAATTTTCTTTCCAGATAAATGAAGCAATTTTTGTACAGTTTTTTCTCGTTTTGAACTAGGTGCATTTAAAATTAATTCCCACCCCTTATTATTTTCTATCCAATCTTTAAATACATTAAGTATAATCATTGCTACATCCATACTTTTTATTCCATCATTATTTACATGGCATAAAAAATTAAACATCTGACTTTCTTTCATGGATTTAAATATTTTCAGCGAGTAATAATCGACATTTGAACTATATGAAAATTCACCAATTTCTTCTTCTTTATAATTACTAATTAATCGTGAACATAGATCTAAATCTTTAAAAAAATGTTCTTTTAAATAGTATTTTTTCTCACCTGAAGACATTTTTTTCCAATTTTCACTAATAGTATCATTAACTTCTTCACGAATTACATTATTTTCAAAAATCACTCTATCAATATCATCCCAATCTCTTGCAATTGGTAATTCATGCAATATCTCTTCTGGAACATACAATAAGTCACAATTCTTATAAGGGTTCACAACAATACCATCATTAAACTCTAAATCAGGATAGTTTTCTGCCGTTATTTCTAATTGCATATTTATTCTTCTTGTGTAATTCTTAATATCACATAGTATAAGAGTTGCTATCATATCGCTCAAACGATCACCCGCAATATTTTCTTCGAATAATCCTATTAGCTGAAAAATCTCAGGTTCTTTAACTCCAGCTTTGACAATATCAAACGCATCACTTATTACTTGAGCAGAAAGTGTCTTTCCAAATCCAGCTCCTTTATCTGATTTTGAAAATCCAAAGTTAATTCCATTCACTTCAGGAAAATCAAATTTCTTTAATGCTTTTCTATAAAAAATATCATTTTTATTTTTAGAATTCTGTAGCAATAACATTATATTCGAAAAATAATTATTTATATTATCATACGAATTAACAAATTCTTCAGTTTTTGCGTTTCTTAATCTTAAAATATTAATATAAAACGGACTATCTCTGTTCATTAGAGCATCAAATACACCATTATCACTTAACAAATTACCTAAATTTAAGAAATCTGAAATTAATATATCATCCATTGTTACCATTCCTTTCATTTCATCATATTCTTCACAAATTCATTTAATTGTTTTTTTATTTGAGTAAAATCACAATTCAAATCCAAATTTTTTACTGATATTTGATTCCCGCTCATTTTATAATCTTTATTTGGTTGAATATCTTCATCGGTTTTCGCATACAACAACATTCCAGATATATTACCTGTATTATTTTTATCTTTGTTTTTCACATACGTAAATATTTGATATAAATTATGAGAATGTATTGTGTGAACATCAAATTGAGATTGTGTACTATGTGAATAATATTTTGCATCTATAATTAAAGTTTTTTCATTATTTGAAATCATTATATCACTTTGCATTACTGGCAGCATCAAATCAAATCCATCATCTAAATTCCATTGTATCTGTGATGATGATACATCTAATTCTGAAAATTCTTTTCTATAATACTCTAAAATGAACTTCTCATATAGTTTTGACATTCTTTGTTCATCAATAAAATCCATCAGTTTAAATGATCCACTTGATTTTGTCTGCAATAAACCATGAATGACTAAATAACAAACAGAAATTAATAATCTATAATTTTGATTATTTTTATTATATTGAATTTTCCAGTTAATATCATGAATATTCAATATATCAACATCTTGAAAGTAAAAATATATTTTTCGAAGTTCTTTTTTTCTTTCATTAGATAAATCCGATTTTAATAAAGTATTCATTGTTGTTTTAATAATACGGTTTGGATATGAATTAACAGAAAAATTATCATAGGTACATATTAATCGATTTCTTATTAATGTGCTTTTCTTCGTTGATTCAGAAACTTCAATTTTTCCTTTAACCGAACCTATTTCTTCACTTTGTGAAATATACTCTTTAAGTAATCCTCGTTTAATCAAAATTGATAATCCTCTTGAAAGAATTGAAGCACATAATTCTAAGATATTATCGAATTCCTCTGTAGAAATTTGCTTATATCCATCTTCATTTAAGATTCTAAAAGCATAAGATAGCATATAATAAACATTTTTAACCGGAATCACTTAATTGCACCTCTTAATTTACTCGTCCAAGTATTTACTTTAGATTTTTCATCAAACCAATATTCTTTTAACAATGGGATCAACTCATATTCAACAATATTCTCTAATTCAAATTCAGTTACTTTGTCTAAATTGCAGAAATAACTATGACCTATACAAAAACCTTCTCCTAATGAATCATCATTTTTAATCGCTTGATTTAATTCCTTTACAGTATCTATTAAGTTATTAAATTTATTATCATTTAGCTTATCCTTATATTCAATGAATTTTGTAGAATCAAATCCTGCAACCATTTCATAAAATGCAAAACGTCTTCTTAAAGCATAGTCTAATAGTGCAAGCCCTCTATCAGCAGTATTCATCATCCCTATAATATAAACATTAGAAGGAACATTAAACTTTTCATCTGAATATAATAAACTTAAGGAATTACCCCTTTTATCATTTTCAATTAACATAAAAAGTTCCCCAAATATCTTACTAAGATTTCCTCTATTAATTTCATCTATAATAAAGAAGTATTCATTCTCTTTATCAGTTTCAGCAATTTTACAGAAATTATAAAAAGCTCCTTTCTTTATTTCAAAACCATTTCCGTTAGTTGTTGGTCTAAATCCTTCTATAAAGTCCTCATATGAATAGCTTTGATGAAACTGTATAACCATAACTCTAGATTGATCTTTTACTCCCATAAGTGAATAAGCAAGTCTTTTAGCCGTAAATGTTTTCCCTACACCAGGTGCACCTTGAAGAATTATATTTTTCTTTTTATAAAGTAATCCCTTAATGGTTTTATATTGTTGTTCATCCATAAATACTTCATTTAAAAAATCTATTTCACTATATTTAGGATAAATAATTTCTTTCTCATCTTCAATAACATCCTCATCTTCAAACATTGCATTTAGCTGTTTTACATAGTCAGTATATGGAGTAATATCAGTCAATACCTTTACAACTTGTTGTCCTTCAGTTTCCCATTCTCCAATGTCAGTCCAATTAACCAAGCGTGTATTCTTATAATCATCTTCAATAGATTCATCAAACATATAATCTGAAGTGACAATTCCCCTACCCACAATTTTATGAAAACCTTTTTTTACAATAACAATATCTCCTATTTTCATTTCGTGGGCAAATTGCCAAACTGCGTGTGCTGCATTTCTATATGATAATTCTGGATTGTAAGTTTTTTTCATCATTTGTTTAATTTCATTTTTTGACAAGTTGGTGCAATCACCAATTCCTCCCCATCCAATAGCCATAATTCCTGCTTCGTAATATTCAGACCAAAAGTTCGAATTTGGTCCAGCAGAATATATCCAATATCTATTCGTATCTACATCCTCATCTGCTAAACCGTCACCTTTGTCAGTAGTTTTATATACTGCTTGTTCTTCTCTTATTAATTTATTTACTTCATCTGAATATTGCCATGCTTCGAAAGATAATTGATTAAAATTTTTCAACTTACTTCTACCACTTTTAAGATAAGATTGTAGTTTGTCTAAAATCTCAAAATAAACATTTGCTAACATTTTTGATTCAACTTCTGGTAAATTTTCAACTACATCACTTGGAATTTTTCCTGATTCATATATATACCATCTATTTCTGCTATCTAAATTTATATAAGATTCCGGAGCAATCCAATAAAGTGCCATTGTAATTTTACTATTACCATTGTATTTAATATTTACAACTTTATCAAAATAGAATTCTAACTCATCTCTATCTTCTCTTTTCAGATTTTTAGCATATTTAATAGCATATTCAAAAAACTTCCACAAATCACTAATATCATCTTCTCCACGTTCCTCAATAAATGGGTAAAAGGTTGAATTTAATGGATTAAGCACAGGAAGACTATCAAAGTTGCTTGGAACAGATGCAGATATATCTAATCTCCTTGCATATGCAGAACACAATGCAATGCGGTTAGAATCTTTCATTTTTTTATTAAATGTTCCCATTACTGTTAAAGGGTCAATATCAACTAAGTTATTATTACGATCTAACTTTGGCATAGAAATCCCTGTATCATTATATACAGACTTAACAATTTCTATTAGTTCTTTAGGTCTATACCTATATTCTAAAAGTTTTTCAACAAACTCTTTATAAAAATCTATCCAATCATATTTTTTGTTATTCATGCTAATCACATAATCCTTTCTATTAATAATTGTAAATACACTAAAATAATTTTAATGAGCATCATTTTGCATATTTAATATATCACCTAAACACATATAAGTTTGAAGAATGCACCTTTCTGCATGCTCTCTTGTTATATTTGAATGAACGCCTTTGCATTGTAAATCAATTAAGTTACTAATCCAATCAAGAAGATATACTATATCACTTCCAATTAATGTCTTCGTAGACGATTTATCCTCTAATATTTCTATTACTGCTGAAAGTTTATTTTTGTAATGATCTCCACTTACATCAATTTCTTTTCCTGATTTTGTTACATATATTTTTTCCTTATAATCAGGAAAATACTTATTAAATAATTCTACTGCTATGCTTTCAAATAATCTTCGACAAGTAGTTAAAGCCTGCGAATATAATTCCGGATTTTCTGTATTTAATTTTCCTTCAATTGCTTGTAATTTCAATAATGTTTCTTTTGATAAATTTGAAAATGCATTATCTACTTTTTCCCTATATTTAGAAAATATATCAGTTGCAATATTCCCAAAAGTTAATTCAATTTGTTTTTTAAGAGCATACTCATAATACTGTGCTTTCAATGAAGCTAGTCGCTTTTGAGCTAATGTAATACTATTAACTATTTTGTTAGTTGAATTGTGAACTTGTTCTGTTAATCGATTCATTGCAGACAAAGCATATTGACCATCTACCGATGCACCATTAGTTGTAAAATTACCAACCGCTTTTTGGAGCACTAAAATTTTTTCCTCTAACTCTGAAGCCAACTCTATAAAAATACATTGTTTTCCGTCCTGTATAAATCCTCTTCCTTTATTATATGCTAAATTCCAAGCATTTGATAAAACATAACCCTCTTCATTTCTAGGGTACCCTCCATATTCATATTGCAGCCATATTATCGATTCCTCATCATTTAGCAATCTTGCAATCTTCAAACATTGAAGTAAAGCAGATTCAGTTGTAATCGTTTCGTCTTCAATACCATCTATTACTTTTTCACATGATAATAAAACTCTATCTATCTTACTCATATTGTTCTAACAACCTCCAAGTTAATTTATTATTAATATAATTATCTCATGTTTCTTTATTGTCTACAATACATATTCCAAAAGTAGAATAAATTTCTACTATTCTCGTAGGTCTTAGGACTGTGTCCTAACAAGCGACTTTTGGTTTGCCGGCAAAAGTCAGTGCTTGCTACACTACGAGACATAGTATTTTTTTGCATTTTCACTAGGTGGATTGAAGTAACCATTGATACCTTTATTCCTTTTTCTTTCTCTAATTTTTGTATTTCTTTTAAAACTTTTCGTATGCTCTTCAATAAAAAAACCTTTCTTTTTTACCAACCAAATAAAAAAGAAAAACAAATTGTTATCATCTTTCCTAATAATTTAATAATAATTAACGCTCAAATGAATCTCTTTTTGTAGTTTTACCACTTCTTTTGTATGATCATCAACAGTATTTTCTATTAAAGGGATATAACTGAGATCATTTTTTAATCATTCTCAATACAAAGTATCAAGAGGGGAATCCATTTTAAGTAGTGTGTATTTATATCCGTTCTTGATAAATTTTCATTTTTAACAGTTGTCATAAATTCTTCTTTAAACACCTTTTCGTAAGAACTATCAATAATTTTTTCCGGTGGTAATGCCTTCAATCTTTCAATAAAATCATCATATTTCTTTTGTAGTTTTTCATTTAATTATTGTTTTAGTTGTTATGTATTCATAGTATTTATTCCTTCCGACATAAAAAAAGAGCCAACTTTGTTAGTTATTGACTCTATCAATAATTTATATTTAGCGACAAAATGAGATTTGTGGCTTCAACTAATTTTAATTTATATAATGATTAACTTTCAAATAAATTAAATTCTCGTTGTAAAAAACATTCTATAAATAATGCCATTTCATCATCACTTTCTTTATCATGTGTAGGAATGTGTTCAATAATAATAACGGTTTTGTCCCAATCTAAGTTATTATTACTTAAATACTTCCTTGCAAAAGATGTCGAAGAATTTTCATAATTCTTGCTGAAATCTAAATCTGGGGAGGTATAATTTGTTTTTCCTCCAACAAGCCCATATTTATCACCATTAACATTACAAAATTTAATATAAGCAAAAAAACGAGCATTTTCTTGATAAGTATGTTTCCGAATTTTTGATCTTGTTGCTTCATCTAATTGATAAAAATTACTGATAGGATTATTATCTGCTCCTTTTAACTTTTCCAATCTGCTCACTATTATGTCAATACTAAAAAGTTCAAAAGGGAGTTTCAATTTATCATTAATGCCACTTATTGTATAATTACTCATTTAATCAACCTCACAAAATCATAATTTATTTCAATGTATGTTATTTATTATTCAAATACTTAATAATCTCATTAATAAGATCAGGATGCCATGCATCAGAATTAAATACTCCTTTATGCCACATTGAAAATTTAGCTCCTTTATCAGTAGTAGCCCAACCATTACCATAATGAATTAGCAATCCCATTTTTTCCATAATCTTATTTAGTGCATTTACGTTTTTTACATCACACCCCTTGTCTTGTAATTTCTTAACTATTTCTCTTTTATATAAATCTCCCTTAGAATTATATGGCATACTTTTCTCCTCCATTATTTAATAAATATATCTATAACTGATAATAAACATACAAATTCATGTTTGTTGAGTATATTATCTCATCTTTTCACCTATGCAACAATACATATAAAACATTTCCAAAAAAATAATAAAAGTGATAGAAGTGCTACAAGTGTTAATCATTTTGTAGTAATCTCTCTATCACTTATCTTTATATACTTATTTAAATTACAGTTCACTTCATTCACTACTATCACTTTCCGTAAGTTCTATTACTGTTTTACCAACAAGTTCTAAACCTCTTTTCCCATTTCGTTTCACTATATAATCCTTTTCAACAATACCTTTAAAATCTTTTCTTTCAACATAAGAATATCCGTTGTTCAAACACCATGTTACATAAATTGAATATAATTCATTCAAAGGAATCCTATTTTTAATACTAGTCACTAAACATTCATCTGCAAATAACTCAAATACATTTGTTTTTCTCGCATAAGACTTAACCAGTTTTTCCATTCTGTCGGTTGGTTTCATTTTATTTAATACTACCTGCCGATAACCCTCAATCATCCAATTCAAGATACCACTTTTATTGCTTTCTTCTTGAAAATAAAACTTTAACGTATTATCACGTTCTTCTTCTTTGAAATGACGATCAAATGGTATGATGTGAATACGATTGCTCGCAAATATTGTTTCATCTTCTACTCTAGGTAAGTGATTCGTATTCATTAAAATTTTAAACTCCGGTTTGAATTCAATAAAATCCTCATGCAAATGTCTACCTGTTACTGTATCGCCTCCTGTGAGCTGTTTAATCAACGATTCATTCAGTTTTAAGTCTTTCTCTGGTTCTGGAACATTAACCAATCTAGCACCCTTTAAACGAGCCAAATCAGGTGTTGGTGATGAACCATTCCGTTTATACTTGCTTAATGTTTCAGGTTGTACATTTTTAAAATAATCTCCCAATAAATTCCCAACCGTTTCTATTGTGGTGCTCTTTCCATTTCGTGATAATTTACCATATAAGATAAATAAACATTCCATAATTGTACTTCCTGTTAAACAATATCCAAACATTTGTTGTATATATAATCCTAGTTCTTTATCATTTAAAGTAACTTCTTCGATAAAACTTAACCATCTATCACAAATAACTGACTCGTCATAAACTACATTAGCCAACTGTGTAATGTAGTCTTTTTCATTATGTGGTTGTAGTTCAAATGTTTTCAAATTATATGTTCCATTCTTACAGTTAAATAAAAATGGATTTCTATCAAACTCTTGAAATGACTTAGGACTAATTGATCTAGCATCTTTAATCAAAAAAACTCTTCTTTTTCTTTCTGCTAAGCGTTTTACAACATTAATGAATTCTCTATGATCTTTATCCATTGCATAACTAATCAATTCATTCGCAAAATCTTTACAATATTCCATGACTTGTAGTGCATTAGAATCACTACACCACCTTCTTCCATCATATACAAACCATTGGTTTCTTTCTTTTACAAAACATATTTTATCTTGATATAAATCATAAAATAACTGAGCCAAACCAATCTCATTTTTTTGATATTTCTCATTATGTTCAACTTGTAATGCTTCTAACTGATTACGAATTGATTTCATGGTCTATCCCTTTATATCCATAATACTTCTGTTCAAAGAATGCTCTGCTACATTTTCCCGCAACTGTGATATATCCATTCTTCTTTAATTCTTCATTTAAAGTACGAATAACTTGATATGCCTTTCCAACACTTACTCCTAATGCTTGTGATACTTCTTGTGCATCTACATATAATTTTTTCATTCAACCAACTCCTAACTAGTACAATTTGTGATAGTTTGACTCTATTTGTATTATATTACTACATTTTGTACTAGTCAATACATTTTTTCTATTGTTTTATATCACTATATGTGATAGTATTTTATTAGGAGGTTAATCAAACATGTATGAAATGAACGATGAAGAAAGAAAATCACTAGGAAATAAGATTAAACAACTTCGTAAACAAAAAGGATTATCTCAGCAACAATTAGCTGATATGATTGGTTACAAAGTTGGAACAATTTCCAAATATGAACAAGGTTATCGAACACCACCTTTTTCTATCTTCTTTCAATTAGCAAAAGCATTAGATTGCCAAGTTTCAGAATTTACTGATCTTTCAATATCAGAAATAAATGAAAAAAGTATTCAAGAAGATGCACTTGACTACTTTGCTAAATGGTTGATGTATAGTCATCTTGGTGGAAATGAAATCACTTATTTAGATGGCAATGAAGAAAAAAATGGTCTCCTTGTTAATGTAGATGGTAGAACATACGATATTTATGAACAAAACGAAGAAATACAGAGCATTTTATTAGAGAATTTTAAAACTCTTGTGAAAACAATCGGAACAAAACTTTAATGATTCCAATCATATCAGCCTTTACATAGCAGTAAAGGAGAATGATAAAATGTCTGCAAACAAAGATCTAAAAACAAAGAAATGGACTTGCCAATTCTACTATACCGATTATGATGGCAAGCGTAAGAAAAAATTTAAGAGAGGATTTGCAACCAAGAAAGAAGCACTTGCTTGGAAAAGTGAATTCCTTCTCAGTAAACAGGCTGATATGACAATGAAGTTTGGTACTTTCATCGAATTGTATTTAGAAGATATGCGTCATCGCTTAAGAGAAAGCACACTAAAAAACAAACGCTATATGATCAATGACAAATTATTGCCTTATTTCGAAAACAAATCCATGTGTGATATTAAACCAACTGATATACGAAATTGGCAAAATAAAATGATGTCTTCTACCAACAAAAAAGGTGAACCTTATTCTCAAACATATTTAAAAACACTTAACAACCAAATATGTTCTATTTTCAATTATGCAGTTCGCTTTTATGAGTTGAAAGAAAATCCATGTCACAAAGCAGGATCAATGGGAAAGAAACACGCTGAAGAAATGTTATTTTGGACAACCGATGAATTTAAACAATTTATTGAAGTATGTGAGGATAACATTGTAAACAAAACAATTTTCACTACCCTGTATTTTACAGGTATGCGAATTGGTGAAGCATTAGCACTCACAAAAGAAGTTGTTGACTTTAAAACAAAAACAATTCGTATCAATAAGTCGTTACAAAGATTAAACAAAGAAGATATTATTACCGATCCTAAAACACCGAAAAGCAATCGTGTTGTTACAATCCCTGATTTTGTATGTAAATGTCTTAGTGACTATTTCACTCATTTATATGAATTAGATGATAAAACACGTATCTTTCAAATTTCTAAATCTACTGTAAATCGTAGATTAAAAGTAAATGCACAAAAAGCTGGAGTGAAATCAATACGAGTTCATGACTTGCGTCATAGCCACGCTAGTCTACTAATTGAAATGGGATTTGGACCTTTGCTTATCGCTGAACGATTAGGTCATGAGAAAGTACAAACAACATTAGATACCTATGGTCATCTATACCCTAATAAACAAATAGAAGTATCAAGACAGTTAGATGAACTGTTTCAAAGATAATTCAAAAACAAGTGGGAGTAAAACGATTAGAAGCATTTTAGAAGCACTAGCCTTCCAAATATGCAAAAAGTGCCGTTAAATAGGCACTTTCTAACATCTATCGTTTTATTCCCACTCAATCGTTCCGCACGGTTTCGGTGTCAAATCATAGCACACACGATTCACATTCGCAACTTCCTTCAAAATACGATCCGTAATCCTATGCAGCACCGGCCAGTCAATATCCTCAATCGACGCCGTCATTGCATCAATCGTATTCACCGCACGCAGAATCACAGGATACTCAAAGCTTCTCGCATTATTCTTCACACCGACAGACTTGAAATCCGGAACGATGGTGAAATACTGCCAAACCTTCTGATCCAGACCCGCCGTCGCAAACTCTTCGCGTAAAATCGCATCCGACTCACGCACCGCCTCCAGACGATCCTTTGTAATTGCTCCAAGACAGCGCACACCCAGACCAGGTCCCGGGAACGGCTGACGGAATACCATATCATGAGGCAATCCCAGCTCCAGTCCACACGCACGCACCTCATCCTTAAACAACTGACGCAATGGCTCTACCAGCTCAAACGCCAAATCATCCGGCAATCCACCGACATTGTGATGAGACTTAACAACCTTTGCCGTTTTTGTACCGCTCTCCACGATATCCGGATAAATGGTTCCCTGTGCCAGAAAATCAATGCCCTCCAGCTTGCGAGCCTCTTCCTCAAACACACGGATAAACTCCGCACCGATAATTTTCCGCTTCTGTTCCGGCTCTGCCACATCCTTCAGCTTTCCAAGAAACCGTTCGCTTGCATCCACATAAATCAGATTCGCATCCATTTGATTCTTAAACACTTCAATTACACTTTCCGACTCCCCTTTGCGCATCAGCCCATGATTGACATGCACACAATACAGCTGCTTGCCGATTGCCTTTAACAGCAATGCTGCCACTACAGAGCTGTCCACACCGCCGGACAATGCCAGCAGCACCTTGCGATCCTTCACCTGTCCGCGAATCAGTTCCACCTGATCCGCCACAAAATTCTTCATATTCCAGTTTGCCTCTGCCTTGCAGACAGTGAAAACAAACGTTTTTAACACTTCCTCTGACGGCCATTCCTCCAGCTTCTGTTCACATAATGCCGGTGCATGGTCAATCGCAATCACCGGATATCCCGCTTCGTAAATTTCCGGCAAGACATCGATATCCTTACCGTCGACATTGCGGTGTTCCCCACCGTTTAAGATGACACCCTTTACATTCGGCAGCTTCTGCAGCTCCGCTTTTGTGATATCATGCGGATAAATCTCGCTGTATACACCCAATGCACGAATTTCTCTGGCAAGTGTTGTATTCTCACTGCTGCCAAGATCCAGAATAACAATCATATCTTGTTTCATACGCTAATCTCCTCTACTCTTTTTATCCAAATCAAGTGTAACATATTTCATTGTTCAGTAACATAAAAAAATGGAAAATATTAACCAAAAAACGCACAAAATTACACGCGGAAAGAAAACACCGCAATTTTTACAAACCACGGTGTCTGTTTCAGCACACTGCTTCCTGCGAAGCGGATGGCTGCTGTACAAAGGTACTGGATAGTACCTTATCCTTCTTGCGAATGCGTATAAACAGCAGAACCGCCACACCGGCAGCGATGCTTTCTGCGATCAGGAAGGAATACCATATACCATCCAGACCGAACCAGGCCGCGAACAGCCAGGATAACGGCAGAGTGATACAAAGCTGACGAAGCAGGAAAACAATCAGGGACTGCAAGCCAAGCCCCATTGCCTGAAATAATGTCGGCAGAATAAACCCAAGGGCTGCCGGAAGGAAGCTGATACTGATGATACGCAGGGCAGGAACACCGATACGCAGCATATCCTCACTGGCATGAAACAGCATCAGCAGCTGTGTTGGAAACAGCAGGAAAATCGCACAGCCGCAAACCATGATGGCAAGCGTCACCATGATGGCATACTTCAATGTCTGCAAAAGACGTTCATGGCTGCCTGCTCCGTAATTGTAGCCCATGATCGGCATCGCTCCCTGCGTCAGACCGCTCGCCGGCATAAATACAAAGGTCTGCAGCTTATAATAAATCCCATATACGGAAACAGCCGTATTGGAAAACTGAATCAGAATGGAATTTAAACCAATCACAAGAACACTGCCCAGTGCATTCATGCAGGCATTGGGAATTCCCACAGAAAGAATGCGGCGAATGGTATCCCAGGAGAAATGAAACTGCTTCAAATCCAGCTTCACATCGAATTTTCTTGTCAGGAATATAAACAGTGATAGCGACATAGCGAAAATCTGTCCGATAACCGTTGCGATTGCCGCTCCCTTTACCCCCATTGCAGGAAAGCCCAGCAGACCGAAAATCATGATGGGGTCCAGGATGATGTTTGTGATTGCTCCTGCCGCCTGTATCGCCATGGGGAAGATCATTTTTCCCATTGACTGAAATACCTTTTCAATCAAAATATGAAAGAAACAGCCAAAGCACAGAAATACACAGACATACGTATACATACAGGCGTCATCCAGTATTGCCGCAGAATCTGTAAACATTTCAAAAAACGGACGAATCGTAAAGCTGCCGATTGCGACAAACAGCAGATATCCGATCAGCGACAGCAGCAGACCATGGGCCACAGCGCTGTTTGCTTCCTTCTGATTTTGCTCTCCAAGCTTTCTTGCTATATAGGAATTCACCCCTACACCGATTCCCACGGAACAGGCTACTATCAGCGTCTGTATCGGAAAAGCCAGGGAAACAGCCGTAAGTGCATCTTCTCCAATCTGTGCCACAAACATACTGTCTACAATGTTGTACAGCGACTGTATCAGCATGGACAGCATCGGAGGAAAAGCCATTGACATCAGCAATGGTAAAACAGGCTTATAACCCATTTTGTTTTGTTCAATTGTTTGCATGACAAACCTCCTCTTCTCACAAAAAACCTCCATTCATCTATTTTGGAAACATGAAAATAGAAAAAATGGAGGTTATTCAAACCTATTTGGTTGTTGACATCATTCTAATATAAAAATCAGGATTTGGCAATACCCTATGCATCAATTTCATGAATATATGCCACATCATAAAACATATCCAGCAGCTTGGCAGCCTGATACGTATCCGGCAGAACAACGATCAAATCCACCTGATAGCAGCTATGCTCCTGTGTCAGACTCACATTCAGTATCTCAATCTGCATACGCTTCAAGCGTTCCTGCAAATCCTGCAAGGCCTCCTTATTCTGGTCAATCACAAAGGACAGCTCCTCCTTATATGACTCCCGCAGCCAGCGATGATTCCGGTGAAGGATGATCTGCACAAATACAATCAGCACTGCTGTAAGAATCCCAAGTGCATACAGGCCGCTGCCAATCGCCATTCCGATCGCACTGGTTGCCCATATGCCTGCCGCCGTCGTCAGTCCGCTGATCGTGTTTTTCCGCATGAAAATCATACCGGCTCCAAGAAAGCCGACTCCGGTCACAATTTGTGCCGCGATACGGGAGGGATCCAGTGCGATACCTTTATCTCCCAGAATATCAGAAAACCCGTACTTGGATACGATCATAATCAAGGCAGCGCCACTCGCCACTATCAGGTGCGTGCGAATGCCAGCCTCCTTATTGCGGCTTTTCCGTTCATAGCCGATGATACCTCCGCAGATTCCCGCAAGCAGGATCCGAACAAGAAATTCCATCTGTGTTTCAAGCTGCATGATGTTCATCATACTATCATCTTCTTTCTTCTGTATCCTTCTTTATATTATACAACACCTTGTGTGAATCGTATATGCTGACACAAGAAAAACGGCAAACGAAAAGCTTTATCAACGGCTATCTCTCGATGCCTCTCAGGTATATAAAAAACCATATCCCGAACCGATGATAGTCCACTCCTTCTGAGCGGATGAGCGCCGCAATACCCATGGATATGCAGTATACTCCGCATTGGGCTCCAGCGTATGATCCCCCGCATGGAATACATTGGACACCGTAATAAAATCCGTATAAATAACCATTACCTCATCGGATTTCTGTTTCTTAAAGCCGTCCGCAAACTGCCTGTATGCTGATTCATCATAGCTGATCCTTGTCATTTTACACTCCTGCATTTCCTGAGAAAATGTGTGCTCCACCAGTGTCATAGCGTGTTCAACATCCTTTCTTTCATAGATATCAGACTGTATCACTTCCCGTTTGAGTTCGACATTTCTCCATGAATTGGAAAAGAAATACGGTACAAAGAAAACGAGGATTCCGCAAACAAAGATGACTGCAATGGCGATTTTCTTTTTCATGGCATAGCCCCCTTCAGAATATGATCTTTTACTACACCAGTATATCACCCTCTCAGTACCAAGAATCTTAAGAAATCTTATGCGCACCTTACAATTTTCTTACGGTACGGCTCTTTGTTTCAGTGATTCCTTCCCGTCGCAGCTTCCAGTAGGGAATGCAGCAGCCGCACAGCCTCCTCCATATCCTCCATTTTGATTGCAGCAAAAGAAAGAACAAGCTCTCCCTGCGCATTTCTCTGCAGCATCATGCTGTGCTTTCTGGCTTCCTGTAGAAGCGATTCCAGCGGCAGCAAATACGGAAAGCGCAGTATAAACTGCAAAGCAGCCTCCTCCAGCAATATATCCGCCTGTGGAAACCACTGTTCCAGCAGTGTCCGCATATGACTGCTCTTCTGTTCATAGTGTCTGCGCAGACGCCGTACATGTCGCTCCAGATGCCCGTCCGCAATATATCTTGCCAAAGCCAGCTGTTCGATTTTGCTGGAGGTTGGTGAATAGCTGTTTGCGCGCTGATCATAGCGGTGTTGCAAAGCCTGCGGAATCACCATATAGCTGATTCGCAGAGACGGCAACAGAATTTTTGAAAAGGAGCCGATGTATACGACATGTCCCCCGGTATCAAAGCCCTGCATGGCAGGCGTCATACGCGTATGGTAGCGCAGCTCCCCGTTATGGTCATCCTCGATGATCATGGCATTTCGCTGTGCCGCCCAGGCCAGCAGCTCCCTGCGTTTTTTCTTATCCAGAGGCTGATGATTGTATCCCGCAGACGCGCTGTTTACATACAGCAGATTGACATCACTTGCCAGTAGCTCCTGCATGCAGATACCATCTGCTTCCCTGCTTAATCTGCGTACAGGAAATGCATAATCATGAAAGACGGCTTCTGCCTGCGGAAAGCCACTCTCCTCCAACCCGATCACGACGGGTTTATCCAGCAAGCCGCACAATACATACAGCAGCGATTGAAAGCTGGAGCCGATGAGAAGCTGATCGCTTGTACACAATACACCCCGCACGGTATAGGCGTATTTCTGCAGTGCCATCCGCAGCCGCAGCTCTCCTCTTGCCTCTCCGTATGTCGCTATCTCATAATGACCGTCCAGGACCTCCTTGAGGTACTTCTTCCACAAAGTCAGATCAAATGAGCTGACATCCATTGTCTGCGACCGGAAGTCATAGCGGATTTTTTCATCCTGCAGCGCCGCCCCCTGCGCCAGCACCGCCTTACGCAGTTGAACATTCTCCGGCTCGACATCCACAAAAAAACCCTTCTGCGGGACTGACAGGATATAGCCCTCCTCCAGCAGCTTTTCATAGGCACGCTCAATGCTCGTCTTGGATACCTTTATCAAAGCCTCGCATTTCCGTATGCTAGGCAGCTGGTCACCTTTTACCAGATAGCCGGAAAGGATATCCGAGCGCAGTTTTTCATAAATTTGCAGATACAATGCCTTACCCGTGGTTCGTTCAAAATTTATCGTTTTTAATTTCATTATTATCACCATCCTCAGTATAGCATACTGTACCTTAAATTTATAATAAATCTGTATATTTTTAAATGAACAGAAAGCTGATAGAATAACGGCAGAAACGAAGGGAGTAGCACATATGAAAACAATGAAGGTAAACGATATCGTGACAGCCGCACTAGGTATAGCCCTTGTATTTCTGGCAACATGGCTGCTTAAGGTGCCAAACGGCATACAGGGATATTTCAATCTGGGTGACGGCTTTCTTCTGCTGTTCGCCTCTGTACTGAACCCCTTTCTTGCCTTTATGGTGGGCGGTGTCGGCAGTGCGCTGGCAGATATCACCGGCGGATATGGCATGTATGCCCTTTTCACCCTGCTCATTAAAGGGATGGAGGCTGTTCTTGTTTCCTGGCTTGTCTGCAGGGGACGATCCTCATTTCGCTATGTTGCCTATATACTGGGCGGTTTACTGATGGTTGGCGGATATTTTCTTGCGGATGCATATATCAATCAAAGCTGGCAGCTTTCACTGACCGGTATCCCGGGGAATCTGGTACAGGCCGCAGCAGGCTATGTCATTGCACTGGCAGCCTATCCTCTCCTGCAAAAAAGGATGCACAGGCATCCGGATATGCATCATAAAACCGTCTAATACAGACGGTTCTTTTTTCTATCTGCCAGGTGACAGGTAAGCGTATGCCGCTGTATGCTTAGCAGAGATACAAGCAGGGAGCAGCCCTCTGCCAGCACGATCGCCAGCCACACGCCTCTGCTTCCCAGCCAGCGTGGCAGAATGAGCAGAAACAGCAGATAAAAGCCAAAGGTTCTGGAAAATGAGATCAAGGCGGATAATCTGCCCTGTGACAATGCGGTAAACATTGCCGAAGAGAATATATTGAAGCCGCTAAACAGCAGGCTGAAGGTAAATATGGCAAAGCCCTGCAGGGCAATCCTATATACACTGGTATCCTTGTCGGTAAACAAAGTGACAAGAGGTCTTTGAAACAGAATGGTTGTGACAAAGATGGCAAGGGAGCTGATTACCACAATTCCGATGCATTTACGTAGAAGCTGCAATAAACGCGCAGTATCCTTTCTGCCATATTGATAGCTGATCAACGGGGCAGCGCCCATGGAAAATCCGATATACAAACTGGTGAGCAGAAACTGTGTATAAACGATAATCGTTCCTGCCGCAACACCATCCTCTTGATGCAGGCGAAATAGAATCGTGTTCAAAAGCAGAGTTGTCAGTGCTGATGCCAGCTGACTCACCATCTCACTGGAGCCGTTAAGACAGCTTTCCTTCAGCATGGAAGCATCCCAAGCTGGCCGTGCGAAATGCAGCTCCCTTTCCTTTCTCTGCAGGAAAAAGAGCGTTCCATATATAGCCGGAACCATATAGCCGATCCCGGTTGCCAGGGCGCTGCCTTCGATTCCCATATGAAAGCCGGACATGAAGGCCAGATCCAAAGCAACATTGACTCCCCCGGCACACATTGCCAGCACCATTCCCAGCAGCGGACGTCCCGCCGCTACAAACATGCTTTGATACAATACCTGCAGCATGCAGAAGGGAGTAAAAAGAAGAAGCATGGACAGATATCCTCTTGCATATGGCAATATTCTACCCTTGGCATGAAGTAGCTGCAGCAGTTCATCCGTAAACAGTAGACCGCCAATAGCAAGCACACAGCCAAGACCGATCGTACAGACACAAAGCAAGGCCGCATTTTTGCGCACCTTTTCCAGCAGACCCGCCCCCATGTCGCGGCACAGCACAGCAACACCGCCGCTTGCCAGCATCGAGGATAAACCGATGATCAGATTGATCATGGGACAGACGATATTGATCGCGGAAAGCGCATCGGTATTCACCAGACGCGAAACAAACAGGGTATCGGTTATCGTGTAAATACCCATCGCAAGCATCATTACAATAGATGGAGCCACAAAGCGAAGAAGCTGCGGCAGCGTACGGGTCGTATCCAGTGTATTCTCACGCATCCTGTGTTCTCCTGTAATACAGCCTCTGCACTGGATAGCCTAGCTCCACCAGCTCTTCACCGCATACAAAGCCGGCTTCCAGCAAAAGCCTGCGATATCCGGCATCTGCTCGATCAGCAGCGCGGAAACAGGTAATTACCAGATCGGTATGCGGAGCACAGGTACATTGCATCCATTCGACCAGCTGTTTCACAGCATCCAGACAGCGCAGCTGCGGATGAATTGCCAGAACATCAATCTGCCCGCTTTTAAGCTGTAGCTGGATCGCCGCAAACGCCGTCTTTTCAAAGGAAGCCAGAAATGCTTCCTTCTGCTTCATACACTTCAGCAGCTGCTGTTCATATGCTGCTTCCTCAAGGTAAGGAAAGAAATCCACAGCCTGACGCATCAGCTGCATCCATGTGTCCATATCCCTTGGTACTGCCTGTTCGATCTGCAGCTCCCGCATTGCAGATTCCGTCTGATTCAGCTCATGCAGCTGCAGAGGATGCTGTAGCGCATAATACTGCTGTTCCCTGCGAAACTGTGTACATGTCATCTTATACAGCTGCTTAAAGGCCTGAGAAAATGCCTGTGAGCTTTCATAACCGTAGGATATGGCAATTTCCAGTACAGATGCATCTGTTTCACACAGACATCGTGCTGCTTCACTTATTCTTCTTCGCTTCACATAATCATGCATCCGCATGCCGCACAGCTGTGTAAAGCTGCGATGCAGATAAAAGGGGGAATATTGCATAAGTTGAGCTACTGCCTGCAGGGAAAGCGTTTCCTGCAGATGCTCCTCCAGATAGGAAAGCGTCCTTATGACAAGCTCCTGTTTTTCATTCATGTCGTTACCTCCTAGCTTTTCTGCAAAAGTATAGCAGGTTTCCTGCATTTCTGCGTTATCAATCTTGCCCTGCCGGCCTTCAGATATCTTTACATTGCATACCTCTGTATACCGCATCGAATAATACAAAAAAAGCTGTATAGCTTCCTAAGGTTTTTACAGGGTGAATCATCCGTAGAAGAAAGTTGAGCAAGCTGATGCTTCTTATCATTTTGCTTCTGAATGAATCCAAAGACAAGTAAGATTTTCACGGACGATACAGCTTTTCTTTTTCAGGAGCTCAAGCTCGGCCGGTGCTGAGTATGGTTAGCTCTTTCTTAGCCGCATGCTTTTGAACTGGTATGCAGAAAACAGTCTGGCTCATGGTCATTCACAATACCGACTGCCTGCAGATAGGAATAGATAATAACGCTTCCGACAAACCGCATTCCACGCTTATACAGGTCTGCACTGATTTCATCGGAAAGCGCGGTGTGGGTTGGCAGCTCCTTTTGTGTTCTGTATATCACCTTACCCTCGGTGAAGCCCCAAAGATAAGCGGAAAAGCTGCCGTATTCCCGTTGTATCTGCTGGAAAATAACAGCATTTTTCACTGCGGCCCTGATTTTGAGACGGTTGCGGATAATGCCGGGATTCTGCATAAGCTCTTTCTGTTTTTCCTCGGTATAGCCTGCGACCTTCGCGACATCAAAGGCATCAAAGGCTTCCCGAAACGCCTCCCGCTTTTTCAGAATGGTAAGCCATGACAAACCAGCCTGAAACGATTCCAGAAGCAGCATTTCAAACAGCTTATGGTCATCATGTACCTCTCTTCCCCACTCTTCATCATGATAACGGACATAAATTTCAGGGACATTTTCTGCCCAGAAACAGCGTTTTTTCTCCATCTTCTCATCCTCATTTCTTTTGCTTTATTATACCAGAAGCAGCAGGCAGTTGACCAGCAATCGTTGACAGTTCCTCCTTGAAGCAGATGGGAAGCTGCAAAGCAGACACCGGATCAAGCCCTTTCGGAAATCCAGATGCATACAGGGCCTCCTGCATACGGGCTCTTACTTCATTCAACTGCCTTCCAAGTGCCTTGCCATATGCACTCAGCTCGATTTCATGCGCCCTTTGCATAATCAGCCCCTTTGCTTTCAGGCTTTTAACCGCACGGCAGACACTGGCACGGGAATATCCAAGATAGACAGCGACATCAATCTGGCGTACGACCCCCTGCTCCTGTTCCAGTATATCGATGACCTGCAGATATTTCTGCTGCGAGACAGTAAGCATCATTTCACACCCCATGCAATCAAGCTGCGCTCATTCACTTTTTGAACATGTACATCATGCAGCTGCTTCTGTAACAGCATACGAATCTCCTTTTCACTGTACATATGCACATCCCCCTCCTTTTGAAAATGGAAAAACAGATTCATGAGCATCCGGGACACTGTCCCCTGTGTACAATCACCAATTACAAAATAGCCTCCGTATCGCAATACCCTCACCACTTCCTGCAATACCCTGCAGGGATCCGGATAATGATGGAAGGAATCATTGCAGTACACCAGATCAAAGCTCGCATCGGCAAAGGGCAGATTTGCCGCATCCCCCAACAGCAGAGTGGCTCGCTCCTTCATGACCTGTGTTCCGATATGCAGCATGCCTTCACTCAGATCGATTCCCGTAAACCGGCGTCCGCAATCCTCATCATACAGCTGCTTCATCAGTGCGCAGGTACCGCACCCAAGATCCAGTACATCCCGCACAGGAAGCTGTATCATCAGCTCCAGCATGAACGGATACAGTTCCCTTGCATGCTTACCATGAAAATCGCTATCATAGGTATCCGCCTGTTGATCAAATGCAATTCTTGATTGTTCAGTTTTATTCATAAAAGGCCTCCTTAATGAACAATGTTCATTCATATATTAAAAAGCAATCCCTGATCAAATGGTATCATCAGGGATACATTCCTGCTTCAGCAGCAAATCAATATACACCCGCAGCTGATGGAGCTGCTGTGTGTCCGGTGAGCTCACAGATGCATGGATACCAATCTGTCCATAGGTCAGAAAGCTGAGCAGCAATTCCTCATGCTGTATCTTCAGATGATTCTGTTTTGCATACCGTTGCAGTTCCTGCTGCAGATGAGGCTGCATGTACTTGCACAGCTTCACTGCCAGTTCTTCATGAAAGCCGATATTCTCCGGTTGATGAAAGAAATCATGGTAGCGCATCTGCTGTTCCTCCTCTTCCAGCATGTGAAACAGCAGGTCTAGCTTTTCCGTCAAATCCCTTGTTTCATCATGGAGTATGATGAAATACGCCGCGCAAATATCCTCTACATACTGCTGCATCGCCTCCTGAAAAAGCTTCTGCTTGCTGTCATAATATCGATAGCACAGGCCCAGTGAAATATTAAGATGGCGGGCAATATCACGCATGGATGTCTGCTCGTATCCTTTTGTAGCGAACAGCTCCATTGCGCCATCCAGTATTTCCCGTTTTCTTTCTGCCGGGTCCTTCACAACCCTTGTCCGTATTCTTTGTCCCATAACATCACCTACAGGTATAGTATAACAGTTTCACGGCTGCAGTCAATGAACATCGTTCATTCTTCTTAAGCTTTCTGTTAGCACTGCTTACAGGGATCGGTGTATTGCTCCTGTTTCAGCAAAGCGATTTGTCTGATTCTACTATGCAAGGTATGGCAGCACAAGAAAAGCAGAGAACCTGCATTCTCTGCCCTGCTTGCTACATGATACCACCTTGTCTGAATAATTTGTACACTTGCCTTTCCTTGCCTTCGCGCGTATCCGCTTCATACATTCTCCTGCAATATGATGAGATGAACACATGAACGCACAGCGGTATTCTATGATTCAACAGCATTCGTGTTTATCACATGGGCATACCAGGAAAAGGACTTCTTCTTTTTGCGTACAAAGCTGCCGCTGCCATCATCCTGTCGGTCAACATAGATGAAGCCATAGCGTTTTTTCATTTCTCCACTGGAGGCACTCACCTGATCGATCGGACTCCATGCCAGGTATCCAAGCAGCTCGATTCCATCCTCACATACCGCCTGCTGCATCGCTTTGATATGATCATGCAGATAAGCAATCCGCTCATCATCACGAATGCTTCCATCCTCTTCTATTTCATCCGCCATTCCCAAGCCGTTCTCTACGATGAACAGCGGTTTCTGATAGCGTTCATATATATCATTCATAGTAATGCGCAATCCAAGAGGATCAATCGGCCAGCCCCAGTCACTGCATGTCAGATATGGATTTTTCATCGAAGCAAACAGATTTCCCTTGTTCTGCTTCTTCGCCTCCTGCTGAGAAGATACACAGCGGCTGTTGTAATACGAAAAGGAGATGAAATCTACGGTATTCTTCAAAATATTCACATCATCCTCTTCCATATGCAGGTCGATTTGCTTCTCCTTCAGCAGCTGATGAAAATAGGAAGGATAGGCTCCCCGCACCTGTACATCACAGAACAGATAGCTTTTGCGATCCTCCATACGTGCCTGCCATACATCCTGCGGATGACAGCTGTAAGGATAGACACTGCCGGCAGCGAACATGCAGCCAATTTGATTTTTCGGATCAATTTCATGTGCCAGCTTTGTTGCGAGTGCGCCTGCAATCAACTCATGATGTGCTGCCTGATATATGACCTGCTCCTTGTTCTCACCTGCCTCAAAGCAGATGCCTGCACCGAGAAAGGGGGCATGCAGTATCATATTGATTTCATTAAACGGCAGCCAGCAGCGGACACGTCCCTTAAAATGCAGAAACAGGGTTTTACACAAACGCAGGTAATGCTCAATCATAGCACGGCTTCTCCAACCGCCCAGCGTTTGGATCAAATGCATCGGACAGTCAAAATGTGCAATCGTTATCATTACTTCAATTCCATGCCGCTCACATTCTGTAAGTACATTGTCATAGAACTGCAGCCCTGCAGCGTTGGGCTCCATCTCATCTCCCTTTGGATAGATACGTGTCCAGGAAATGCTGATACGAAGCATTTTGAAGCCCATTTCCGCAAAGAGTGCGATGTCTTCCTTATAATGATGATAGAAATCCACTCCCTCATGAGATGGGTATACCTCATCAAGCAGGCAGCTCGTCCTTCTTTCTCTCCCTGTGATTATGGCACTGCGGTGATCACCGCGCGGACACACATCCACATTGGCCAGCCCTCTTCCCGCTGTCTGCCAGGCCCCCTCGCACTGATTTGCCGCGAGTGCGCCTCCCCATAAAAAGTTTTCAGGAAATTTCATATGCGCGAGCCTCCTAGGAATTCATGACATGCAGCAGCACATCATCCGGCATGACCTCTTTCTGCATGGTACTCAGTATTTCCAGATAGTCATTCGTATTTGTAATGATAACCGGTGTCTGCAGACAATAGCCCTTGTCCTTTAATTCAGCCAGATCAAAGCTTAACAGATGCTGTCCACGACTTACCCGCTCTCCCTGCTGAACATAAGCTGTAAAGCCCTCC
The DNA here is from genome assembly GCA_012317185.1 of [Clostridium] innocuum. Classification (NCBI taxonomy): domain Bacteria; kingdom Bacillati; phylum Bacillota; class Clostridia; order Eubacteriales; family Clostridiaceae; genus Clostridium; species [Clostridium] innocuum. Next base: position 1,808,402 of record CP048838.1, on the reverse strand, counting down.
CCGTTCAGCTGCACGGTATTCAATCCGATGTGAATCAGTACCTCCACACCGTCATCCGAGGTGATGCCAAGAGCATGCTTTGTAGGAAACAGCGTAGTCAGGACACCGTCAGCCGGTGCATAAACCTCACCCTCGGCAGGTACGATGGCACACCCCTTCCCAAGAATACCGGCAGAAAATGCTGCATCCTCTACCTGTGCGAGTTCCAGAACATCGCCCTTCAGGGGTGAGCAGATCGCAATGTCCTCCAGCAGGGCAGGCGTATCCTCAACGGATTTTTCATGTTCCTTTGTATCCAACATCGTTTTGTCCGATTGACCTGCTTCCTTTTCCCTATAGAACAGAAGCATTAAGATGACCGCGGCAATCATGGTTAAAAGAACACCGGATACCGCTACCAGCAGGTTTCCCCAGGAGCCGTCAGGTTCCATCATGGCAGGAAATTCAAAGATTCCCATACCTCCCATGCTGAATTTACGGAAATTACAGAAGCCATAAAATGCCCCGCCGATTCCCCCGGCGATACAGCTGATGATGAATGGTTTTTTCAAAGGCAGCAGAATTCCATAAATACCGGGCTCCGTCACACCGAAGATACCGGAAATGAAATTCGGCAGACAAAGCTCCTTCATTTTACGGTCTCTGGTTTTCAACATGATGACCAGAATCACCGCTGAGGTCGCAAAGGTACAGGCGAAGAACGGCATCATGACATTATCATAGCCGTTTGTCACAATGTTATTGATATAGACAGGAATAAAGCCCCAGTGAAGTCCGAAAATCACCAGAATCTGCCATGTCAGACCAACCAGACCGCCCGCCAGCATCGGGGATACATTCCGGATGCTGATGATGGTTTCCGCGATTATTTTCGAGCCGAAGGTTGCGACAGGTCCAATGAGCAGGAAGCCAATGGGAAGTGCCACAAGCAGCGTCAGCATCGGCACAAAGAAGAATTTCACCAGATCCGGTACGAATTTTGAAAACAGCTTCTCGCATTTGCTGGCAAAATATACAATAAAGATCACAGGAATTACGGTGCTGGTGTAGTCCATGGATATCACGGGAATACCGAAGAAGTCAATGTATACCGGCGATGCAAACATCGTTCCCTCAAACATGGTATACAGGGGTTTTAGACTGCCGGACAGCGCACTGCTTTGAATGCCCGGATAACACATGATTCCGCCGATGACCAGTCCCACCATCGGCTTCAAACCAAACTTCCTGGCAGAGGTATATCCCAGAAAGAGGGGAAGGAAGGTAAACAATGCATCACCGATCGCATTGATGATCATATAGCCGCCGCTGGTTTCCGCGTACAGACCCAGTGTCATAAACAGCATGTTCAATCCCTTGATCATACCACACGCAGCCATGATACCTAAAATCGGCTGGAAAATACCGGATATGATATCCACAAAGCGATCCAGCAGCTTCTCTTTCTCAGCATCCTGCACCGTCTGCGGCTGCTCTGCATGTAATAACGGCGCGAGTTGCTCATATACATCCTGTACCTGATTGCCGATAACCACCTGATACTGTCCGGCACTCTTCATAACCGTAACAACACCCTCCAGGTTTTTCAGCGCCTCATCCTGTGCTATGGATTCCTCCTTTAATTTGAAGCGAAGCCGTGTAATGCAGTGTGTCAGCGAATTTACATTATCCTTTCCACCTACATAGTTCAGTATTTCTTTTGCTAAAGTTTCATAAACAGTCATGTTTTCGTCCTCCATTTCTGATGCTTATGCATACGTGAAACAAAGGTCAAGCCAACTAAATGTAACTATCCTTTATCCTGTTTTTTAAAGCTCTTAACGTCCTGTTAAACGGCCTCACCGCCCTTCACAGATACCTGGTGTATCCTTGATACGTGAATACTGAGATACAGAATCTCCTCTTCACTCAGCGTATAGCCATAGCGCTGCTTTAAGAAGGCAGCGATATCCAACACACATTCCACATCCTGCGGATATTTTTCCCTGATCAGCTCCAGCAGTCCGTCCATTTCCTTTGTTGGAATCTGCTTTTCCGAGAAAATCCGTTCCGCAAAAAATTTCAAATGTGTGATGAACCGATAATAATATACAGAATCCGGGTCCAGCGTAATCGCGAAGCGCATGCGGACGATCGTTTCAATCTGTTGCATCAGGGTTGTGATTTCCCTGACGGATTTTGTTTCCAGATGCAGTTGTCCGTTGACGATATGCAATGCAATAAAGCCTGCTTCATCCTCACTCAGCTCCACACCGAAGCGCTCCCGGATAAGTGCTATCGCATACCGTCCAACCTTATACTCATCCCGATAAAATTTCTGAATATCCCAAAGCAGTACATTCTTCACTTCAATCCCCTGTTTTTTCCGCTCCACCGCCATATACATATGATCACAAAGCGCCACAATTACGTTTTCACTCACAGTTTCATCAATGTGAATTCTGGCATAGTTCATGATTTCCTCCGCCAGCTCCAAATGCTCCATGGGAATCGTTTCCAGCAGCTCCTGCAGGCGGCGGTTCATTACCTGATCCGCTAATGCAAACACCTTTTCAACACGGCTTTCCTCTACGGTGCCCTGTTCCTTCATCTGAAAGCCAAGGCCTTTCCCGCATAATATTTTCTCCTGTCCGTTTTCATCCAGAGCAATGACCACGTTGTTATTCAGCCGTTTCTTGAAAATCATACTTCTCGCCTCCTCATAAGAAAAGACCTGCATATCAAAAAACACGAAATCCGTGATCTATTGATTAGCAGGTCGAGCTTGTTTTCACAATAACTATCCTTACTTTACCCAAAGTATAGCAGATGGATATCGTGTTTGTCAACGGTTACATTTGAAAAATGTTGAAGCCTGCATGGCCACAGTTACTATTCACCGATACTCATAAAAAATCAAAGCCATCCCTCTTATGATTGAAGGATGGCTTTGATTTCTTCCAGTGTATTTTTCTTCTGTAAGGAACACGTTTGCACTACTGTATGTATTGCCGCAAAATAATTAGCTGTTTCTAGACTGAGACTCTGTCCGCTGATCTTCTTCTTTGCTTTTGTCGGCCGCATCTGTCTCTCTGCTATATTATTATCAGAAGGAACAGTAAAATCCTTGATGAATCTCAGATGTTCTTCTTTATACTCCACCATCCGTTTCATCAATTTTATATATCCCGGTACATATTTGGCTGCTACTTTTTTTTGGATGCTCTGAAGCATACTTTTCTAACTCATCATTCAGGATCTCCATATATCTTTCTTCGTATGAGCTGATCTGTTTTTTCATCCATCTTCATGATTCTATGTCTAACCAGTTCTTTCTTTTTCATGGATCATGTTCTGAATCAGTTCCATCATTTTTTGCACACGCTTCATTCTTATCCAGTTCTGCTCCTTCTTTTAAATATCTCAGAATATGTGCATTACATTCTCCATGGTCGCAGCTTTTCAAATCATAATATGCCTTATAATGATCATGGATCAGACATCCTTCATAATCATTCAGTATTCCCAGCGGTCCTTTCTCCGTATCTTTCCGCTTCTCTGTGACAATAAAAAATGCTCTTTGTTCACTTACGATCACATGTAACCATGCACGCGTTCCATTGATTTTCCATCCTGTTTCGTCTACATGCAGGATTCTTTCTTTTCGCAATTCTTTTAGAATCTCATTTTGATAGTTTATACTTTTTTGTTGTAATACTTCTTCCCATTTCACGATGACTGATGCACTGAGATTTATCTTCCCCATACTCATTTCATTGATCATCGTACACAGTCTGTTCAACGGAATCGTCCCTTTGCTGTTCAGATACAGTATCATCGCTTTGAAATCATCATGATAGGACACACTGCTGATTCGATACCTGCGCATTTCTTTTTCCGGAAGCACCTGTCCTTGTACTGCTGTTATATATCTTGTTTCCGTAATCTCCGTTTTCAGTCTTGCATCGATTTCCTGTGTTCTATAGTATAGGAGCTCGTTCTCCGCATTTAAAATAGCCTCTGCTCCTACAGGTGCTTGTCTTACGATTCTATATATGATCTTATCTGCAGTATCTTTCAAGCTGATACGATGTACCGTATGTCCTTTCTGTCCACCTTTTTTCAATCCAGTCTTTGTCCTTGAATTTGCGACTTTTCTGTATTCATCCTTTGATGGGGGAATACTGGAATTACAGGAGTTTTTCTTGCTCATCCTTTTATATCGGTTATTTTCTTTTCTCAGCTTTTCTATCTCTCTTCGTAATTTTTCATTTTCAGTATGTAGTTTATTGTTTTCGTTATAAGAATGCTGGAGTTCGCCTTTTATAATCTTCTCCTGCTTTTTGATCTCTTCTTCAAAATCTTTGATGATATTACTGGCCTCTTCATCTTTTTTCTTTCAATTTTTTGATTCAGATTATATTGGATCGCCTTCATATCCTTCAGTTTTGCCTGCACATCTTGATTCTTTTTTACGAGGTTCCGGTTACTGACCACGATTCTCTTATATTCCGTGTTCAAATGTACATTTTGATGTTCGAGATATTCTACGATCCCTATCAGTTTATGATCAAAATGTTCCTTATGCAGTAAAATGTTGTTTAATGTAATCCTATCCTTTGTCATCATATTGATATCTTCCTTTTCTCTGAAGATATTATATCATATGATTTTATACGACTACTGTGGATAACTTTCTTCAAAGCTTTTTATCATAATATGTATTGCATATCAACGTTGTTGCTTAAAAGCCTTCTATCAGGCTTTGGCAGGCTCTGAGCAATCGTTATATTCGCTGCAAGTCATTTTTTACTCTCTTTTTATTAACATCATTAAAACTGCTTTTAATGTCATATTATTTTTTTTGTTTATTTGCTTTTTCCTCTTGACACCTTTTATTCTATCGGTGAACAGTAACAAAGAATTTCTATAAGAGATCCTTTTTCATATCAGACACTTAGACGATACAGGGAATAGAAGCATCCCTTTCTTGTATACAGCTCCTCAAATGTTCCTGCTTCCTCAATTCGTCCATCCTTCATAACGAGAATCTCATCGTATTGCTTCAGAATATCGGCATGCAGCTTATGGGTAACCACGATTGCGGTTACATCGTCAAGGTGCAGGATTGACTCCTCTACATAACGGGCGGTTGCAGTATCCAGTGCCGCCGTTGCTTCATCCATCATAAGGATTTGTGCATTGCGAATGAAACCGCGTGCTATACTGATGCGCTGCTTTTCCCCACCGGATAGTAGACAGCCGTTCTCTCCGCACAGATACTCGGCACCCTTTTCACGTACAAATGTATCCAGACCACTGCGCTTTAGGGCATGTTCACAGACTGCCGGAGGAAAGCTTTGAAACATTGTGATATTATCCAGCAGTGTTGCATTGAATACAAAAACATTCTGCTCCACCATGGATACCAGACGATAGAGACTTTCTCTGCTTAATGCATTGAGCTCTACTTCATCCAGAAAAATTTTTCCCTCATAGCCTCGATCATATCCCAGCAACAGCTGCAGCAGAGTGGATTTCCCGCTTCCGCTCGCTCCAACAACAGCATATCGCTTTCCCTTTTCAAAACGAATGTTGATATCAGACAAAACCTTTTTCCCTTCCTCATATGAGAAACTCACATGCTCCAGTGCTACAGCCTGCCGAAACTTTGTTACTGTTTTCTCAGGAAGCGATTCCTCCTTCACATGCAAAACAGCTTCCCCTTTTTCCATGAGGGCGGCACTGGCCTTTCTTTTTGAGTACAGTGCAGGGAGCTTTTCAATCGGCAGTGTAATATAATTCAGCAGCTGGACGAATGCAATCACCGTCCCTGCAGTAATTCTGCCTTGGATACACAACCAGGCACCTAGACCGAAAACGACCAGATTCACTAGAAACCCAGATATCTGCGACAGCAGCATCAGTATGGAAATCAGATCCCTGCGACGTTTTTTGGATTTCTCCAGCGCTGTATTTTCCTGCTCAAAAGCATCGAGCACTACAGCTTCCGCCTGAAAGCTTTTGATTACCGTAAAACCACTGAACAAATCCTTCAGCAGAGCAATGAAGTCCACATGGTGCTTCGATGTACAACACTCTGCTCTTTGCAAAGCGCCGGAAAAGAATACAGATACCAGCAGCGGCACCATACTTGCCAGAATCACACAGATTGTTAGATAGCTGTCCAGATACAGCATAGAGCCAAGACCTGCAGCAAGCATCATCCCATACGTGCAGATTTCAAAAATCGCCTCGAGATTATTTTTTTCGATCACCGTCGCATCATTGCTCAATGCGGACATGCATTGTGCAACTGCTTCCTTTTGAAAGGACGAAATACTACGCTGCAGCAGCCCTTTAAAAAGTATATGCTTGTACTGACGCATTCCACGACAGATAAAGCGGTTGGTAAATATAAAGCTGATGACATCCACAAGCACCATTGCAAGCAAAAGCAGAACAAACATTTTGAGCATACGGTAAAGAGCATCCATGGAACCGCTGATTGATATATCAACAAATTCACGCAGTAAAAAGGCAACCCCTTCAGCAATCCCTGCATTGCCAATCGAGCCCAGCAAGGCAAGGATAAAATTCAGCCGATTCTTTTTGTATACCGCAGATTTGATGCTATTCATGAGACACCTCCCCATTCAATATAGGCAGCTCACGATCCATGGCGAAGTATCCGTATAATATACCTGACTGTATGTAGGCGGCCATAAACAGCAGCATGGGCAGAAAGCCCGGCTTTTCACTGAGTACATAAATCGGCTCCAAGCCCTTTTCCTTCTCAAGCTGAATTTCATGAACAATCTGCCGTTTTTTTAAATCTTGTAAAATCTGTGCGGCATCGGCTTCTTCAATGCTCAGCTTTTTCGCAAGCCCTTTTACCTGAAAGCCTCTTCCCTGCGGACATTTTGATAGCTGATACAGCATCGCAAAGCAATGCGGTTTATTCAAAAAGGCCAGAAGCTCCTCGAATTCCTCCTGTGCGGGAAGTGCATGTAAAAAACCACAGGACGGCTGCGGTACATATAAAAAATAATGAAATTCCTCATTCAGACGCATGCAGGAATATACATCATCATGCAAAACCTGATACAGCAGGGGGTCTGCGCCCTCCTGCATCATAAAGTTTTCCTGATTGGGAAGTGCCTCATGATGCGGAATCTTACCGATTGCATTTTCCATCATATAGCAGATTTCAAACGCAAGCTCCAGCTGCTTGCTTCGCTTTAGCCCCTTCAGCTTCTGAAAGACAAGATCACTTAGTCTTTCCGGCTCCTGTTTTCCTCTTCCAAACAAATAATCAACTGAAACATTGAAATAATCTGCCAGCCGCGGTAACAGCATGGCATCCGGTGTTCCACCGCATTCCCGCTCTGCGCGCCTTTGGTGCATTTGGATACTGCCTGTGTCGATACCTGCATAGCCTTGGCCAGCTCCTCCTGTGTAATTCCTCTTTGCTTTCGCAGTGTCTGAATTCTGCCTCCAAGCGTCATCTCCATATGATCACAACCTTTCTACATTCCCATTATAAATAAAATGCCAGTTGATAACAATGGATAGAAAGTGGATGAAATCAACCCGAAGTTGCAAAAGAGTTAACATTATCACAAACTGTCAAAGCCGGCTTACATCTTAATTTTATATTTTTGTTGCGTATCATAGCTTATCAATCGATTTATGCAGAGCTCACATCTACCCTATCCGCTGTACATAATATGTGTTACACACTTTCTCTATCGTGTAATTGTCTCTTTCTTAAAGCTGTAGGTAGCGGTTCCTCCCATGAATACCGCAGACCAGTGATAATGATAACACCATCAGCATCTCACTCGCTGATCCGGTACGTTTACAATTGAAAGCCTCATCGTGTGAAATGCATTGTGATACAACAGTGAATTATGTGTATAATCTCCTTCAGCATAGAAACAGGCGATGCGCCGGTAGCACATCGCCTTTTGATTTCTATTATTCTGTTTCAATCAATCCGTAACCGCCGTCATGACGCTTATAGACAACCGCAATTTCCTTGGTTTCATCATCACGGTAAATGAAGAAGCTGTGGTTCAGCATTTCCATACGCATGATTGCCTCATCCAGCTCCATGGTATCCGGAACCAGTGATTTTGTACGAACCAGTTCATTATCGGTATCGTCAAATTCTTCCTCAATTTCCTCTTCTTCAATGAACGCATATGCCAGTTTCTCTTTATTTTTTCTTGTCAGTCTTGTTTTCTGACGACGAATCTGATCCTCTAATTTATCAATCGCCAAATCGATAGCTGCATATAAATCGTCCTGTACAACCTCTGCACGCAATACTGCAAATTTTGTAGGGATCGTAACCTCGATTTTCTGTTTATTCGGATACACCCGCACCACCACATTAGCGACTACGTTTTCATCAATTATGAAATACTTTTCGAGATGGTTTAATTTCTTCTCGATTTTTTCAGCAATCGCTGGAGTTACTGTAATGTTTTTTCCGTAGATCTGGACTTTCATATAAAATCCCTCCTTGTTTGTATACCTTTATTATACGCAAAAAAATTAGATTTAACAGGCTTACATTTTCCATGGATTTGTGATAGACTAGTATTGTAAGGGCGATGATGCATATCGTCTTTTTTCATACAGTTTCATTTTCACGATTTTATTGAAAAAGCAAGGAAAATGACCTGTTTTTTTACAACAAAAGGAGAAAATCATGGATGAACTCATTAGAATTCTGAAAGCGGAGGAGCTTACCTGTGTCGTATTGCAGAAGCAGCGGCTGTACAAGGAACATGCGAACGGCATCCTTCCCATCCTGCATTTGCTGGATCAGGGACATCTGCAGGGTGCCCAGCTGGTTGACAAAGTTATTGGCAAAGCAGCAGCGCTGTTAATGGTCCGCGGAGATGTACATCAGGTACATGCCTGTGTCATTTCCACGCATGCCCTGGAAATTTTCCAGCTGTACAACATACCAGTAACCTATGACGAACAGGTTCCCTATATCATCAACCGTACCAAAACCGGTATGTGTCCGATGGAAGCGTGTGTTATGGATGTGAATGATCCGGCAGCTGCGCAGCGATTGCTTAATGCAAAGGTGAAAAGCATGAAAGCAGAGCAGCACGTATAATATTCAAACAGGAAGGAAAGGGAGATATCGCATCCGTTGATTTACATCAACAGAAGAATCTCCCTTTTTTTATATTTCCGTAAAGATTACATCATCAGACATATACTCTGTTTTCCTTTATAAGAGAGGTGTCTGCTGCTTCATTGAAGCAGGAAACGCTGAATAACCATATCCATTTCATTCCCGAAGCTACTGCAATCGCTCGTTTCAGATGCATGAATCTAAATTATATCATTTTGCAGCAGTCATATGCAGATTGCTGCGTCGTTCCTCTGTGGAAATCATCAATCTAAATACTATAACAGCGTTGATTGATTCCGTATCATAGTTTCCTCTTTTTTGATGCTGGTGATAGTTCGTGTGGTTGCAGGATATAATCTAGCTTTTTTTCCGCATCCCATACAGTTTGATGATTCCCAGCAAGGCAAAAGATACAGAAGCAGTCAAAAGCCATAATGTCATATGCGTGCTGTCATAGGTTTCAGCTGTCGCCTTTTTCTTTTCATGCTTTACTGCTCCTTTGTTCTTATCCCCTGTTTGCTGCTCCTTTGTCTTTACCGGCTCTTTCTCAGGAAGTGTTTCCTTCTCTTCTGTATCCAATGTTGCATCTTCCTGTGATTCATCCGGTGCAATCGGCTGTTGTGGTGTTTCCTCCTGTGATGTCGTATTTGAAAACAGCGGTGTATCTGATTCGTAGGATTTCCCGTCCTTTTCCCATACAACACTCTCCACTGTAAGAAGACCATCCTTCTCAATGACGGTGATGATAACGGTGTACAAGCCCTCATCGTATCGAATCGTATCCACAGCATTGGTCATCTGTGTAATTTGATAGGTGTAAACACCCGGACTGCTGAATTTCAATTCCTTTAATTTAATCACACCGCCATCATTTTTCACTGTCTGCAGCACTCCCCCCATCTCATCCTTCAGCTGAAACCGGAACTGCCCGTTCTGCGGCTTTTGTCCATCTAATGAAATATGTACATTCATCTGATAATATACAGGCGATAACACCTTGTTTCGAATATTGGTAAAGACCGCTTCCTGCAGCACGTCTGCTTTGATCGTTCCTTTATCATTCTGTTTTTCAATCTGATACCCCAATTCCTGATATTCCTGTTCCTCAATCGTATAATCTGTATCCTTTGGCAGATTCACCAGCTGTATACTCTGCCCTCCGCATAAGGTAAATTCCGCTTTACCATCCGTAAAGACAAGCGTGCCGTCTTTTTTTCCTCCCTCTCCAAGATAGGCTACTTCCTTGTTTAGCTTACCTGCCTGAATTCTGAATTTGAATTCCAAATCAGAATCAGTATCATTTCCTTTCAGCTCCTTGCGTATCTTTAAATCACCGCTCGTTCCCTCCTGTGTATTGACCAGGGTTAGCGTGTTTTTACTTCCATTGATCTTTGTAAGAACGGATACGTCTTCCTTTATGACCTCAATCTGATAAACAACCGGTGACAGCAGGTAATTATCAGGTGCTTTTGTCTCTTTCATATAATAGCTTCCAATCGGCAGACCCCGGATTGTCAAAACACCACTCACCGGGGTGACTCCCTTTCGAATGACAGCATCATTTTCCTTACTGAATACGGTAAATTCCGCTCCTTCCAAAGGAATATTTTTCTCATTGACCTTGGTGATTTCCAGCCAGCCGCTGCGCTGCATTGTAGATTGGGCATCTGAGCGATAAACCTGGTCATTCACGGTAACTCCGGATTCTTCTGTATGACCGGAAGCAAGGATAGCGTGATTGGATAGCGTACTTTGATAATCCCCTGTTATATCGGTCAGATAAATCAGCTGATAGACTTTCTGTTCATCAGGGATTGTAAAATACAAGGTTCTGTTTACAGGATTATATCGTATGTATTTTGCTGTATCCTTCAGTGGTTTCCCTGCCTTCAGGGTACCGTCTGCTTCCATATCCAGCTCTTGTATGGCTATGTTTTGTTCATCCATATCCAGAGCTCCATCAGATTTCATCCGCAGCTCGATTCCCTCAGACAAGGTATCCTGAATAAGCGCATTCCCATATTTCTGCATATAGGGATTGTAGGTGATTTTCCATTGCAGAATTCCATTGTCAGGTCGCTGCTTTGTTTTGGATATTGTGGTGCTTTTTATCTGTATGCTTTGCTTTACATGCTTTTCCGCAGTCATATGCTCTGCGGTCAGGGAAGCAGCATTCTCAAGACTAATCTTTTGATTCTTATCGAAATATCCCTTTGCCGTCTGCTCATTCGGTCCTGCCTTCAACAGGATCACATATGGCTTCTGCAATGAGGAAAAGGTGAATGCAGCTTCTCCTGCTTTCGTGAAATCACTGGTAATATAATCCGGTTCAACAAGTGTTTTCGCCGTAACTTTTCCGTTCGCGGATACCCCTTCATATATCAAAAACTTTTTATCCGCTGTGATATTCTGAAACTCCCATCCCTTCGGAAGGATATCCTTCACGGTAACATCTCCCAGTTGTTCGCCGTCGACAGTTGTTACATCATTGGTCATATCCTTCAAATCGCTTGCATTGACCTGAAGGCGGAAAACAGCAGAGCCATCTTTATAATTATACAGCTTATCAGCAGCTGAGGCCTGTTTATTAACATTGTCAGCATTCGTCAAATCCTTTGCACCATCCACAGCTGTCAAAGCATCCTTTAACAGTATGGTATTCGGACAGCTGACAGTTGCATTTGCCTGATTCACAAGTTTATTGCCACTATAAAGAAAAGCTGTATTTTTCACACTGTTTCCGCTCTGATTATCATTACTTAAATAAATATTCGGATTGGTAACCTGTGATTTATAAGAGAAGCTCTGATTATGTTTATCCACAGCCAGCCCGTTAACATCTGTCCCTGTGACGACCAGAACATCCGCAATCACCGTACCATTCTTTTTGATATGATGAAGTGTAGGAACAGCAGCACTGTCAGCTTCCGTAGCAAAGGAATCCTTTACATACCGCTGATTACAGCTGGGAGTCAAGCTCTTTACAACCTCTTTGCTTACTGTCGTTAAGTCTGCTCCAGTATTGTCTGTGATTTCATAAGCATCATCCCAGGTAAAGGATGCATCATACACAAGCAGCTCCAGCACACGTAAATCATCATTCACATCGGACTGCTCCACGTTCACATTCCAGGTCGCCGTATGTGCAGACGCATCATAGGCTCCTTTCGTCTTGGTGATCGGATTGAATCCGATGCTGCTGTAGACAGAATTGCTGCCAACTCCTGTATTCCCTTCCCAGCTGAGTGTTGCTTTATTATTTACCGATACCACGGTATGCTCTATTTCCGATTTATCCTTGAGCTGTGCCGTGATTGTCAGTCGAACCTTGGCATTTATAGTACCAATTTCATATTTTCCATCCGCCGGTTCATTGGAAAAAGAAGCAGATCCTGCGTCCCAGGAGGTTCCATTATATATTTCCAAAGCTGCAGACTGCCAGTTCAATTTACTATCCAGCTTGTCCGTAATGACTGCATTCGTTAACGATGCAGCAGGCTGATTTGCTGTAATCGTCCATGATATCGTTCCATCCTTATGGTTAATTCCATTCAATTCCTTTTTTATCCAGGTTCCATCATAGTTCACACTGGCACTGGATGTACTGACCTGCCCCTCATCCTTTAGGATGACAGCGGTATTTCTTATCGTTTTTTCGCTGTTTGCATAATAAATTGCATCCGGGATTTCCGTTTTGAAAAACACATAGCAAATCCCTTTTGCCGATTCCGGAAATGTGTGCTGCAGCAGTGAAGCTTCATAGGAAACCTCTCTTTCTACAGCATCACTGCCATCCTCTGCCGTTCCGATTTTAAAGGATCTGTCCACATAGCTTCCAACGCTTTTCAGATTATCCTGAAATACATAGCCGCCAAAATCTGCAGCTGCTCCTGCCTGTTGCGCATCTATTTTGACCTTCCAGCTGACAAACTTTCCTTCAACAGCTCCGCTTTTTTCCATAGTCATAATAACAGGCGGTTCCGGCACCTTTACAGAAAAGCTTTTTCCCAAAATGGTTACAGCATGTTCTCCAGGCTTGGCGCCATCTCCTGTACCGTTATATTCCAGAGTTGTTGAGAATTTACAATTGACATTTGACCAGGCGCCTCCCCCGGCTATGGGCTGTCCATCAAACACCTCATCATCACCGTCAAAAACGATATGGGCATATACTTTATTCGCATCCGTGTCTGTAACAATGCGAAGCAATCCGATTTTAACTTCTCTGCTGCCGCCGTTTTCCTCAACCTTTCTTGTCAGAGCAAAGCTTGGAGAAGCTGTATCTGCCAGCTTATACTTCGTTGCAAGCTCAATTACAGCAGTATCTCCTTTTCTTACATAAGAATCCTCTTCTGTCAATCCGTCTCCTAAAACGGGCACCTTAAAATTAACAGATACAGATACCGGATCGGTATCTGTCAACATGCTGTTTTCCACAACATCCTTATGATTTTGTTCAATATACGCTTCCTTAACTGTCAGTAAAGCACTGACATCCCTGCTGTTTTCCGCATGCAGCGGCATATCTGTCATTTGAAACAAAAGTGTAAATACTACGAAAAATGCCATCAGACGTTTCATACCTCTAACCATAACCATCATCCTCCTGAAATCCCTTATCCCGCCATTTTCACGATTTCCATCATTCCCTTTGCATAATGTTAAACGGTATTCCAACCGCAAATACAATATTTTACAAAAGTCGTGTTTATTATACTTTTTCTCTTATATAAAAACAAGTACCATTACGAGCAAGCATAGTATTTATCGTGTTATTCTTATGTGACGCAAGCCTTGCATACGATGAGAAACAAAGGACTTCAAGCAGTTGAAAGGATAAAAAAAAGCGCTCAGGGGCGCCCAAAACTTTTTTTTACTTTCTTTACAAAACCTCTTTCAGCTTACGCAGAGCATTCTCACTGGCAATCAATCTTACCTCTTCCTCACTGAAATTCCGGGTCAGCATTCCCTCAATCAAACGCTGGCTCTTTGAACAATCCTCCAGATTTTTTGTATGCAGCTCCTCACAGCCCTCATAGAAATCCATATAATCAAGCCCCAGTGCCAGTGCTTCGATTCCTGCCAGCTGCTTTATATAGTGCATATGAGCAACCAGATGAGGGATATCGCGTTTTTCAGGACGCTCATGAACAAACGCCGGTGCACTGTTCATACCGATGATTCCCCCCCGCTTTGCGATAGCGATAATCTGATCGTCCCAAAGATTCCGTGGATGATCACACAACGCTCTCGCATTGGAATGCGTGGCGATAACTCGTGCTGAGGGATGTGCCATAATATCCCAGAAGGTTCGCTCATTGGCATGGGATACATCCACCAGCATATTGCAGTCAATCATTGCCTGCAGTGCCTCTTCCCCAAGCGGATGAAGGCCATGCTCCGGATTCCCCTTTACGCCGGTTGCCAGCAGATTTTCCTCGTTCCAGCAAAAGGAGGCAATGCGTACACCCTGCGCATACAGCCACTCGATTTTTTCTCTGGCATGCTCCTTGATACCGCACATTCCCTCCACAGTCAGTATTGCCTTGATATGTCCGTTTTCAATTAAATCCTCACCACAAAGCACCAAATCGATCATCTCGCAATGCTCGATTTCCTTTTTCAGGGACAAAACCATATCCTGCATATAGTCCCACGTTTCACTTCCCTCAAAAAAGGATGCCATACCGATATAAGAAACCTCACCCTCTAAAAACTTCTGCAGATGAAAGCGGTTCAGTATATCTGTTTCCGTGTGCTTCTTCTGCATGACATCGTATCCGATGTCCGCATGCAAATCAAACAGCTTCATAGTACATTCTCCTCTCTTCCTTCAGTATATGCACAATCTTTGACAGCTCTCCTATAGAAAAGAGCATGTCGTATGTATAGCACCATGGACATGCCCCTTACCAGCAATTACATCAGTCATAGATAATATCGAAATACTTCATATCCCGCTTGCCGTCCATTCCGGTATCGTAGGCGGCATCCTGCAGAAGCTCGAGCACAGATTGACTGTCAGCTCCGTATTCTATACAGCCGTATGCCTTGTCAACTACACGAACAGCCGTTTCAATTGCCTCGTTGAACATATCAATAAAAGAAGCGTTGGATGTGATCGTATCATCACACGGATGCTTCCAGATCGCATGCTCTTCGTTCAATACATCATAGCGCTCATCCACAGACGGACGGACAACGTTGCCGCTGACAGCCCAGGGCTTGCGTGCAAGCGTCTCAAAGCCCTTTAACAGCGGATATTTGATATTTGCAGGATCATACAGCAGCTTCTGTACATCATACCAGGAGTTCAGGGTTTCCCTGATATCGTGTACCTTAACCTCATGGTGATAAACCTTGCGTGCAGCTGGTACGTATATGCGGGCGATCGCCTTCAGAATATCCTCATCATATGCACAGATTTCATAGCACGGATAATCCCGGATACTCAAGCCGCGGTATTTTTCCAGCATCATGGTATCCATCATAGACTCAAAGCGGTGATGCAGACCTGCACTGACACCCCGGCAGTTCCCTGTACGATAGAAAATATAGGGATGTGTCGTCTTATCCAGCGCCCAGTGACACAGGTGACCAAACAGATAAACACTCATCAGCTCCTTTACATCCTCATGCTTCTGTGCACGGATGCATTCGATTGCTGTTTCATAAAACGCATTGATACCATGTGCATGCATGGCACTGCCCAGCCTGTTCAGCGCATGACTTTTATAGGATTCCCATGGTTTGATATGAGAAAAGAACAGGAAATCAGGACCATTGCTGCCGATATAGAATATCTGCGGATGACGCTCTATCATGGAACGGATATCGTGCTTGGTCATGCTCTTCAGCACTTCTTCCGCAAAAATCTTATGTGTAATAATATTTGGCATAGAACCCTCCTTGTGCTTGCTTCATGTATTTACATACTCTATTATAGCACAGCACGCCTTTCATAACGCAAAAGAAAGCGCTGCTTTTCGCTTTCTTTCTACAAATTCTGTGCTGTTTCGAGCTGAGGAACGCGATTGACGATTTCCATAAACTGCTCTCCTGTTATCGTTTCACGCTCATACAGGAATTTTGCCAGCTCATGCAGCTTCTCCTTGTTCTCCTCCAGAATACGGCGTGCTTCCTCATAGGCCTGCTGTATCAGCCTGACGACCTCTTCATCGACACGGGTTGCTGTCTGATCGCTGCAGGCAAGCGAGGTATCGCCGCCCAGATATTTATTATTCACAGTTTCCAGTGCTGTCATCCCGAAGGTTTCACTCATTCCCAGACGCGTGATCATGCTTCTGGCAATCTTGGTTGCCTGCTCGATATCATTGCTGGCTCCACTGGTGATGGAATGGAACACCAGATCCTCTGCAGCACGTCCGCCGCAGCAGGTCATGATTTTGGTGAATGCCTCCTCCTTGGTGATCAGGTTACTTTCCTCCTCCGGAACCTGCAGGGTATAGCCAAGTGCACCGCTTGTTCGCGGTACGATCGTGATTTTCGTTACCGGCATACTGTTTTTCGCTTTGGCCGCAACCAGTGCGTGGCCGATTTCATGATAGGATACAATCAGCTTTTCCTTGGTTGATATGACAGCGTTTTTACGTTCATATCCGGCGATCACCGTTTCCACGCTGTCCTCCAAATCCTTTTGGATGACCTGTGTCCGGTTATCCTTGACCGCAAGCAGGGCAGCTTCATTGATAATATTGGCCAGCTCCGCACCGCTCGCACCGGCAGTCGCTCTTGCGATTGCACGAAAGTCAATATTCTTGCCCATGCGAACATCCTTGGCGTGTACCTGCAAAATGGCCTGACGCCCGGCAAGATCCGGTAAATCCACCGGTATGCGCCGGTCAAAGCGTCCCGGACGAAGCAGTGCCTGATCCAGAGATTCCGGGCGATTGGTAGCAGCTAGAAGGATGACGCCGGTACTTCCGTCAAAGCCGTCCATTTCCGCCAGCAGCTGATTCAGCGTCTGTTCCCGTTCATCATTACCACCCACACCTGCACCATCCCGCTTCTTTCCTATGGTGTCGATTTCATCAATAAACACGATACACGGTGCCTTTTCTCTGGCTTGTTTGAACAGATCACGGACTCTGGCAGCTCCGCGCCCGACAAACATCTCGACAAATTCCGAACCGCTGATTGAGAAAAACGGTACATTTGCTTCCCCTGCCACCGCTTTCGCAAGCAGTGTCTTCCCGGTACCCGGAGGCCCGACAAGCAGAGCTCCCTTTGGCATCTGTGCACCAATCTGGGTATAGCGTTGGGGACTTTTGAGAAATTCCACCATTTCCTGCAGCGCAGCCTTGGCTTCCTCCTGTCCAGCCACATCCAGAAAGGTTTTCCCTGTCTGTGATTTTACATATATTTTCGCATCGCTCTTTCCAAAGCCGCCTAAGCCGCCTCCCCCAAAGCTCATGGCATCACCGCCCATTTTCTTCTGCATCTTCTTAAACATGTGGTTACCGAACCAGAACAGCAGAATAATCGGCAGGATACCCGTTATCAGGAAGGACAGCCAGGGATTCATTTCCTTCGTGTGTACTCTTGTAAAGGTTGCCCCGGCATCATACAGCCGCTGAGACAGCGCGGTATCCGTTTCCATCGTTTCCGTCTGATAAATCGTCTTCTCATCCTTTTTCAGCGTATAGCTGATGCTTTGATCACCGATTTCCACCTTGTCGATTTTTTTCTGTTCTGTCTGTTTAATAAAGGTATTGTAGCTGACATCCTTGATTCGACTCTGTTCCATTGCGGAAAACAGCATGTTTCCCGCAACAATGACAATCAGTATCAGCAGATAATAAAAATATAAGGGTTTCTTTTGTTTATTCATGTTTGCACCTCCTGATGCAGGACCCCGGCAGCCGCCAGGAATCCGCAATTCCGTAATCCGGCGTTCTTTGAGCTTTTGAAATAAAGAGTCTGGTGGAGCTTCCTGTCTGCTCGATAAACAAGTCGCTCAGCCTGCCGGCTGTGTCTTCTTCAAATGTAGTCTGTGTAACACCATACGCTTTATAAAAACGGATGATCGAGTGCTTCATCATCCTGTGCTTCGCCTTTTCTTTCATGCGCAGTTCCTTTGTGCACAAAGGATTTATCGTATCCATGAGACTGCTATTTTGCAGCGAAGTACATGAGCAATCACTTCCTCATTTGTTATAAAAGCACGTACCTTTGCCTTTCATATTCCCTGCATGAAATATTTACACATACTATAATACGGAAGCCCTGGATGGTCAACAGCTGTACTTTGAAATCCATAATTCCATGCAATCATCCCAT
The DNA here is from genome assembly GCA_012317185.1 of [Clostridium] innocuum. Lineage (NCBI taxonomy): Bacteria > Bacillati > Bacillota > Clostridia > Eubacteriales > Clostridiaceae > Clostridium > [Clostridium] innocuum. The sequence continues at coordinate 1,789,963 of CP048838.1, read as the reverse complement.
AATTCACATAAAGATGTAGGCGAAACCACCATGCCGTTTCTTTGCATTCACATACCGTAAAGTAGGGGGTGATACTATCGCAACAGGTACGTTACAGATCCATGCCACCTGTGGTCTGGGACTTTTCAATATACCGAATGCCATGCTCCGCATTACAATGAAGCACAACAGCGTTCTTGTCTATGAAGATTTCTTCATGACAAAAGAGGATGGAAGAACACCTGAAATCCCATTGTATGTGGACGAAACACAGACTGCCGGATATGAAATCGATATCCGTGCAAAGCACTTCCATGCCGCTCATATCGTCCTGCCCCTGTATCCGTGTGTACACAGTGAGCTCATCGTTTATATGATGCCAAAGCTGCATATACAGACTCAGCCAATGCTACAATCATTGCACAAGCTGCATGAAAAAAACAAACCGTCGTTTTCCTTTGAAGCCTTCCTGTATGCTCTGCGCTATCTGAATCCTACCTTGCCGGCGGAGCTGCTCCGTCAGCGCGCGGAGGATATCTGGATGCAGCTTTCAAGGGAGACGAATCCGGCGTTCCTGCCGCCCTGGCTTCTCCTTCATCAGCGCGTATATAAAATCGCTGAGGAGGTTTTTGAGAAGCATATGTCCTGCTCTATGTCGAGTGCTGCCTGCGGGACAGCCTCTTCCACGACACACGAGCAAGAACAGTGGCAGCGTTTTCTTCAGACCTGTGTTCCCGTATGTGCAACAGATGAGCAGGAGATAAGCGAAGCTGCGCTGTACAACCAGCTTCATATAGAAGCCGGCGGTGCAGACAGTGCCGCAGCCAAGGATAAAATCAACAGCAGGAAGCGCGCACTGCAGGCGCTTGTAAATGCTTTGCCAAAGGAGCCTTCACAGCTTCTGCCATGGGATGCATGGGAGCTGCTGCTGCAAGAGACAAATGGCAGCTATGAAATACTGAAGCTGTTTCTTGGAAAATCGCTTCTGTATGCCTGGCTCGCCCAGTGCCAAAGCAGCAGGACAGCTGCTTCCAAAGCGGAATGGCAGCAGGTATTGAAAAAGGAAGCAAAACACCTGTACCACAGCCTGCAGGATGCTGATATTCTGAAGCGTGAGCCCCCTGCCTTATGTGAACAGCTGAAGGAATCGGACATGGAGATGCTGCTAAGGAAGGTATTGAAGGCCTATAACAAGAGCCAAAGCAATGCCTCCTTTACAGAAAATGTATGTGCATTCCAAAGGCTGCTTGCACTTCCCATTGATGGCACACTGCATAATCGTGACTGCAGATTACTGCTTGAAATCAGTGAAGAGCTGAATATTCCTCCCATATAAGCATACCGATACGAAAAAGACAGGCTCGCGAACTATGCGTGTGCCTGCCTTTTATACATATGCAATGCAGTTATGGAATTATAGTAAAGCGGATACCAGACGCCATACCGGCGGTGCGAGAAAAACCGTGAGAATTCCGCATACACCGATCGCAAGAGAGCTCATTGCGCCTTCCACATGCCCCAGCTGCAAAGCCTTGCTGGTTCCGATCGCATGGGCACTGCAGCCCAGTGCAATTCCCCGCGCAATCGGATGCTCGATGCGAAAAACACGGAAAACAAATTCAGCCACAACGGCACCGATGATTCCGGTGACCAGAATAGCAAGTACGGTAATTGCCTGAATACCGCCCAGTTCAACACTCAGCTCCATGCCGATCGGCGTTGTAATGGATTTCGGCACGAGACTGGCAATGATGGCAGGCTCCATCCGTACAAGCCAGGCACACAGCAGCGTGGATACCAGTCCGACAGCAATTCCACAGACGATACCTACCATGATCGGAACAAAATAGTTTTTCAGGCTGTGCACCTGCTGATACAGCGGAACAGCCAGAACCACGGTGGCAGGACCAAGAAACAAGGAAATGATATCACCGCCCAGCTGATACGTTTCCAGCCCGATTCCACTCATCATGAGCATGGCGATGACCATCATGATGGCGGTAAGCAGCGGATTGAGGAAAATCAGCTTTGTCTTCTTTTGCAGCAAGAGTCCTGCCTCAAAGGCTGCCAGCGAAAGCAGGATGCCGAACATCGGATTTTTCAGCAGCTCTTTCATGGCTTTGATTTCCTTTCCATCATATGCTGGATGATACGCCCGCTGCAGCCCATCGTGATGATCGTTGTCACAAGACAGATGACCAGCATCCAGATCCATAAGCCCTTCATTGCAGAAAAGCTGGCCATCAGCGCCACACCGGCAGGAAGGAAGAAAAACGGCAGATGTCCCAGTAGAAAATCGGAAACCGTCGCGATCTGTTCCAGCTCAACAATATGCAGCTGCAGCAGCGCAAACAGCAGAATCATACCGACCAGACTTCCGGGAAGCGGCAGGGACAACGTCGTACTGATCAGCTCTCCGACATAATACAGTCCGAAGATCACGAGTACCTCACGAAAGATTTTCATGAGCGTTTCCCCCCTCGCTGCGGTTTCGAAGCTTTATTTGCATAGGGCTTTCTGTGCTGCTCCTTCTGTCTTCCTCCTGCAAACTTATTTCCGGTATGCCCCTTGCGATACGGTATCAGACATTTCGGTGAATTCCCCACCAGATCCATACGGCCGGCTGTCTTCAGCGCCTTGTAGACAAGATCATAATTTTGCGGATAGGTAAACTGCATCAGTGCCCGCTGCATCGCTTTTTCCTCATAGCTTCGTGCAACATAAACCGGACGCATCGTCTTCGGATCCAGACCGGTATAATACATACAGGTTGCCGGTGTCCCCGGAGTCGGATAGAAATCCTGAACCTGCTTCGGCGTATAGTGGATTTTTTTCAGATAGCAGGCAAGCTCGATCGCCGCCTGCAGATCACTGCCGGGATGAGAGCTCATAAGATAGGGAACAATGAACTGATTCCTGTTGAACTGCTCATTCTTCTGCTTGAATTTATCCACAAATTTCAGATACAGCTCTTTTCTCGGCTTCCCCATTTTATCCAGCACTGCCGCATTGATATGCTCAGGAGCCACCTTCAGCTGTCCGCTGATATGATGCTGTACAAGCTCATCGAAGAACTCATCATTTTTATCATACATCAGGTAATCATAGCGGATACCGGAACGGATAAACACCTTTTTCACTCTTGGAAGTGCGCGCACTGCCCGAAGAATTTCCAGATAGCGGCTGTGATCCACCTTCAGATTTGCACAGCCCTTGGGAAACAGACACTCCCGATTCTTACACGCGCCGTATTCCCGCTGCTTATCGCAGGCTTCTCTTGAAAAATTGGCAGTCGGTCCTCCGACATCATGAATATAGCCCTTGAAATTCGGCATTTCCGTAATACGCTTCGCTTCATCGACGATGGAATCCCTGCTTCTTGTGGAAATCACGCGTCCCTGATGATGCGTAATGGCACAGAAAGCGCAGGAGCCGAAACAGCCGCGGTTACTGACAATGGAAAACTGTACCTCTTCAATCGCAGGAATATATGTATAGCGAGGATGATAGGTGCGCTCGTAGGGCAGCGAATAGGTGAAATCCATTTCCTCCTGCGTCAGCGGCAGCGGAGGCTGATTCTGTACGACATACCAGCCGTCATACGGCTCCACCAGCACACTGGCTGCGATGGCATCAATGTTTTCATGCTGTATGTGAAAGCTCTTTGCATACGTATGCTTATCTGCACACACCGCTTCATAGGAGGGCAGCAGCACATAATCGCTCAGGTATTCCAGAGCTTTGGTTTTCCAGCAGGTTCCCCGGATATAGCAGAGATCCTCTGCCCGCAATCCGCTGTTTAATGCATCGGCAACCTCGATGATGGTGTTTTCTCCCATCCCATACATCAATAAATCAGCCTGTGAATCGATGAGGATGCTTCTGCGCACCTTATCATCCCAGTAATCATAATGGGAAAGACGCCGCAGACTTGCCTCAATACCGCCAATCAGAACCGGCTTATGCGGAAACAGACGCTTTAATATCTGCGTATAGACAATGGTCGGGCGATCCGGCCGCTTTCCCATAACTCCCTCATCACTGTAGGAATCCTTATCTCTTCTTCGCTTATTGACAGAATAATGATTCACCATGGAATCAATATTTCCGGCAGATACAAGAAACCCCAGACGCGGCTCACCGAATTGTGTAAATTCCTCATCGTTGTGCCAGTCGGGCTGCGGCAGAATAGCACAGCTGTAGCCGTATGCCTGCAATGTTCTCGTTATAATTGCACAGCCGAAGGACGGATGATCCACATAGGCATCTCCGCTCACATAAACAAAATCAACACTCTCGAATCCCTGCTCCAGCATTTCCTCTCTGGTCGTTGGTAAAAAAGCCATAGCAATACACACTCCTCACTTGCGCTATAATCTTACCATACTTTTACGGCTTCTCCCATCGGATTTTACGTGTTTTTGATGATGTTTTTTAAGATAGCCCTTACACTTGCCTGTCCCAGAGATAAGACAGGATGCTAATCCCGTCTGGCTGCCTGCATGGTTTCTTAAAGGGACTAAAAAAAGACGGTCGAGGAAACCGCCTTTCAGAAAAGAAGTCAGATGATAGTATTGGTTGTAAAGTTATAGAGGATACAATACAGCAGCACGTGAGAAAGGAACGCTCTGCAGTCTTGTTAGTTTTATCTAACTTCTCCTATAGAATACACCATGTGTTAGCCTTTGTCAACTTTTATTTTAAAAATTACACCATATCTTCCGGGAAGCAGGCGTATCTATCTTACAATGAAATATAGAGTCCTGCGTCCAAAAGAAAGTTCACGAGTCTGGTTAAGCATTTGATCGGGCGTTGCATTGTGGAATTCACCATTTGAATTCCACGTCTTCCAGATAAAAGGACGGTCGAGGAACCGTCCTTTATAAATAGAAGTCAGAGCTGATTATTATTGGGTTGTAAAGTTATAGAGGAAAAAGAATACAGTACGTGAGAAGGAATGTACCACAATCTTGTTATATTTGTCTAACTTCTCCTTTAGTATATGCAATTTGTTAGCCTTTGTCAACTTATTTCCGCTATTTTTTACACATTCCTTCCTATGTTTCGTTACCCTTCACCGCTTTATATCTTTAAAACAGCTTGGATAAGAGCGAAAACAAATATATGAGTGGCAGTAATTTCTATATCGTTGTTTCTACCGATGTCCCACAAGGCCTATAACAGACAACCGATGAGTATCCATGACCTGTCCCCTGCAAAGCCTGTCTAAATCCTTACACATACCGCCCCACCTCATACGTTTCCCCTATGCAATACAGCCAGAGTGACGCGCATACGCTATCCGTGATGTCTGCCTCCCTCTTATTTTCGTATCCGTTTTCGGTAAATAGACCATACACAGATGCCGATGGAAACAAGAGAAAGAATGATGACAAAGGGATATCCATACCTCCAATGCAGCTCCGGCATTCCTGTGAAGTTCATGCCGTACCAGCCGACAATCAGTGTCAGCGGAAGGAAAATCACTGTAACGATCGTGAATATATACATCATGCGATTCAAGCGGATATCCACCTGCGCCTGATAGGATTCACGAACCTGCACACTGTAATCGCGCAGGGTGCGGGTATGCTGTCCCAGTCGTTCCACCCGATCGGAACAGATGCGAAGATGGTGCAGCTGCTCTCGGGCAAACAGGTCGTTTTCATCCTCCAGCAGCTCCTCGCATACATCGCTGAACTGCTCATCATATTGCAGCAGGTAGCGAATCCTGTTTCGGATTCCGGTGATTCGCTGATTGAAATTTTGCAGATTATCATTCAGAATATCATTATCCAGCTCCTCAATCAAATCCTCGAGCTGATCGTGCTCCTCCTTATGCTTCTTCAAAAGGTATTCAAAAAACAGCGAAAGAATATGCTCTGCACTGAGCTGTGCTGCCGGCAGCTGCTGTAGCAGTCGAAAAAAATCCAGCAGCTGATCCGTATTCTCACTGATTAGAATCACTTCCCTTTGCCGGCAGTATAAACCTATACCTGCTGCGGCTTCCTTGCGGACTTTCAGCGGATGTACAAAGCCAAAGCAGTAGCCGTAATAGCTGTCCAGCTTATGCAGTGTGCGGCTTTCATCCATGTGATCCAGCTCCACAAGGGTCCCCGGTGAAAACCCGAAGGCTTCTACAAGACCCTTCCATTCCTCCAGCCTGTATATGCCAAACAGAAACTGACCTTCCATTGCTTTCTGTGGGGAAGTCTTTTGCTTCCGGTAAAGATCATACAGCATATGCTCACTTCCTTTTGCTTATTGTACCACAGCTTTGGCGGAATTTGAAAGAGTATACCTGTGACCCTTGTCCGCCTTTGTCCGGAGGATTACAGCGTTCATAGGAAACAAGGCTCTTATGTCCATGGAAGTCCCTGCTTCTGCAGGTGATACATCTGCCTGAAGTTACGGCAGTACCGCCCGTATTCACTGTGCAGCTGTATCAGCAGCTCTTTGATGAAAAGCCCTTATGAACAGCACAGGCAGTCTTCACCCGCTGTATAGCCTTTGTCAAAGAAACTGCAGTGGCAGAAAGACTGCTGACAAAAAAATTCACCAGACACGGTTCATGCTGATGAATCACTGATTATAATACCGCCTACTATGGCAGCAATTCCGATTCCCTGCATCAGGGTGGACGGCTCACGCAGAAGAAAAATCGACAATAGAAGCGCTATACAGGGATCAAGGTAGCTGCCAACGGCTGCCTGCGAGCTGGTAAGATGATGCAGTGAAGTAAAATACAGCGCATAGGCAACTCCGGTATGCACCACGGCGATACACATGATCCAGGGCCATGAGGCTGCCGGAAGCTCTGGTATCAGATGAATGCGTCCTTCCAGCAGCAGATAAACAAACAGAATACCTGCAGAGCACAGCAGCTGCAAAAAGGTAAAGTACAGACCGTCGATATCATGAAGGAACTGATTTGTAAGCAACACACCCGCATAGCACAGTGCAGCGGCAGCCGCAAACAGTATTCCCTTGAGCTGCACAGCAGTGCCCGTTACCTGCGTTATGCACAAAAGGCCTCCCATCGTCAGTACGATGCCCAATACAATACGCAAAGTTACAGACTCATGAAAGAGGAAGACCGCCGCCAGAAGCGCCAGCAGCGGTGCTGTATAATATATCACCGTTGCAATGGAAATCGTAGCTGCGGCATAGGCTTCAAACAGAAAGACCCAGTTAAAGCCCAGAAAGGCGGCAGACAGCAGTACATACAGCAGCTGCCTGCCACCGATTTTCTGTATGCGATGTCTTTGAAGCAAAAGAAGAACACCCAGAAACGCGGCACCGATGAGCGTTCGCAGAAAGGCCAGCACATCACCTGCGACATGCGCCTGCCGTACAAACAGGCCCAGTGTGCCAAATAACAGCATGGCACACAAATAGGCTCCCATATGTCGCTTAGTCACGCATCATATCCTCCAGGGCATGATACACGATATATTCAGCATAGGTATCCATGGCACAGTATTGCTCCAGCTGCCCATAGATTTCCTGCTTTTTTTCTGCGTCAGCCGTACAGTATTCCCTCCATTTTTCAACCGCATCCATACCATAGGAAATTTCCAGATCCTGATAGCTGTAATCAGAGAATACAGGTACCAGCCTCTTCAGCGAGTAAAAGCCTGCCATCCGGATATCATAGACATTTCCGGTTGAAAACGGAAGTGACAGATCAACCATACGCTCCCACACAGCACGCAAACGCTCCTCATATTCCGGAAACTGCTGTGCCAGCTGTACCAGACGCAGCTTTTCCGCCCCCTCCATATTATAGACGAGAATCGTTCCCGTCTTCGGAATATGGGCAAGCAGATGCTCAAGGAAAGCCCTGCGGCAGTCCCTCTCTCCGATAAAGCCGACATGACGCAGCTCCTGCTGCTCCTCAATATGCAGACTATACTGGAAAACCAGGACATCAAAGGGCTTCATACCCTCATACGGAGGAAACGCATAGGTTTCCCATTCAAAATCCAGATAGGAAACCGGTGTCTGGATATGTGCCTTCTTCCAGCAGCGCAGCGCTCCCTTATCCACATACAGTCCGTGATTGCGGGCCGCCATGATCTGCGCATACTGATGACGTGTTCCCTCGATTCGATCGATATCCGCATCCCGCAGGGTGGTGATCCCCTCCTCATGCATATCATATTTTTGAGCAGCCTGCACCAGATTCAAAATGGAATCATCCGCCGGCTCTTCCGGGAAGCAGTCGTCATAATACATACACTTGCCGCCGCGTGTACACACATGACTTCGCTTCACGGGGATATCGTCCATAGCCTCACAGGCATGCAGCTTTTCCAGCATGGCATCCAAATCGATTTCCTGCTTATCCAGCAATTCCCGAATCGTTTTGTGCGCCTTGTTCTTACCGTTGTATAAATATTCATCAACGATCAGCAGCTGTCTGACATCCAGCTCTTTTCCTCGGACATACGCCGCATTCAGATGAATGGCATACACTGCATCAATCGAGACCCCCAGCTTTTCCAGCACCGCCAGATACTGTGCCATACGGACAGCCTCATGCTCCTTGGGAAAACAGCTGCGATAGGTGAAATAAAGAATACGCCTGCCATCCTCCTGTACCAGAAACGGTACGTTGATTCTTAAATCTTCATAGACAAAGCGGGCGTGGATGAGCACTTTTTTCTCATGCAGCGCCTGTAATGCAAGTTCCCCACTGTCATTCGCCTTTCCGACGAACGCATCCTCTTCGCGGATCATCAGCAGCTGCTTTACCAGCTCGCTCATGCTTTCATTATAATTTACAAAGGGAACAAATTCCTTTTTTTGGCGCCGTGACAGCCAGAAGGCTCTGGGACAGCGCTCATATTTCTTTATATCTGTAAGATGCAGCATTGCGTATCAACTCACTCTCCAGGTAAAATTATACCAGATGTAAGAGAAATTAGGAATATAAAGCGAGCATATCTTTTGCAATCGCATGGATTTCCTGCTTCAGGTCCTGCGGACTGACAAGTTGGCACTGGTTTCCCAGCGACAGCAGAAAATTACGCGCACTGATTCTTCCCTCCATCATGGTGGTCAGATACAGTGTCTGCTCATCCACCCATTCCAGCACCGGAGAAATACCGGGCTTTTTTTCACTGATCAGGCGGGCGCTTTCTCCATAGACATACAGCTTCAGCTCGATGATTTCATCACGGATCAATCCTGTCTTCCCGATATAATCACGGATATGAAAGTCCGCATCCCGTACAAACGGACGTCTGGTCAGCCGCACATTCCGCATACGCTCCTCACTGAATTTGAAGTTTCGATAAGCTCTGGCCTTCAGCGAATATGCAAGACAATAATAGCTGCCCTTTACATTAATGATCTCATAGGGCTGAATGACGATGGTTTCAAAATCAGAAGCATGAAGACTTTTATACTGCAGCTCCACCGCAAAAAGGGCATCTCTTCCCTGCTCACAGATGCGTATCATCGATATCATTGTACCGGTTACATCCGCGCTCTCTTCCACATACACGCCGCTTTCCCGCACCTGCAGCGTGGTTGTTGCCAGAAATTTATCAATTGCTCTGCAATATGTTGCATAAGGCAGAAAGTCACGGTGACTTTCCAGATAGCGTCTGGATTCCTGAAGGGAGCGCAGCTCCTCCTCATACAGCCCCGCCACCGGAAGAAGCGTTCCCGATTTCAGCTGATAACCGCCGTATTTCCCAGTGGTCCCTTCGATCACATAGCCCGCTTCCTCCAGCTCCTTGCGATATTCCAGAATATTTCTGACATTGGTATCCAGCTCCTGTGCCAGCTCCTCGCGTGTCATAAACCCGCGGGAACGCAATAGCTGAAGCATACGGATACAGGCAGCACATCGTTTCATAATTCCTCCCGTCTATGCTCGTGCGGGCAGCGGATAATCGAGCGGACAGTACCGGGACGGGTAAGGTCCGAATTCCTCCTTGACCTCTTCCTCCTTTGGCACGATTCCCAGAAATGCCAGCGGAAATATCATCTCTCCCACACAGCGATCCAGTGCAAAGCCCAGTGCCTCCTCAACCTGCACGGCCCCTGCCTTGATCAGCAGCATCATAATTTTTTCATTTCTTGTGAAAACAGCATGAATCAGAATCGGATATCCATTGAATATCCAGTTTGGATCCGCTCCCATGCGAAGTACGCGACGCAGACCTCTGACATCCTCATTCCATACAGCATTCAACATCATTGTTGCCAGTTTTCTATCACTCATCATAAGGCACATCCTTTCTTGATGTCTTTATGATATGCCCTATTGTTACATTATACATGTAACAATGCAATTTATCTATAAAAATATGGGAACACAGCAATATCATCAGCATAGCGGCTTACCCTATACGCTGTCCTATATAAAAAAATGCATGCTATTACTGCAAGTGAGCTTCCCTACCCTATCTTTGAAAGATTCATACGATGGCTGTATAAAAAAAGCAGATTCACAATGAGGTGCATCCGCTTTTCTATGTAAGCTGTTTAGTCTTCCATTCCGTTTTTGGCATCATTTGGTGTATTGACATTGCTGTTCTGCTCATTCGCATTCTTCGTAGTCCCCGGATTGGAGGGCTCGCTTACACCATTTGTTCCGTTGGTTCCGGTTGTCCCCGTACCTGCATAGGTATAATTCGGGAATGCCGTGACAACATCATTCCAGTCTGCATTGGTATCGTAGAGGAATAGGAAATCACCGTTTACCTTGGCACCGTATTCCTGTTCCTTATTATTGATGCTGACCTTCACCTTGCCGTTATCCTTTGCTTCCTTCAGGACCTTTTTCATATTGTCATCATTGGATTTCACGCGATACAAATACCCGGTGCTTCCGTTGTAATCAAAGCTTCTGCCCTCATAAGCCGCAAAGTCAATATCGGTGATCGCCTTGGAATTTTCATATTTCAGACCTTTATCCTTGAAATAATTCATGACATTATCAATGCTGTCTTCCGTCTTGTTCTTGGCGTCCTTTACGCTTTTTTCCGCAGCTTCCTTGGTCTCGTTTGTTTTCGTATTTGCATCCTTCTTGTCATTCATACTGCAGCCGCCCATCAGTGCAGCCAAAAGCGCGATACACGCTGCTTTCTGTACTAGTTTATTCATATTCCAGCCTCCTGTCATAGGTAGTATGTCTCATCCTTACGGTTTTATACCTCATAGGTTTTCAGAAGCAGCACCGCATCATACAGGTCATACCGTTGTTCACGCTCGCACGCTCGAAGCAGGGTGTCCAGCAGCTGCTCCAGGCTTTTTTCCCGGGCTTCATATGCCGTTACAGCACGTAGCAGCAGATTGGCTGTACGCTGTGTCCAGTCCATATTCTGTATTACATGCTGCAGCATACGCAAAACATCCGAAGCGGTGTGCACTCTTCTGCCGATATCCTCGCATACATGATAAAAATCAAGACTTTGAATCCCACAGCTGCTGTGCATAAGCGTATTCCAGACCTCATACAGGCGGGTACTGTCGAGTAAAAACAACAGCCGGTATCGCTTCCACTCCGCTTGTGCATCCTGCAGCGTTTTCTCTAACAGATTCCTGCATTTGATTGCGGATATGTTTTTATCCTTTACCTCCAGCATGATATCCATATCCAGCCCTTCCCGCTCGCGGATAAATTCCAGAAATGTATCGGCATCAATGTGCATCGCATGAGCTCCCTTACGCTTTTTCACATCCTGCTGGCAAAAATGTATTTTCATGATGCCGTCCTCTTTTTTCCATGTGTCGGCTACCAGCCAAAGCCATTCCAGCTGTGAGCGCTCTAGTGCAGGAGGAAGTATGGCGTGATGCAGATTATCGAATACCACAGGAATCGAAAGCTGCGCTGATAAATACAAAACATCCTCTATTGTATAATAGCGATCATCATTTTCTATGATGAGATGCTTCTGAATGATGGGGTCCAAACGCCGGTATACCCTTGCAAAGCGCTGCATCGCCTGCTGCTTATCGCCATAGATGCCACCGACATGCAATATCATTTTGTGTGTCGCATCCAATCCCATCGCTTCCAGAATGGACGCATGATACAGTAGCTCATCGATACTGCGTGTTACAACCTCCTCACGCGGTGAATTGATCACGCAATACTGACCCGGATGCAGGGATACACGCATTCCGTGCTCCCGTACATAGTCCCCCAGGCTTTGAAACTGCGCAGCGAATTCCTCCAGCCAGGGGATGGTATTGACCGGACTGGAGCCAAAGGGAATCAGGTCGGAGGACAGACGATACATCCGGATGCTGTGCCCTGCATTATATTCCAGCAGCTTTTGCAGCGTTGCCAGATTTGCACGGATAATATTGCGCAGCCGGCTTTCTGTCGCGAATTTTTGTATGCAGGTTTCAAAATGAAATTGCGGGTCAAGACATATACAGGCGTAACCGATTTTCATATACACAACTCCTTTTCTCTTTACTTAGCTTGTGCATGAGCTGAATAATTATGAACAGACGCTGAAAAACAGGCTGCCTGCAGTTGCCATTAAGGGAAGTCCTGCAGCATGCGATCGCTTCCCGGCATCGTTTTTTCTTGTCAATTTCCCTTATAGCCGTTATGATAAAGACGATACAGGAGGATGGAATTCATGAAGAAGAAGTATATGTTTTTCGATATTGACGGCACGCTGACGGATAATGAGACGAAGAAAATCGTTCCCAGTGCCCAAAAGACGCTGGATCGTCTGCAGGAGGCCGGACATTTTGTCGCAATCGCCACAGGAAGGGCACACTATAAAGCAAGGGGCTTTATGGAAGCTTCGGGTTTGCATAACATGGTATGCTGCGGAGGGAATGGTCTGGTGATCAATGATGAGCTGATCATGAATACACCGCTAGACCGGCAGAAGGCAATCGCAGTTTATAAGGAAGCACGCGCTCTGGGCTATGGTGCACTGGTGATGCTGGATGATTCGATCGATGTGTACGATGTGGATGATCGTTTCTTGCGGCAGTGCGGTGAGCGGAAGGAACCAACCAATTACATATTCCATGCGGACTTTGACATTGATCAGGTAAAGGATATTTATAAGCTTTACATATCCGTTCCCAAAGAGGAGGAGCACAGACTTACGAAAAAGGATACGCTGGGGAATCTTCGCTTTGTCGAGACGTATCTGATGTTTCAGCATGACCGCAAGAAGGAAGGCATTCTGGATATGATGGAGCGCCTTGGCGGCCCTGTGGAGGATGTTGTCGTATTCGGGGATGATTATAACGATCTGGTTATGTTTGATGATGCATGGTTCAGTATTGCTATGGGCAATGCCTGCGATGCGCTGAAGAAAAAGGCGGATTACGTTACCGAGCGCAATGTCGATGACGGTATCTATAAGGCATGCCTGAAATTCGGGTGGATTTCGTAGGACTTCGATTTATCAAGCAGCATTAAAAAAAGGCGTTTCATCTGCTATCGGTTCTTAATCGATTTGGGTAACTTTAAACAGGAGATTCAACACTTTTATCAATGGAAGCTGAATTTCCTCTGTCCGCAAACACCCTAAATTAGAAAGAACTTGAAATCATGAAGCGTCTTTTTTCTTTTGCTTTAACGATCGCCTGCGTTTTACACGCTTTTTTTCCAGCTCTGAAACAGCATTTAACTTTTGTTTTCATTGTGGCTAAAGGCTTCTTGCTTGAAATGCCTCAGCCCATGCAGAAGGAAGCGAATGATGGTTTACACCGGTGATCAGCTTCCTTTCCCCATTTTGATATAGCTTCATAAAGTAACCGGTTTCTATTCTATATGGAAATGCTGCGCTGCAACTATTTGTATTCAGCACTTACCTGCTAATCCAGCTTTGTAAGTACCTCCAGCATGGTATGGACGGCTTGTTCAAAAGCTGCGATTTCCCTGTCGCTGAGCTTCTGCAGCATCTGTTCATATAATGCTGTGGCATCCAGCGCATTTTCCTTTAGAAAGCGAAAGCCCTGTGCTGTGATTCCTATATAGATGCTTCGCCGGTCGCCGGGATTTTCACTTCGTTCCACAAGACCATAGCGATGCAGACTGTCGATCATGTGGGTAGCCTGCTGCTTGCTGAGACGCATTGCCTTTGCGAGCTCTCCCATTTTCATTTGTCCGCAGTTTTTCAGCGTCATCAGACAGAAATAAGTTTCATAGCTGATCTGTCTTGATTTCTGTTGCCGGCGGATGCTGCGCTCTACTTTATAGTGCCAGTGCGGCAGCAATCGAATCAGTTCCTGCATGGAAGTCGTGTGGTTCATGGTGTTATCCTCCTTCGTTTGGTATTGACATATTTTCAAAAACAGATACAATACACTTAGTACATAATTATGTACTATTCATTGGTATTTACTATATGCACATCATAACGGAAACTTTGTAAAAAAGCAAGAAAAGGTAGAAAAAGGAGTGATATCATGCGCAGAATCAGTATGTCCTTTGCTAAAGAAGCGCTCTACAATGCTTTTCGGTTTGTTATCAATGTCGGCTTTATCTTTTTGTTTCAAATGATGTTTCATGCGGAGAATACGCTGACTGCCGTAGCCCTGTCCGTAGGCTTCACCATGCTACCCAACAGCGAGCTGCATATACGCCCCGGCGCTATGTGCTGCATTGTTCTGCTGCTGTATATCGGCGGGGGAATCGCTGCGCAGAGTGCATTGCTGCACCCCGCTCTCGCTTTCCTCATCAATTTCTGGTTTCTCGTTTTGTTGCTGGCACTCATCAGTGAGCCAATGGAAATGAAGGCGAACATCTCCTTTCTGCTCTGCTTTGTATTTTCACAATCCACCTATGTTCCCTGGACGCAGTTTCCTGCACGCCTGGCATGCGTGAGCTTTGGAGCACTGCTGATCTGCGGCTGTATCGTCCTGAACTGGAAACGAAAGGGCATCGGCAGAAACGGCTGTACCCTGAAAAAGCAGTTTCAGCGCAGTAGGGTGCATCGCAGCTATATTCTTCGCATGTCGCTGGGAATATCGCTTGCCATGCTCATTGCCTCCATCCTCCAGCTTTCCAAGCCGTTATGGATCAGCATCGTCGTGATGTCCCTGACACAGCTGGAATTTTCCGAAACACTGGAAAGGATACGCCACCGTTTCATCGGTACACTGGCCGGGATCGTGCTGTTCTTTGTTTTTTTCCAGCTGCTGATTCCTCAGCAGTATGCAATGCTGGTCATCATGCTTCTGGGTTATATCGGCTTCTTTCTACCGGAATACAAATACAAGCAGGTAATCAATGCCATTTCAGCCTTGAATGCATCCCTTGTCATTCTGGACACCAAAACAGCCATCGAAAACCGGTTGTTCTGCCTTGTATTGGGCATCGTGATCGTAATCGTGATTTACATGCTTGCAGGTACAGCGCGAAAGGTGCACCGTATACAGCGATGGAGCGTGCATACCGCCATGGCAGATGATCATCCAAAAAACAGGGAAACCGCAGCACTGTTTTCAATCAGCACCTGTACGTACGGTGAATGAACGCACCGATACGATCAGGTGCTTTTTTCAGTATAAAATGAAATGAACAAGTAGGGTTTTCTCTGTTCCTCGACAAGATGCGGGCGCTTTCTTTTATCCGTGCTGTTTTTCAGCTGCAGCAGATTTCTATAAAAAAAGGTACCTGCTAGAGCATGTAGCACACTGTGTGCTTACACGCTACTTTTACAGGTACCGCCAGGGTTCCTTTACATCGTTGTTGCTTTGTTTAAAATGTCTTACTTCAGTGCATATGGCACTGCTTGGTATCAACGGCAGATTTCATAAGACGGTAGGCTGCATACAGCAGACCAGCCGCAAGCAGAATACCTCCCGCACTGATTACGATATCGATGGTACTCAACATATCCATCACCTTCCTTACACCTATATTCTAACAGCGGTCAGGTTAATGTGCCGTTAGCAGATAGGAGGTGATGTTAAGATGATGCAAATACCTTTACTCACTGATCGTATAACCATCCAGCTCCAGATTGACCTTTAACACATTGACGCGTTCCTCTCCCAGAAATCCGAAGGTTTTGCCTGTGGTGTATTTGTCGATAATCTTGCGAACACTCTGTTGTGATATCTTTCGTACACGGGCAATGCGCTCCACCTGAAAATAGGCAGCCTGCGGACTGATTTCTGGATCGACACCGCTGCCGGATGCCGTTACCAGATCCTCCGGTATATCCTTTCCCCTGGTTTGAGGATCAAATGCATGCCACCATGCCACAGAATCAGCAACCGCCTGCTGCTGCTCGTCGGAAACAGCACTGCGGTTTGTCGGTGCGCCGCTGTTTGGTCGTCCGATCAGATACTCCGGCTTTGTCCAGGACTGTCCGATCAGGGCGGATCCCACATTCTGTGTTTTGCCATTCCTTGTCACCGTAAGCTGGCTGCCATTGGCCTGTTCGGGAAAGAGCAGCGATGCCGAGACAGTCATGACCAGCGGATAGAGCAATCCGCAAATGAGCGTCATCGACAACATACAGAGCAATGCTGCGATCCATGTCTTTTTTCCTTTTTTCATCTTTCTACCTCCTAAGCAATGCCGCACATGGTAAGTGCCATGTCAATCAGCTTGATAACGATAAATGGCAGGATAATTCCTCCGACACCATATATCATCAGATTGTGCCGCAGCTGTTTATCCGCCGGAAGCTCCCGATATTTCACGCCGCGCAGGGATAAGGGAATCAATGCGATAATGATAAAGGCATTGTAGATAACCGCGGAAAGAATAGCCGTGGTCGTGCTTGTCAGATGCATGATATTCAGAGCCGCCAGATTTGGAAAGATTCCCATAAACAGCACCGGTATGATGGCGAAATACTTCGCTACATCATTGGCAATGGAAAATGTGGTCAGTGCCCCGCGTGTCATCAGCAGCTGTTTTCCGATGCGAACAACCTCAATCAGCTTGGTCGGGCTGGAGTCCAGATCCACCATATTGCCTGCTTCCTTCGCTGCCTGTGTACCGGAATTCATCGCCACAGCGACATCCGCCTGTGCAAGGGCCGGTGCATCATTTGTCCCATCCCCGGTCATAGCAACTAAGTGCCCCTTTCTTTGATATTCCCGAATCAGCTCCAGCTTGGTTTCCGGTGTTGCCTCAGCGACAAAATCGTCCACGCCTGCTTCCGCTGCAATGGCTGCGGCGGTCATCGGATTATCCCCGGTTATCATAATCGTTTTGATACCGCTTTTGCGCAGCGCTTCAAAATTTTCCTGTATACCGTCCTTTACGATATCCTTCAGATAGATAACACCGAGCACCCTATGGTTTTTAGCGACAACCAACGGTGTTCCCCCCTGCTCGGCTATGGATTGAACCGCTTCTTCACACTCCTTCGGATATGTGTTCCCACCGGCCTCCACGTATCTTCTGATCGCATCTGCCGCACCCTTGCGAATTTCCATACCGCCGTCCATATCAATGCCGGACATGCGGGTTCTTGCGGAGAATTCGATAAATCTGGCATGAAGCTGCTGCATGGAATGCTCACGGATATTGAATTTCTTTTTTGCGAGTACAACGATACTTCTTCCCTCAGCAGTTTCATCCGCCAGAGAGGAAAGCTGAGCTGCTTCCGCAAGCTCCTGCTCCTGCACCCCCTGTACGGGCCGAAAGGCAACTGCCTGCCGGTTTCCCAGCGTTATCGTACCGGTTTTATCCAGCAGCAGTACATCCACATCACCGGCTGCTTCAATGGCACGTCCGCTCATTGCCAGTACATTTGCCTGATTCAGTCTGGACATGCCGGCAATGCCGATACTGGACAGCAGGGCACCGATCGTTGTCGGGGCAAGACACACCAGCAGGGCAACCACATTGCTCAGGGATACTGCCGATCCCTGTCCCACCATATCTCTCACATACCGGGAAATCGGAAGCAGCGTTGCGCAAACCATCAGAAAGATGATGGTCAAAGTGATCAACAGAATCTGCAAAGCGATTTCGTTGGGCGTCTTTTTTCGTGCCGCTCCCTCAACCATGGCAATCATCTTATCCAGAAAGGACGCACCGCTTGCGGCAGTAACCCGCAGTACGATCCAGTCACTGACAACGGTAGTGCCTCCTGTCACCGCACTGCGATCACCTCCGGATTCCCGTATTACCGGTGCGCTTTCTCCGGTAATTGCCGATTCGTCGACAGAAGCAATCCCCTCTATCACTTCCCCGTCCATCGGTATTATTTCTCCTGTTTTTACATAGCAGATATCACCCACCTGCAATTCAGAGGAGGATACATCGGTATATGCTTCTTTCTCTGCAATGCTTGAGAGCTTATGTGCAATTACCTGCTTCCTTGACTTTTTCAAGCTTTCCGCCTGTGCCCGTCCTCTGCCCTCTGCGATTGCCTCCGCAAAATTGGCAAACAGCACGGTGAACCATAAAATCAGCGCGATAACGAATACATACCAGGACGGTTCATCCGTTATCCCCGCGATATTGGCAATGAACAATATGGTAGTAAAGATTGCCCCGATATATACGATAAACATAACCGGATTATGCACCTGAACAGCGGGTGCCAGCTTTTTTAATGCCTGCAGTATGGAATCCCTGTATACTGCCTGTTTATTTACCTGCTTCATAGCATATCACCTGCCCTTTCAACCGAGTACATGCAGCTGCGTAAAGAATTCCGCAAGCGGGCCAAGCGCCAGCACCGGTAAAAATGTCAGCGCTCCGACAATCAGCACAATCACAATCAGAAATCCGACAAACAGCGGGGATGTTGTCGCAAGTGTACCCGAACCGGCCGGTACATATTTCTTGCTGGCCAGACTCTGCGCCAGATAGATAACCGCAACCATGGGAAGAAAGCGTACCAGCAGCATCACCGTACCACCCATCACATTGGTGAGCACCGTATTGGCTTGGAAGCCGGCAAAGGCACTTCCGTTGTTCCCCGCCATGGAGGTGTAGGCATACAGAATTTCAGAGAAGCCGTGACTTCCGGTGTTGCTCAGCCACCCGCCGTCAGCCTGCAGCTGCTGTGCTGCCGGGAAAAGGGTGGTGATTGCGGTTGCCAGCAGCAGACACAGCGGCGGTACCAGAATAATGATGCAGACCATCTTCATGTCGAAGGCATTGATCTTCTTGCCGATGTATTCCGGTGTGCGTCCGACCATCAGCCCCGCCATGAATACCGTCAGCAGGGCAAAGGCCAGCATACCGTACAAGCCGCAGCCCACACCGCCAAAAACGACCTCGCCCAGCTGCATTAGAAACATGGTGATCATGCCGCCAAGGGGAGTCAGAGAATCATGCATTGCATTGACCGAGCCATTGCTTGCGGCAGTTGTTGCCGCAGCCCACAAAGAGCTTCCGCCGACACCGAAGCGGGTTTCCTTTCCCTCCATGCTTCCGCCAAGAGATGCTACGCTATCCCACGATGGGGCACCGAAGATTTCCGCACAGCTCAGGCCCACCAGTGCAGCGACAAAGATTACCGTCATAACAATAAGAATCGTCTTTCCCTGCCGGGTATCCTTGACCGCTTTTCCAAAGGTGAAGCACAGAGCAGCCGGTATCAGCAGTAAGCAGAGCGCTTCAATAATATTGGACAGCGGTGTTGCATTTTCATACGGGAATGCCGAATTGACACCGAAGAAGCCGCCGCCGTTGGTGCCCAGCTGCTTGATGGCAATCTGACTGGCCGCAGGTCCCAGCGGCAACACACCCTGTGTTCCTTCCAGTGTCGTATAGGATGCATACGGATCCAGTGTCTGTACAACCCCCTGACTGACCAGGATCAGACATACCACGACGGACAGAGGCAGCAGAATGTACAGTGTAATCTTTACAAGATCACTCCAGAAGTTTCCAAGATTTTTTGTTTCCCTGCGCACAAAGCCTCTGCACAGGACAAACAAAACAGCGATTCCAGTAGCCGCAGATACAAAGTTCTGTACGGTAAGTCCTGCCATCTGCGTCAGATAGGACAGTGTGGTTTCTCCCGAATATGCCTGCCAGTTTGTATTGGATACAAAGCTTGCGGCTGTGTTGTAGGCAAGATGCACACTAGTGTTTTCCAGCTGCTCCGGATTCAGCGGCAGCCATGCCTGTACCAGATGCAGCCCCATAACGATCAGAAAACCGAAAAGCGAAAACCACAGAACGCTGGATGCGTATTTTTTCGCATACATCTGCTGTTCTTCATCGACTCCCATCACACGGTACAGCAGCTGCTCCAGCGGTGCAAAAATCCGCATGAGAGCTACACGCTCCCCGTTATAAATCTTGTAGATATAACAGCCAAGCGGATATCCGATGGCAAGCAGTGCCACGACATAAACGACATCCTGCAAAATCAATGCGCTGTTCATATGGATTCACCCTTAAACAGCATGTAAAACAAATATGCTAACAGGACAATGGCAACGCCATAAAACAAGATAACGATCATTTCCATATCCAAACCCTTCCTTTCTTAACGAGTTCCATTATAGCGAATCCCATATAAAGCAGGTGTAAAGAACAAGGGGCGAATGTTAAGAAGCTGTAAGGATTTTTTATGAAAGCGATTGCGCCTGACAATCCGCTCAAGCAAAATGAAAAGGGCAGGAACAAGAGGGGATGCGATTGGAGAAAGATAGATAAAAAGAGGGTTGCTTGCTGTAGGTTCTTTCTCACTTTAGGGTGTTTGCAAAAGGGAGACTTCAGCTTCTATTGATAACTACAATCGTATGGAAGTCTCCCTATGTTAGGTTTCCCCACAATCGAGAAAGAACCTTGCTGTAAATGCAATCTCTCTTCATGATGTGGAAGATGTGTGGGAAATACCCTCACGGATAAGAAGGCGGTTTAGAAATGGTCTTTATATGCCATGCAGTTTCGTGTGCTGCATACTGCTGTAAGGTGCATAATGATACAGCGTTAGCTTTGTGCGGCCCTCCGTATGGTCATTGCTTTGCATATTTCATTGCACAATACGTTTTTTTATGAGTTTTGCATAGTCCCTGCATCAATAGGTAATTGCACAGCTCGAACATGTGCATGGAGTTTTACAACGTCCTCTGATATGGCACATTGCCATCTGTTTTAGCGGGATGCTTATGAAATGAAAAAACCGGTTTGTACCGGTCATTCATCGACAAAACGATATCCTACGCCTACCTCTGTCAGTATATAGCGGGGATGTGAGCTGTCCTTTTCAATTTTTCTGCGGATATTTGCCATAAAGACACGCAGGGATTGTGAATCCTCACAGGAGCTGTACCCCCAGATATTACGGATGATAAAGCTGTGGGTCAGCACCTTGCCCGCATGCTCAATCAGTAACACCAGAAGCTTAAACTCGATTGGTGTCAGATGCACCTCCCGGTCCTCCACATAGACCTTGTATTTTTCAAAATCCACCCGCAGACCATCCAGCACAAACACCTTTTCCTTAACAACACGCGGTGTTTTCTTACGCAGTGCCACCCGTACTCTGGCAAGCAGCTCATTGATATGAAAGGGCTTGGTAACATAATCATCCGCCCCCAGATCCAGTGCCTCCACCTTTTCCCTTTCCTGCCCTCTGGCAGATACTACCAGAATCGGCACCTCACTTTGGGAACGAATCTGACGCAGCACCTCGCTGCCGTCAATATCCGGCAGTCCCAGATCCAGCAGAATCAAATCCGGATTATCGCTCATGAATAATGAAATTCCCTCAATGCCGTTTCGTGCCTCTATCACCTTATATCCGTTCTTATCCAGAGACAGGCTTAGAAATCGGATAATGCTGGCATCATCCTCAATCAGCAATATTTTATCATGCATGGTATTCCTTCCTTTCTGTGGCCAGCTTCAGCTGAAAGCCGAACACTGCACCCTGCACATCCTTACGGTTATAGGCAAAGATTTCACCGTGGTGTGCCTCTACAATGCTTTTGCATATGGTCAAGCCAAGACCCACTCCGCGTCTGGAATCGCTGCACTCACTCTTGGTGGTCACAAAGCTTTCAAATAGATGCTCGCGGATGGATTCATCAATGCCTTCTCCCTGATCAATGACTTCAAACACCGCCCAGCCGTGGTCCTTATAGCAGCGAATATCGATCATTGTCGCATCCGGTGTATGCTTGATGGCATTATCAATCATATTGACCAGCACCTGTATGATCAGCCGTCCATCCATTTCCACAAGCAAAACCTCATCCGGCAGCGTCACCTTCAGCGTATGCTCCCGCTTTCTGCTTTCACATCGCGATACGGCCTCACAGATGATATCATCCACAACCTCCTCCTGCTGTTTCAGCAGCAGCTTTCCATCCTGAATCCTTGTCATATTCAATAGATTCTCCACCAGCTGATTGAGCCACAGGGCATCACTGCTGATGGATTTCACCAGATGATAGATGGTATCATCATCCAGATCCTGATAATTTTCACAGATTAGCGTACTGCTTCCTGCAATACCGGTCAGGGGGGTGCGAAGATCATGGGAGATACTGCGCAGAAGATTGTTGCGAAGCTTTTCCTTTTCTATTTCGACCCTGCTTTGCTCCTGCTCCGCATACAGCATCTCCCGTTCCACTGCCATCATCATCTGTGAAATCAGCGTATGAACAAACAGACGCTGTTCCTCACGCAGGGAGGTTTCCTCATACAGCGCATACACACCCATCAGCTGGTTGTTGCAGTGCATGGGATGATAGGTCCAGGCCTGTTCTTCATAAAAGGAGGTTCCCCTGCCGCAGTCGCAGTCCTTTTCCATACACCACGCCGCCATACCGTCATCCGGCTCAGCAGCTGTATCCATTGGCTCCCGTATTTTCTTTAAGGCTTCCCCATCTGTATAGTAAACGGTACAGATGGTCTGCTGGGCAGTATACAGTGAGCGAATCGTATGCTGCAGAATCGTATCCACACCGGACAGGGTTAGATAGGCTCTCGTAATTTCATATAAGGCACTGGTTTGACGTGCACTGCTTCTGGCCTTATGGGCATGCTGCTGCAGCTTATTGACAAGAGAGCCCGTCACAAAGGATACGATCAGGAACACGATAATCGTGATAATATAATTGAAATCGTCAATTTGCAATGAAAATGTCGGATTGGTAAACAGGTAATTAAAGGTAAGAATACTCAGCAGGCTGGAGGTGATGCCCCACAGAAAGCTTCCGGTTTCCACAACGATCAGCAGTACCCCGATCAGATAGATCAGCATGATGTTTTCGGTGCGTATTTCTATATCATCAAAGACAAAGGATACCAGTGTGCAGAGAAACAGTATCACTGTCGTAATACACAGATTTTTCCATATATGACTGTTTTTCATCAGACCCCTCTTTTCCGTTCCAATTATAGCAGATTTCATGCCGTTTTCCTACGCCTTACATAGCTGCAGATATCTTTTCCCAGCCTTGCTGCCGCAAGCAGTACAACATAGATTTCCAGCCTGCCGATAAACATCCCAATCGTTCCTGTCCACAGGACAAGAGAAGGTGCATCACAGGTCATGATGCCAGCGGAAAGTCCAACGGTGCCAAGTGCACTGGAGAATTCAAACATGCTGTATGCAAGCGGATGACCATAGCAGCACAGGATAAAGCTTCCCAGAAGAAACAAACAGAAATACAGCACTACATACAGCCCCATTTGCGAAAGCTCGGTAGGACTGATAGCCTCCTTTTTATCAACACGGTTGATTTTATGGGAACGAATCACATTTCCGCAACGCAGTTGACTTTCTATATTCCACCAGATGCCCTTGCATAGCGCATAGATGCGATACTGCTTGATTCCGCCTGCAGTTGATCCGATGCCTCCACCGATCAGCTGCAGTACAATCAATAAAAGCAGGGCTGCGGAGGGCAGCGTCACAAACGTGTCCACCGTTTGAAAGCCGGTTGTCGTTAATGCGGATACGACTTGAAACAATGCAGTTCGCAGCGCATGCGGCAGGGCGGTCCCCATACCCGCGCATAACAGGAATCCAAAAACCGGTACAGCCAGTGCAATCACAAGAAAGGAAAAACGAATTTCACAATACTGAAAGAAATTTCTCAGCTTACCGCGAATCAGAAACAAATGCGCCAGAAAATTGATATTGCCAAGCAGCATCAATACGATTGTAATCATTTCAATCCAGATATTATCATAATATCCGATACTCTGTGCATGTGAGGAGAAGCCGCCCGTTGATAAGGCTCCGATGGAATGAATCAGTGCATCAAACAGCGGCATACCAAACAGACAATACAATGCGACTCCGGACAGGATGTAACACAGATACATCGTCAGTATGATGCGTGCAGATTTTAACAGGTTGGGAAGAAGGCGGTCATTGTGACCCTCAGCCGCATACAGGCGCATCCCATACGTGTCGGATAAGACGGAAAGCATGACCAGCACAAGTCCGATACCTCCGAAAAACAGAATGGTGCTGCGGTGCATCAGAAACAGGTGGGAGGTATGCTCCACATCAACAACGCTCAATCCCGTGGTGCTCCAGGCACTGGTTGTTTCAAAAACCGCCTGCGTGAACGTATAGTTACCACTCAACAGAAAGGGCAATGCACAGATCATGATTGCCAGAATCCAGCAGGTCACAACGATAACGGCGTCCTGATTGCGCTGCAGCCGTCCTGTTTCTCTTCCCCGGATATTATAGAATAGCAGATAGCCAAGCAGAATGCTTCCGATACCGGGCAGTATGAAGTACTTCGCCTCGTACGCCTCCTCTGGGTACCATAATAACGTGAGCAGCGGCAGCAGTACAATGCCTCCAATCAGCATCAGCAGAACCCCGATATAGCCCAGCATCAGCCCAAATCCGGTTACCTCATGCTGTTTCAGTAGCAGCCTTTCTTTCATGATGCCAACCCTTGCGCTGTCAACATATCGAGCACACGCTCCTGCAAAGCAGTGGGGCAAAGAAGCAGCAGCTTGTCATGCTCCTGCAGCACGGTTTCCCCATTTGGTACGATCATATCCACATTGCGCAGGATACAGCAGATGATAACGTTTTTTGGCAGGGTCAGCTCCTTCAGCTTTTTGTTTACTACCGCACACTTTCCGGTCAGCAGCAGCTCGCTCAACACGATATTTTCCTGCTCTATGGACAGTGAATTGACCAGATTCTCGATGGTGCTTGCCTGTTCAATAATCTTTGCAATCGTATACGTTGCGGATATGGCCGTATTTACACCGAGCTTTTTGAAGACAGAAACATTTCTGGGATTGGAAACGGTTGCCACTGCCCGTTTCACATGGAATATTTTTTTTGCAGTCTGACAGATTGCCAGATTATCCGGATCACCGGGGCGAAGTGCTATGAGAATGTCCGCATGATCGATTTCCGCCTCCTCCAGCACATACCGCTTGCAGGGATTTCCCACAACGACCGGGATATTATATTTTTCAGAAAGATACCGGCAATATGCTTCCTCATCGTTGATTACCGTTACCTCGTGCTTCTTTTCCAGCAAAGATCCGATTAAAAAATCCGCCTTGCTGCGTCCTCCGGCTACAACGATTTTCATAAAACAGCAGCTCCTTTTAATGCGATATGGCTGATTTGTTCAAATTCCTGTACGGAAAGCCGTGCAGGATAAATTGCTCGAATGGAGGTCTGCTCCAGCAGCTTTTCCTTGTCGGGATCATTCAATCGGATATACACCTGCTCAATATGATAAATCGTTGCGGCAATCTGGGCAATCATGCAGTTGGTATTGTCATTGTCCGTTGCCACCAGCACAATATTGCAATGGCTGATATCACAGGCTTCCAGCACATTCACATCCGCAGCATCCCCTTCGATTTCAAAGCCCTGAAAGCTGTCAGAAAGACGCCTGAAGGCACTTTTTTGTTTATCTATCACCAGTATATCATACCCCGCCTCACTCAATGCCGCAGCCAGGCAGGCTCCAAATCTTCCACAGCCTGCAACCAGCACCTTCTGATTTCTTAATTGATTTCTTGTAAACATAATAAACACCTCTTACCTTTTTCTTCCCACCCCTATAGTAACAGGTTGCATATAAAGACAGTGTAAGCAAACCGCAGCCAATGTTAAGAACGTATAAAGACTGCATTAAGAGTGATGGTATTTCCGTTAAGAATATAAAGATTTTGCAGCTTTTCTGTTAAGGAATCATATAGAGAACAGCATACATATGGAAATTGTTAACTTTTTTAAAGAAGTGCAATGCAATTTACGATAGAAATTCATGAAACAATACATACTGTCCTTTCCTCCCCAAATAAAAAAAGAATCCAAATCCCACCTGATTTGAATTCTTATGCCATCTGTATCTGATAAGGAAGGCTGACGAACAGCCTTAAGCAAAGCCATTCTCAACATGCATGATACTTGTTTTATCCTTTCTGTGCCTACAGCAGCTCCATGGGAGCAGCATACGGCAGCTGCAGAGCATCACTGACTCCCTGACAGGTGATATGCCCCTTGCATGTATTCAATCCAGCAAGGAAGCCTGCATCCTCCTTCAAAGCATCCACACCCTTTTCCGCAAGCTTTAAGATATACGGCAGCGTTGCATTGGAAAGAGCCATCGTTGAGGTACGAGGTACCGCACCCGGCATATTAGCCACAGAATAATGCATAACACCATAGCGTTCAAAATACGGATCATCGTGTGTTGTGATATGATCGCTTGTTTCAATGCATCCACCCTGATCAATCGCCACATCGACGATCGCACTTCCAGGCTTCATTGTTTTGACCATATCCTCGGTCACAATTTTCGGTGCCTTTGCGCCCGGTACAAGCACTGCCCCGATAACGAGGTCCGCTGTGCGCAGCGCTCTGCGCAGATTATATTCATTATTGTAGGCTGTATGAATCGTTCCTCCGGAAATATCATCAATATAGCCCATACGATCGGCACTGATATCGAAGATTGTTACGATTGCGCCTAAGCCGCAGGCAATCTTTGCCGCATTGAGACCAACGGTACCTCCGCCGATCACCACAACCTCGGCAGGGAATACACCGGGAACTCCCCCCAGCAGCAACCCGCGTCCTCCGTTGTTTTTCTGCAGCATTGTTGCTCCGACCTGAACCGCCATGCGCCCCGCTACCTCACTCATCGGTGTCAGCAGCGGAAGTCCGCCTTTTCTGTCACGTACTGTTTCATAGGCAATGGAGGTTGTCTTTGATTCCAGCAATGCGTTCGCAAAGGCTTCATCATTCGCGATATGCAGATACGTGAAAACCAGCTGATTCTCACGCAGATAATGATATTCCTGTGGCAGATATTCCTTGACCTTCACAATCAGATCAGCCAAAGCAAATACTTCATCGGCCGCTTTGATCTGTGCACCGGCCTCTTCATATTCCTTATCCAAAAAGCCGCTTCCTGCTCCGGCATTTGTTTCCACATACACCTCATGTCCAGCCTTGCACAATGCAAATACACCCGCAGGTGTACAGGATACACGATTTTCATTGTTTTTTATTTCTTTAGGGATTCCAATCTTCATAATGATTCACACTCCTTATGTGCTTCATTATAACACTTTTTGGTAAAGGTTTCCATGCTCAGTCTTCCTGAATCACAAAGTTTTCTGTAACATTTTTCATAAATTGTAAAAATGACCACCCTTTTTCTCATACTGTTTTTACTTCATTAACAGTGTTATGTATACGTGTTTTATGAATTCTACATCAATAACAGCTACTGCCTTTAAAAGGAGGACGCCGCAGTTATCTTTGCCACGCCTTTCTCACAAACATCATCAATCGAAGGAAAAACAGATAACTGCATATCTATCTGACAGCTAAATGATGAAAGCTATGAAAGAGTGTTGACCGCTAGGATATATAAATATGATGTACAGCAATTAGTCATTATTACATTCCATTTAACAACCACGTTTACTCACTTGCAAGCTACAGAGACAGCTGCATTGCGATATCGACAATATTCTTCTTTACTTCGATGTTTTCAGCATTTCCCAGACTTCGTTTATCCCATTGCTTTTGATCGAGATTATCTGCTGAGTGAACTACCGCCAGCTATAGAGCAAGCGGCTTCCAATAAATGCTTGCACATTCATCAAAACTTTTTGTTCGTGTTCAGATACACGTAACTGGTACGTTCACCGTACCTCTACTCCATCGCTCTCGCTCTGGCATACATGGATATACTTTTCGTATGATATTGCTTGCCCCATTGATATCGGCATTCATTAGAATGCCGTTTTTGCTTCTGTACAATCCTCGCTTGATTCTTTTACCTGAGAAAGCGTGTGTTACATCATTTCCATAGACTGGTATTTGATCCTCGTCAATGGAACTAGCCTTCGATTGTATTGCTTCTTCACAGACCACTACTCTGATCCCTGCCGCTTCTCCTTTGTATTTGATCATTTCGATCAGCGTACGAAACGGTATCTGCACAAATGTCTGATTGTTCTTCTTCCCCATATGGATACGCTTCTTCCAACCCGCATTATTCCCTACGACGATAACTTCAATTCCTTCCTCCACACATAGATCTATTATTTTTCTTGATGCCTTGTGCAGGATATCCTTTACACGTCGATTTCGCTTTTCGCTGATACGTTTCATTCGTTTTGTTTGATGGATCCCTTTGCTATCCTTCTTTCCAGTTCTTAGCAGTGAACGGTAATGTGCGATCTGTTTGTTGTAGAATTGATTGACTGCTTTTATTTCATTTCCTTTTATCAGCACAGGGTGGTGTCCACTCGTAAACGCAATCGCCATCAGATTATCGACACCAATATCAATGCCGGTTACTCTGGTTGCCTCATGGATTGTAATCGTCGGTTCCTTGATTTCTATCTCGCATACGATTTCAAGCTTGATAGTATCTCCATTGGGAATCAGACGTACTTCCTTCAGCTTCTGTTCATGCAGATCCATCTTACCAAGATCATATCGATCACGTACACACCCTGCCTGCAGCACTGCCTTAGGAAACTTTACATACCAACCATGTTTGTCTTTTCTCAGTTTGCATATCTGATTGGTAAAGATCAAGGGTTTATAACCGTCTTTGTCTGCATATCGAGGGATATGGGGGATTGCTTCATATTTGTCTGGATGTGCTTTGTAATCAGCTAAAGCAGCAAAAAAGCTTTTCCAGTCACGATACAGCATATGCAAAACATTCTGATTTGCCTGCGCAGGAAGAGCACGGTAATCGATCTGGTCACGCAATTTAAAAAAACCATCCAGATGCTGCATGGAAACAAAGCGATGATCATGATCAATGATGTGGATTGGTGTGCTATGATGCTTTTGCCGTATGACATTCAATTCATCAACGACACCATTGAGTTCTTCCAGGACCTGTAACTCATGTGGAAAGCGATCCTCATTTGATTTGATGGAAGCACTGTACGCATTTCTTATATAGAACGAAGCAACGTTGTACAGATTTTTAGCACGATGCGTAAGAGCAGAAAAGCCGGGGGTTTTGGGGATGATTAGCAGATAGGATACTAGAATATGTACGATATGATTTCATATTGGAAACCCTCCTTTTGTTGGCATCATTATACCACGAACGCAAGAGAAATTTAAGGAAAGATTCGTGAAAAACAGAAAGAAAACAAGGATGAAATATGGCTGCATTCATCCCCCACCTGTTCATCGGCCACTGAGATGGGGGTATTTTGCCTGCTTTTTAGATAAAAAAACTGTGCTATCCTTTTCCTGCGAAATTGAGCAAGGGCAGCCAATGCCGAGCACTCCATATCCACACAGGTATAACCGGCCGCCTTCATTCGTTCAACCTTGTTCCTCGTTTCACGATAAAATCCATCTGTAGTCCATACCTTTGCTCCCCGATAAGCGATCGCATGTGTTTGAAAGAATTGCTTCATCTGAGTATGCGTATTTACATTGACTGCGATTGTCTGACTTGCCTGTGCATAATGAAAGCTTGTTCCTTCATCACGATAAGCAAGCGTTGGAAGGAGGATTGCACAGTCCTTGATTGATGAATCCAGCACACCACAGGTACCAAACACAACGATGCTTTCTATTCCGAGGGCAAATAATTCCTCATATTCATTCACTGCAGCACTGGCTCCAGTTCCACTCATAAACAGAGCAATACGACGACTTTCAATTTTGCACACATATATTGGTTTATCACCATTGGTTGTATGCAGATAATCATAAACCTGCGCTTGGTATTTTTCTATTGCATATGCAATCAGATTATGTGCGAAGCAGGTTACAGCTACCTTTGGACAATCCGCTCTTCTTTTTACAATATCCTACGGGTTGATCACCGCTTCCTGTGTATCCTCAAACCTAGTGTACATCCTTCACTTCTCCTTTTTCATTTACAGGTAACCGATATATTTCTATATCAAGGCCAGAAGCCATCCTAGAGCACCGCTTTAACAATCAGGCAGATCATCAGCAGCCATATGACGACAATCGGAACCGCATAATACCATTTCCTTTGCTTCTTCTCCTGTATGTCTTCGCATAGCCAACGATTTCGCTCCCAGATTTCATCGGGGATCAGTTTACAGGTCAATACAATCAGTGCCGGTAACAGGATCACATCATCCAGCAAGCCAAGCACCGGTATAAAATCAGGAATCAAATCAATCGGAGAAAGTGCATATACCGCCGTCATAGCCGCAAGTGCCTTCGCTAACACCGGCGTATCCCTATCCTTCCATACCAGATAGATAATCGGCAAATCCTGCTTCAGCTGTCTTGCCCTTTTTTTCAAAATCATGCGTAACGAATTCTCTTTCAATATCCTTCACCCTGCCTTACACTTCTTCGTGATTACCTCCACAGTACCCCTACTGCCTGTAAACCTTTGCGTATCAAATCCTGACTCATTCAGCGCTCAGCACACCCGAACGCAAGCATACAGCTTACGGATTTTTTTTCACATACTTTCGCATCAATTCTATAAGCTGCCCCCCCTGCTGCTTTTCATGCAATGTCATGTCTGTAAGATACAATCTTCCGAAAACATAAGCCCCTAGGCAAGCTTGGGACCATTTTGGAAAATCACAGTGCCGCAATATAGACATTCATCTCACTGTAAAATATACTGCATCCCCTTATTATGCGCATCGGTATCAACACGGATCACATGTACAGCTACCGCCTCCTATGCAATATAGCGGCATTCCATGCCTATTATATCATCCAAGGCAAGCTGCGTCATGCGTTTTCCATGCTTTCCGCAAGTTCAAAGCAAAGCAAGGACTTATGTGCAGGAATTCAGCAAAATCCCGGATATAAAAAAGGAAGTTTTTTTTAAACCTCCTCTTTCCTGCCTTCCAAAAGCGATAAACCGACAACCGATTTTTCGTTCTGTTGCCCTGTTAATTACATATTAGCGATTCACTCTTCTGTGATTCTGCTTGCGCATGGAATCCATTGCCAAAGCAATCTCATTCAGCATGGTTGCCAGCATACTGCGCTCAAACGGTGACAATACCTCCTTTTGCTGCAGGGCGATTCCGACCACAGCATAAATCCGATCTTTCTTCCGGATCGAATAATACAGGGCCTTTGCATACGGCAACGTACTGGTTGAAACACCGGCCTTGCGATTGTTTTTTAACACCCATTGTGCAACTGCACGTTCATTCTCAGTTAGATATTTCTGTTCCTCTTCTTCATTTAAATGTTCATGATAAATGATCGGCTCCTGCAGGGTTTTATTCCTTACACTGTAAATGATGATGGTACGGTTCAGCAGCTTATACAGCTGCCGGACTGCCTCCTCACCCAGCTGTGCCATATTCTCTGCCAGCTGCAGCTGCTGGGAGGTCTCCAGCAACAGCTCCATGCGATGTGCCTGCATGGCATTTACCTTGAGCTGCATACGCATTGTCCGAGTCAGGGTACTGATGATAAAGGAAACGATAAACAGGACGGCGAAGGTCATTGCATATGCCGGATCATATGCCTCCATGGAAAAGCGGGGTGCTGTGAAAAAGAAATTGAATACGGCAACAATCAGCAGAGAAACACCCAGTCCGTAAACACTGGAGCTGGTGTTATAGGAAATCAGAACGATTGCCAAAAGATAGACCATGATGATGTTTGCTTCCGGAAGCTGAAAATGGTACATGAGCAAATTGATCCCGGTCGCTCCCAGAAACAGGAGTACCGTAAGCATGAAGTCGCGATGACGGAATACATGTGCATGTGTAAGCCTATGCCGTTTCCTTTTCACAGGCTCCACATTTGCGTCCGGAATGATATAGATTTCAAGGTCGGGAGCCAGCAGAGTGAGCTGATCGATCAGGGTTCTCGCACGGGAGTGCGGACGGGGGGAGGAACGGCCGATAACAATCTTGGAAACTCCGCTGATTTTGGCATATTCACTGATTTGCTGTGCAATATTCTCTCCTGCCACAGATACGATATTTGCATGAAAATGCTGCGCCAGACGGCGGTTTTGTTCCAGCTGTTCCAAATCCTCGCGACAAAGCGGCTCCTCGTTTACATTTTCAACATACAGTGCCGTGAACTCTGCGAAAAAAGCACTTGCCATGCGTGCGGCGGTACGGATGACCAATGCATTGCTGCGGGACGGGCTAAGACAGAGAAGGATATGCTCCCGTGTGGACTTGCGATCCTTTAAACTGACCCGCTTATTCACCCGGTCTGCACAACGGCGCAAGGCTATTTCACGCAGTGCGATAAGATTATCTCTTACAAAAAAATTATGCATCGCCTTCTGTGCGGCAGTCTTATGGTAGATTTTCCCCCTTTTCAGACGTTCAAGCAGCTCATCCGGTTCAATATCCACCAGCTCCACCTGATCTGCTTCATCAAATACAGCATCCGGAATACGCTCCTGTACCTGTACTCTGGTGATACCTGCAACCACATCCTGCAGACTTTCCAAATGCTGTACATTCACAGTCGTATACACATCAATTCCTGCATGCAGCAGCTCCTGTATATCGCTGTAGCGCTTGGGATGCCGGGCCCCCTGTACATTCGTATGCGCAAGCTCGTCAACCAGTATCAGCTGCGGATGCCGCTGCAATGCCTGATCCAAATCAAATTCCTCCAGCGTAATCCCATGATACATAATCGCTTTTAACGCTATACACTCCAGTCCCTGCATCAATGCAATCGTATCTAATCGATCATGCTTTTCGATGTAGCCGATAACCACATCCATGCCTTCCCGCCTCCGCTCATGAGCAGCCTCCAGCATGGCATAGGTTTTTCCCACGCCTGCGCAATATCCGAAGAATATTTTCAATTTACCCTGTTTCATTGCCATCACCCTGTATCAGTATAACAGCGATTGCAGAGGTACTTTAGCCTATATATATCATATTTATGAAACAGGTACTTATCTTTATGAAATCCAAACAGCAGCTTACCGTTTATAATACCTTCTTATAAAAAGCAGAGTATAATGTTTCACACATCCAGGGCCTTAAGAAAAAAAGGACAGTGTGCAGAAGCTAGCCATCCCTGCCCTCCTCACTATCTGTATGCAGCATTTCCTTCATCCATTTTGTTTCATAATAGGTGGAGGGATTCAGCTGACGGTATTTTTCAATTTTAGATAATTCTTTCAGATTACCATAATGCTCCATAAACATCTGTTTGGCCGTTTTCATATTTTCCTGATATGCATGATTTGCCTGCATTGAAATCTTTAAAAAGCCAAGGACAGTCCCCAGTAAAACACCTGTTGCACAGGCCAGCCAGATATTCTCATATTTGCGTAAAAGCAGCTGACTCATGGAGAACAGATATAGGAGAAACGCGATTCCAAAGTTAACAAGATAGCCGGTTACAGGAGAAATACGGCGACGAAACGGATAACCGTAAAAAATATAATGATCATCACCCAATATGTAAAAGGGACCAATTTTACGCGTGGGTTTATAAGACTCCACACCATTGACGATGAAATGCAGTGACAGAAAACCGCGTACAAAATAAGCAAGCCCGAGATTCAGGACAAAAGCCAGGCCATTTTGTACGATGATCGCACATACAGCACTATGCAGCAGGATAATGAATAGAAAATACCGTTTATTCAACAATGCACCTGCTTCCCATAGCCGTTTCATAATGTTACCGCCTTCCTTCCACATTGTTTCTTCACATCACGATAAGCCTCCCTTTATATACATTCCTTCATAAACAGCAGTGCTGAATTCATTCCTTCACCGCCTGTTCAATCCAACTAGAATCAGAAATCTGTATCGCTCTTTTCTTTTCCGGTATTCCAAACCGGAAAATGCTGAAAGCTGCTGTTTGCCCCTTATTCAAAAATGAACAGGATACACCATCATGAAAAGCAAAAGATAAAATAGCATGTAAGCTTGTTCCTTGACAATCTCAAAGAGGAAACGCCTTCTTTTACCTGCCTGCTTTATTTTCTCATTTTTTTAGATAGCTGTGATACCGCATATCCTTTAACAATTAACAGGCAGAAGTCCAGTCAATCAGATCACTGGCAGTATCAAAGGGCTGCTGTGCAATTGGCTATACGCTTCCTCCCAGCAGACTCTACACCAATACCACAAAGACTGCTAAACTGTTTCAGTCGTTTTGTTTCTGGAATCGCCGAACCGACAAAGGAAATCACCCCTCACGCCAGCTTAGCTAATGCCTTGCAGCCACCTCCGTGGCGGATCATACCGTGGGTTTGTGAGGTTTTCAGCTTATTTCCTACATAAACTGGAAGTTATGTCTCTACTTTAAAAATTTCAACACTTCTTCCATGGAACTTTTTCCTAATGTAAATTGTTCTAGTGTTATATATCTTTTTTCTGCTATAGTGTATTCTCTTTCACACAATTCCTTTACCATGTTCGCTTCATTATCTAACGGCTCTACAACATTTGATTTGGTCTGGTAAGCTTTGAAATACCTAATACCCAGTATTCTCTGAGACTCTGCATTGATATGGATACCATCTGGATTAGGATATAATTTTTCCCCTGTTACAAAATAACAATTTCTGTTATATTCTGCGTATTTGAGTAATTCCTGGTTAATCAAGTCATACTCTACGCAGCTTCTTCCAAATCCAGACTTACCTAAATAATCTCCTAAACCGCCAGCAATGAACGGAACTTCCAAAGCTTCCAGTTCTTTTCTGAACGAATTAACTAAAACATTAAGTTTTTGATAATAATTTTTGTATTTTCCGCTATGACTGTCGCTTTCTCCTTGATGCCACAAAATTGCAATCAACTCACTGTTTTCCATGGCGAATTTTGACTCACTGACTGCATGGCGAAATAGAGCACCTTCCTTATCCCATTCATCGATGGAACTGCCTCCTTCCGCACAAGGGATAAGTCCGATTTGTTCATTTTTATTTGCGTTGCACCATGCCTGTGCAAATGACGCCGCCGGTCCAACACCGGAAACTGACCGGTCAAAGTGGATAGGTTCTGCCATCATTTGCCATCTGCCATTTCTTAGCATGAAAATATTTTCATTATATATTGGCGTAGCCTCGTTTAAAAATCCACGCCCTGCCATATTTGATTGTCCTATTAGTAAAACTGACTTCATTTCTAAATTCCTCTCATTTTCAATTATATTTTTGTCATTATATCATTTCCCTTAAGCATTGTCATTTCATTTCTGACTTAAAAAAATTATTTATCCGTTTTGATTTGTAAAGAGCACAAAAGCATTGCTTACGCATCAAGCCCATTTCAGGTTTCCCTGCATAGCATTTGTTATCACGATATCCTTCATCCTCATCACCTCATCGTATGACTATACTAAACAGGAATGCAGGAGGAAATGCTATCCATGCAGGGTAGCAATTTGTCAACCGAACATAACAAAGAATACACAGTCATCATGCGGATATAACAATAGACCTGCTTTGTCATCTTTTCCTTTATCTTATTTTATGGTATGATTCCCGCAGGTGATGATTATGAAATATAAACTGATTGTTAGTGATTTGGACGGAACGCTGTTAAATGGGCAGAAGTTTGTAAGCAATATAAATAAGGACGCCATTCGCAAAGCAAAGGAACAGGGAATGTCCTTTGCGATTGCCAGTGGAAGGCCGCTGTATCCGATTCTCTCCCTCATCAAGCAATGGGAAATGGAGGAGCTTGTGGATTATGTACTCGGTATGAACGGCGGGTGCATTTATGATAAAGCAAAGGATGCACAGAAAAACTTTTATACCATAGACGGAGAACTGTTAAAGCATATTATGGATCAATATCGGGATATGCCGGTGCGCTTCTGGATTTTTGAAAAGGAAAAGCGCTATGTGAACAAGGGAACTGAAGCAACCCGTGCAAAGGCTGCCTTATATCACGAGGATGAACAGATCACAGATTTGTATGCGCTCTGTAATCAGCCTAGACAGAAGCTGATTGTGGAATGTCGGCCGGAGGATATGGATATGGTGGAACAGCGTGCAAGAAAGCTTAATCTTTCAACCTGTGCAGCCTTTCGTTCCGATCCCACCCTGTTTGAATTCGTGGATAAGCGGGTGAATAAGGCCAGCGGGCTTCGTCAACTGTGTGCGGATATCGGAATTACCATGGATGAGGTGCTTGCCTTTGGTGATACAAGCAATGACAACGAAATGTTAAAGGAAGTTGGACACGGCGTATGGATGAGCAACGGCACCATGGATACCTTTGCCCATGCGGATGCCCAGACAATTTCCAACGAAGAGGACGGTGTAGCCTGGTATCTGGAAAAGCATATTCTAGCCAGATAATGATTGCCGCGGTCCAACGCTTATATTCCTGTGATTATGTAATAGAGGTTATGAAAAAGCCGGTGCGGCAGGTGATATTTCCTGCAGGTATCGGCTTTTTGTTTTCTTTTCTTGTCATTTTCATCGTTCATTTATTTATACACTTCTGTTTCCCGCATGCAGCTGACCCCTATGTATCTGCGTTTATGTATCCTTTTTCATTCAGCTATTCACTATGTCCTGTGCTTTATTTCCTGCATCCGGGTTATCAGCAATACGCAATCCTGAGCTTTCGAACGAGTTTTGATTTTCTTATGCAAAAAAGACTGCCGCTGGACAGCCTTCATACTATGAATTTTTTTCGTGCCTTTTCAGCATGCGGTTCACCATGCGTTCAGACAACCCCATTTTCTCAGATATCTGCGAGGGGCTCATCCCCTGCTGTGTGAAGCGGCTGACGACAACAGGCAGTGGTTCACTGACTTCGATGATATGCATGTCCGGATCGTAAAAGCGAATGCCTCTTTGTCCCCAGTCATGCTCCTTTACAGGATGAAGCAGTTTGGTATCCGTTCGACTGTTTAACAGCTTTACAAAAGCGTCCAGATCCTCACATTCCAGATAAATCTCCGCATCATTGCCGCCGTAATGAATATCCGAGGGCTGCTTCTCCAGAAAACCACTCCAGCTTTCTCTCGTCTGAAAGGATATACCTCCCGTCATCGTGAAGTTTGTACCAAAATCCTGTATCACGCGCAGACCGCACACCTCCTTATAAAAAGCGATCGTGCGTTCTTTATCATCTACTGCATATAAGCTTCCCATGTATTTCATACAGCTACCTCCCTGTGAATGCAGTTATTATACCAGAGGGCAGGGGATGTGAATTGTAAAAAGAAGACATACATGAAATGATTGGTTCTGTACCCCTACGGTATTAAGCGGATCTCTTTTCCCTATGCATATGATCATGTTGTTTTCCTTTACACGCCGATTGCTTTTTTTCCCTGATTGGCAACAGCCTCCATTTTCTGCTTTAAAAGCCGCGGATCACCAAGGTATCTATGGTGCAAAGGATTGCCCTGTGCATCAAATTCATACACGAGCGGAACACCTGTTGGAATATTCACATTTACGATATCCTCCTCGCTGAGCTTATCAAAATATTTCACCAATGCACGCAGAGAATTTCCATGTGCCGCGATGATGACGCGTTTTCCTGCCATCATATCCTTTTTAATGACCTTGTTGAAATACGGCACTACTCGTGCAACCGTCGTTTCCAGGCTCTCACTGCTCGGCAGCTCATTCGGATTCACATCCCGATACATACTCTGTGCAACAGCACTTCGCGCATCGTTTTGGTTCAGCGCCGGTGGGAGGATATCGTAGGAACGCCGCCACTCCCTGACCTGCTCCTCTCCGTATTTTTCAGCGGTTTCCGCTTTATTTAAGCCCTGCAAAGCACCGTAATGTCGCTCATTCAGCTTCCAGGACTTTACAACAGGAAGCCATGTGCGATCCATTTCATCCAGAATGTGATCCAGTGTATGCACAGCTCTTTTTAAATAGGAGGTATAGCAGATATCAAAATCCAATCCCTCCTGCTTCAGCAGTCTCCCTGCCGCTTTGGCCTCTTCATGTCCTTTTTCACTCAGATCAACATCTGTCCACCCGGTAAACAGGTTTAATTTATTCCATTCACTCTCTCCGTGACGAATCAATACAAGCTTCATTTGTGACTCCTCCTTTGATGTTAAAAGTTATCTTCATCTAACTAACAACAGTATATGCATGTAAAGGAGTGCTGTCAATGCATTTGCCCACGCTGACGTAAAAAGGCTCCATCTCCCGCCAAAGTTGCGCGGAAAGAGGAGACCTCAAAGGATCAATTCTATAAAAGCTTGCCATTTCCATATCACTATCCATTATTTTTCTACACAGATGAAACCCGCAGCTCTTTGTATAAAAATTGACATTCTGTTTTTGTCTGCAGAAGAGACTGTAGTGATTTGTTTCCAGTGTAAACAAACAGATAGCAGATGGGTGCAATATCTTTTCCGTATTATCAGTGCATCAAAGTAAATTGTATTTTAAAAATGCCTTATATAGTCCATCCTGATTCACGGCAGCTGTAATATCATCCGCCATGGCTTTAATTTCCTTACCTCCACTAGCCATTGCGATACCCAACGCGCAGTATTCCAACATAGGAATATCCACCGCCGCATCTCCAAAAGCAATCGTATCCTTTTGCCCCATATGAAGATACTTCAGCAGAAGAGAGATCGCTGTTGCCTTGTCAATATCCTGTATTCCGATATCACCAAAAAGAGCTGTTTCTCCCTTGCCACCCCAGGTGCTGATTTTTAGATCCGGAAAGCATTGCGCTGCGGCAGTCACATCTGCATAGGAATTTAGAATAAAGCTGATTTTATTCACATCCTCCCGATACAGATTTTCTCCAAACACCATATCCGGATACTGTGCGCATATATGGATATTCTCCTGCCCGTTTCCCTTGCGCTGCATATATTTCTGCATAACGGGTTCTCCCGCTTCTTCAAAATGTTCACTGGCATACAAACCCGTATTGCTTTCCAGATAAAATTCCAGATTGCGGCTATGCAGCCAGTCTACGATTGCACTGCACTGTTCTTTTTTTAAATGTGCATGAAACAATACCTCCCCGTGATGCTCAATATATCCGCCATTTGCACCAATCATACCATCCAGACCGATATTCCAAATTTCGTCATACACCTCGCTGCGGCTTCTACCCGTACAGATATAAACCAGATGTCCTAGTGCTCTGTCCATACGTATTGCTTTGACTGCGGAAGGCGGAAGATGATTTTCATAATCCACCAGCGTTCCGTCCACATCGATCAGAATTACCTTTTTTTCTAATTTATGCATCCTAGTACCTCCTTCATATCACATCGGCTGTTTTATCTTCATAATTGTCGCACACTTCATTTTAACACAATATAAAGCCTGAACAGACAAATAGCGCTGTGATTCTATTGCTGCAATGAGAAGTAACAAGAAGATGATTGGCTTTTATCTGTTTGCTTAATTATGCTTTGACTGCCTTCTCTATGGTTTGATTATAGCGGATGCTGAAACCATCGTCAATCATTGGAAATTTTTAGTATGAATTATGATAGACTTAACCGTTCCTAACACTCTAACGTCCCCCCGGCTTAAATAAAAAGATGCATAAAGTAAGAATTCCTCATGCATCGATAAGCTGTTAGTTGTCAGTTTTTTTATCTCTTTTCCACTGCCACCCATACCTCAACCAGATCATTTTCTCCGTAATATGTGATATCCGGCGCCTTTGCTTTCATCCTTCCGGTGATGTATCCGGAATTCAGCGGCTTGTAATCAGATTTCGGTAGCCATTTCATGATTGCCTGCACCTCTGTTTTTCCGATGGTATCCAATGTACAGGGAAATACTGCCCAGGTTGCAGCGGGCACGATATATTCTTCCAGCTCCCCTGTAACTGCATGATCGCTGGAAACAGCAATCCAATGATCGAATTTACGACTGTCATCTGCTGCTGTATTATAAACACTGATACCAAACAGACCAAAGGGCTCCTGATTCATATGGGACATCAATTCCTTCTGCTGTCCCTGTGTTTGAAGCTCCTCCCATTGCCGGGGTATTGCTTTCTGTCCTTCTTTTCTCTTATTTGTCGTATGTATGCAATAGCCTGCAACACGAAAGCTTTCTCTTTCTACGATATGAAACGGTTCGCTCATATTTGATTCCTCCTGCTTTGTATGGTATTAGTATATAAATTTATGTCCTTTCTATCCTCTCTTTCTCTGTCCGATACTGCGTGCTTTTCACATGTCAGTGATCATCAGCCACATCTCAAGCCTTGAGGAGCTAGGATCAGGGTCCAGATAGACCTCCATCACCGGTCCGTTTACATACTGATAGCCGGTTGATGGAAACCATTCCGTCCAGATTCTGCGCTCCAGCTCCTGAATGGACGCATGCGTTCCTTCGCATTGAAAAACGATCCAGGATGCCTTAGGTAGCTGAATTTCTTCATATCCGTTCAGCGGTTCTTCGCTCGCCACTCCAATCCAGAACTTCCAGTCCTTATAATCCTGACACATACTGATTCCCAACAGACCGCTTGGCTCCTTTGCGTCGATATGTGCAGAAAGGTCTGCAATCGTTCCATCTTCTGCCGCTGTCCGCCAGAGATTGGGAACCACCTCATAATTTTTCTCCAGCTCCTTTTCCAGCTCATGGCAAACTCCGACAACGCGAAAGGCATCCTTCTTTACAATTCTGTAATTCAATTCCCTGCTTCCTGCGATAGAAAGCTGAAAGTGAAGCGGCGGATACAGCTTTACGGCAGCCTGTGCATTGCGCACCTGAGATGGTGCAATGCCATGGACAGAGCGAAATGCCCGATTAAAAGCGGTTGGAGATGCGTATTGATAACGCAATGCAATATCTATAATCTTATCCGTCCCCTGCTGCAATTCCTCTGCTGCAAGACTCATCCTTCTTCTGCGTATGTACTCCGATAGGGAAATACCGGTCATATAAGAGAACATCCGCTGAAAATTATAGGAGGATGTACACGCAATTTTTGCGACCTCCTCAAAGCTGATCTCCTCCTGCATATGCTCTTCCATATATGCGATTGCCTCATTCAATCGTTCCATCCATTCCATTTGATAGCAGCTCCTTTTCTATGACTTCTCTTTTTTTTCACTGATTCCAACGCTATTTACCAGCACTCACCAGCCGATAGCTTTCATCAATGAGCTCCTGAAGCTGCATCCAGGACAGCTTTTGATCAAGCAGAATCGTAAACCAGTATGTTTTATTCATATGATACGCAGGATAAAAACACTTATAATCAATCAGCTCCTGAATGAATTCCGGACGATTTTTCAAGTTACAGACATCCGTCATACCATCGACATCAATACCCAGACTTCGATAGGGAATATGCATGATAACACCGTACCACTTTCCCTTAGCTGTCTTTAAGGTTCCATGCTCCGGAGCACTCTTCCAGGGAAATTGGGGATAGCTCTGATAACGCTCAGCAACATAATCCAGAATGCGCGTACGATATGGATTTCCATCGATACACTGCTGCACCATGTCCTCCAGCAGTTCCTCAACCTCCTCACGAATCGATGATACAAAGCTGCCATTTGCCCCCGGTACGTGAAATGGTGTATAGGGCTCCCTTAGCTGCGCATCGTATACTTCAGCATGCAGCTCCTGCCCTTCATACGTGATAACCGCATAAAAATCCGGAGCCTTCAGCTTCCGGATACAGCGGTATGTCATCCCTTCCT
Organism: [Clostridium] innocuum; assembly: GCA_012317185.1. NCBI lineage: Bacteria > Bacillati > Bacillota > Clostridia > Eubacteriales > Clostridiaceae > Clostridium > [Clostridium] innocuum. Next base: position 1,748,015 of record CP048838.1, on the reverse strand, counting down.
TACTACATCCATACTGCAGCAGCTTTTGTTCTGACAGCTTTTGCACACGTTTATTTTTCATATAGCCGCTCCTTTCCAATCAATAGCAGAATACCTCCTTGATTTGTTCACCCTGCAATACATTCTTCTTACACTCCATATCCTCCTAGAATAACATGTGGTAAGCTCCTGATAAGCATCCGGCTGAGGAATACATATAAAATAAAGGATGAATTCTCCTGTATAATCCCTGCAGAATCACTTTCCATCACAATATGAATTTCTCTACTATTTTAGTTTCTGTACAGCACCGCATAGGGACAGCCAACTGCAAAGGCCTGCTGTAAAAACTGATTTTATAATTTACATGCAGCACTCACAATTCGTATTCAATTATACCATCTATTTATCAAAAGCAACATTCCTTGTTTTCAGGAAATAGAGGTTAAATATTTCCAGTATGGATGTTCTTTGCCATAAGGTAAGTAATCACTTTGCACTCCTTGCTGAAAAATATTGATAAGTCTCCATGCCGTGCTGCTGTGCAGATGCTGTTTGTCCAGGAAAATTTGATTTAAATACTCGCAGAAAAAAAGCCTGTACTAAGACAGGCAATTGATTTTCAGGACAGAATCATTCCTTCACAAATCGTAAAATAGAGAATAATCAGAATCGCTGCCGGTGCCAGATAGCGGATAGCAAGGGACCATAGCTTTTTCCAGCGAAACCGCAGTGTACCTTCATTCTCGAATTCGTCTGTAGCTTCATGAACTCCCCAGACCCATCCCGTGAATATACAGAAACAAAGTGCGCCAAGGGGAATCATCAGATTATCTGTAAATTTCTCCATCACAGCATTCATGGACAGCAGCTGTAACCCGTTTCGCATATCAAACCAGGGCAGGTTCAATCCGCGTGACTCCAGCTGCGACAGGGAATAGCCGGCGGCTAAAATCATGAGCGGCAGAAACAGCCAGACTACAGCCTTTCTCCTCGTGATATGAAATTCCTCACTCATACAGGCGATGATGCTCTCCAGTATACTGATGGCACTTGTCAATGCTGCCAGAAACAAGAGTATAAAGAAGACCGCACCGAAGATAACACCTCCGGGAATGGAAGCAAACACATTGGGCAGTGCCATAAATGCAAATCCTCCGCCCATACCAAGTCCTTCAGCTCCCATGGTCACAAAGACTGCCGGAATGATGGCAAAGGCTGCCAGAATGGCGACCAGGGTATCCAGCACACATATCCAGACCGCACTTTTCATCAGATTTTCCTTCTTCCCCACATACGAGCCATAGGTGATAAGGATGCCCATTCCCACGGAGAGCGAGAAAAAGGCCTGTCCTACTGCCGCAACGAGCATATCTGTATGGAAGGTAGAGAAATCGATATGCAGCATGAAGCGCACACCCTCCATAGCGCCCGGCAAAGTAACCGAGCGAATCGCCGTCGCAATCAGCAAAAGAAAGAGAGCCGGCATTAAAACCTTACTGATTTTCTCGATACCCTCTGCAACGCCCTTTAAAATAATGAAGATACACAAGCCAAGAAACAGCAGTCCCCACAAAATTGGCTCTATCGGATCCGTGATAAAGCCGGTAAAGAAATCCTGATACTGCGTTGCAGCTCCGGAAAAATGTGCACCGCCGAAATAAACGGCAATATATTTCATGATCCAGCCGCCAACGATGCTGTAATAGGATAAAATAACAAACAAGGTGATCATGCCGATCACACCGGCAAACATCCACTTTTTATTAAGCTTGCGAAATGCTCCAACAGCGTTTTTCTGCGTTGCTCTACCAATCGCCAGCTCTGCCAGCATAATGCTCAGACCGATCACTGCTACAACCACTATGTAAATCAACAGAAACAAACCGCCTCCGTTTGCCCCAAGCTTTCCTGGAAACTTCCAGATATTCCCCAGACCTACTGCCGAGCCGGTAGCTGCCAGGATAAATCCGAGGTGGTTAGACCACTCTCCTCTGTTTTTCTGCACAAATAAATCCTCCCTTAATTATACAGCTCTTCTATTTTAGAGGGTTCCTTCATATATTTCAAGATAAAATGTAGCAATTCCCAAGCAATTGCACGCTGCTTCGGGGAATCTTTTTAATCTTCGTTCATGTGTCATTCAACCGGTTGCACTGAGAATGCGTTTATGTTAATCTTATATCATTAAAAATGGAGGTCTTTTATGCAAACACTGACAATATCTTCTCCCAGCTTTACGGATGGTGCGCTGATTCCTGTTATACATACCGGATATGGCGCGGATCAATCGCCGGAGCTGGTGCTGCACGGACTTTGCGAGGAGGCAGTATCCCTGGCAGTTATTCTGAATGATATGGATCATCCGATACCGGCATATAATCACTGGGTAATCTGGAATCTTCCTGTGATGTCAATCATCCCGGGGAATATTCCCCGCGGGGCACAGGTGCCAAGCCTGTCGGGTGCAAGACAGGGGATTGGATATGGCAGGCATGCCTATAGAGGGCCAAAGCCGCCGTTCCACTGGTCGCATACCTATCAATTCACCGTATATGTTCTGGATACTGTCCTGACACTGCCACCTACTGCGAGAAAGAAGCATCTGCTGGCAGCTATGGAACAACATATCCTGCAGCAGGCTGTGTTAAGGGGACATTACCGCTAAGCTGAAATAAAAACGCATCACATGAGAGCCGTGCTCCTGAATGATGCGTTTTCTTTTCTCGTTGCTTTTTAAAAATTCAGACTGTTAGACCCGCTTTGCCTGATGCAGCTCAGGAATGGCTTCACGCCCTCTCCGTATGCTGTATGGCTATTGTCCCATGCAATGCAATGTACATAGAAGCTATTGTCCGCTACCTTTTTACAGAAAGCTTACATCCTACCTGAAAAGCTGCACTTATCTGCCTATGCTTTTTGTAGCTCCTGCAGTGTGGCAATCGTACTGCCTTTTTTCTCGTAATATTGCAGCATTTCATCCAGCTTTCTTTTATCATAGCTTGTGATACAATCCGACAGAACCGTGACCTTATAGTGATCCTTCAGCAAATTATAGCAGGTTGATTTTACACACGCGCAGGCATCCGCCCCTGTTAAATAAAAATCAGTAATTCCATGCTTGCGCACAAAGTCAGAAAATGCTTCACTGGTTAATGCATTCCCCTTGTATTTTGTGAAAATACGATCGGATACAATCTTTAAATCACAGGCCAATTCAGAACCACGCGTATTGGGCTTAAAGGTTCTTGTTCCCTGTGATAAATTCTCATGCCGTATATAAACAACCGGAATTTCATGCGCCACCGCCCAGTCGATAGCGCTGTTGATATTATCAATGATCTCCTTATAATTTTTGGTGATATCATTTTGAATATCAATTACAATCAAAGCTTTATCCATATGTTACTCCTTTCGAGTTATCGTATGCCCGTCATACAGGTATCTGATAACAAACATATACGGCTGTTCAATCTGCACAAATCCTCAAACTGGCCTGCTGCGGAAGGCCTGACATACATTCCTCCTTCAGCTTCTGCGGCACAGTATGTTCCCTGACTCTGCAGATGATTTCGCCTCCCTATGTTGCCATCATCATACCATTCATAACCTGCAACACGGTGTCATGTTTTATATATTTCCAGCATTTTTCCAACTCTTTTCCTAACGTTATCACGTACATACGGAGGTGATAATACTTCAACCCTTTCCCGGCAGGAAAGGACATAGCTGTATAATAGCTCATTATCCGGTAAAATCGTAGTCACCAGTAAGCTGCCATCCTCCTGCTCGCTTACTTCCTCATCGAATTTTTCATATACCTCATGGGACATCCCCGCATCAAACAAAAGGGTAACCTGCACGGTTTTCATCTCAAATTCGTCCGATCTTTCAAAGATATGCTCCGGTGTTTCCCGCATATATTCCGCATCCTGCAGCTTTAGATCTCTTATCCGTGTTAATTTGAAGAATCGAAAATCCTTACGCAGCGTGCAGTAACCATACAGATACCAGTCAGAGGTCTTGAAAACAAGCTTATGTGGTTCAATAATCCGTTTGGTTTGTTCTCCTTTTCCGCTGTAATAAGAAAAGGAAACGATTCTGCTTTTCCATATGGCGCTTTGCAGTAATTGAAAATTATGTTTTCCCGCGCCACTTTTTGTCCAGGTTGAAAAATCTATTTCCAGCCAGTTTCCCTGCTGTCTTTGAAATACGCCGCTCAGTTTGGATAACAGCATATTTATCTGCTCATCCTCCAGCACACGGATGCCCTGCAGGGCCATGAGAATCTGCTTCTGTTCCTGCTCGCTGAGAAGTGATTTCTTCAAAACATAGCTGTCCTGAATCGCTATGCCTCCCCCCTTTCCCTGTGTAGCATAAATCGGAATCCCAGCTGCGCTCAGAATGTCAATATCACGGTATATCGTTCTGATCGACACCTCGAAATAATCTGCCAGCTCTGGTGCAGTCATTTGTCCTTTATCCAATAAAAGATAAATCATTTGAAAATATCTGTTTTCCTTCATATTGCACTTCCTCCTATTCCACGCGTATATAGCGGTGACTGTCAGGTAAAAAAGCTTTGTATTCAATGCATGATGTTCTAAAAAAAGCCAGAACAAGGAATTGCTCTGACTTCGCTCTACTTCGTTTAAACTGCCTCCGGCAAAATATCGTACTGAATTTCCTGCAGCTCCGCAGCTTCCTTTAATTCCCGGTAAAAATGATTGGGCAGATACAGGGAGGGACGCCGTTTCAGCTTCAATGCTCCGGATTCCGCAAGAATCTCTGCAACAAACTGTGAACAGAAATAATGCTTCTTTCGTTTGAATGGTATATGGACAAAGCAGAATACCACTCCGATACTGGAATAACAGAAGTCCTCGCGATTTTCCACAAACTGCTCGATTTTATTTTGCAGCCGCTCAAAGGCCGCATCCGTTACCTGTAGCTGGAAGCTGATGCTTTTCTCCACGCCGTGGCGTTTGTATTTGGATACCGTTTCCATACAAAAGCCCTTATAGTTAAAGCTGTACATCTTCTCATTCATCGCATCCAGACAGATGGATGCATGCGTATATTCATATCCGTACACCGTTTCCATAAAGCTGGAAAGATGACTCGGATAATTAGTTAATACAATGGATATGGTTTTCATGAATATGATGGTTCTCCTTCTTGCTTGTGAATGTTATTCAAACGTATCATACAAAACCAGAAGAAGGTCGAAAGCCTTTGCATCACCTGCATCATGTATTCACAGTTTGTTATCATTGATTCACCGACGACCTGCCTGTTCAGCAGGATGTCATACATGGCTAATTATTACATACCCCCATCCACAAGTCAAATGGAATTTCTTTACAGAACATCCATGCCGCAAAAAAAATTTAGTAATCATATCCAATTAAAACCATTTTATTTCCAGTTTTTGAATGCAGTTTCAATAATTTTTATCTCAGACAGACTGTTAACATTTCCACCTTGCTCATACTTATCAAAATCAAAGCAGAAGCATGATAAAACCTTTACTTTTCCAGTCTGAAGAACATCTTTCAAATTATGTACAACCCTACGCAGGGAATGCCCTCCTGGCTCAGATTCATAATAACCGGCAACATACTCTTCTGCCAATATATCTGCATCTATCATGACATACAGAAAATCCGTTTGCATTGAAATTTGGTCTATTGCATTCAGCCATGTTTCAGAATCTTCGAATTGCTTTGCATTTACATTGTGAATCTGCATAATTTCCTTGTTCTGTTCTGCTTCTTCATCACTTAATCTGCCATCAGCTGCCAGTATTCTTTCTCCGGGTATCCATGTTTTCATTCCACAACTATCTCTGCACCAGTCCTGCATCGTACATCCACAGATTGCTGATAAAGGTATACTCACAAATGTCGCTGGAAATTCTTTTGTATGTTCCAGTATTACATTATCATAATGAGCATCTATCCAAATAACTCCTATTCTTGCCTGTGGACCATATGCCCGTTGCATACCGCCAATAACTGCCGGTGCATATGCACAATAACCATGTGGTATTAGCACCAGGTTTTCTTCCTGCAGTGACTTACAAACTTCATCAGAAAACGATTTTGGAATCGCTTCGTGAACAGGAAGATGCTTATACCGCTTTCCCGTAATTGAAATGATGTCAAATGGATGTCCTGCTTTTTCATAAACTCTTTTCTCATGCAAATCATCCAGAATGGATCGTTGTTTATGTGTGCGTAAGGAAGAGGTACATCGTGTACCTGTATGATCTAATATTTGCCAGCTATTGTAGACGTGATTACTTTCCAGTATTTGAAATTCTTTCATTTTATCAATCCAATTCCTTACCGTTACTTGCAATTACCTTTTGATACCAGTAAAAGGAATCCTTGCGATACCTCTCAAACGATCCATTTCCCTGATCATCTACATCTACATAAATGAATCCGTAACGCTTTTCCATCTGTCCCGTTCCTGCACTCACCAGATCAATACATCCCCATGTTGTATAACCCATTACATCTACTCCATCAAGGTCAATTGCTTTTTCCATCTCTTTGATATGCCGCTTTAAATAATCTATGCGGTAAGGATCATGAACTGTTTTATCTTCTTCAAGTTTATCATACATTCCCATACCATTTTCCACTATCATTAACGGAATCTGATAACGATCATATAATAAATTTAAGGAATAACGAAGACCCTGTTCATCCATAGACCAGCCCCAAGGTGTTTCCTTTAAATAAGGATTTCTATATCCTGTATCAAATGCATCCTTTAATTCTGTATTTTTCCCACTCACAAGAGAGAAATAATAACTATAAGACAGGAAATCCACCGTTCCCTTTTTAAGAGCCTCCTCATCCCCTTCACATATAGGTAAACTAATCCCCTTCTTTTCAAGGTCTTTCTTTTTATATGCCGGATAATAGCCGCGGCATTGCACGTCGCAATAGAACAACTGTTCATGCATATATTCCATATTACGTATAACATCATCCGGATCACAGCTATATGGATAGGAAAATAAACCGCCATACATCATTCCAACCTTATTCTCAGGGTCTATTTCATGAGCCAGCTTTACAGCTTTTGCGCTGGCAAGCAACTGATGATAAGCTGCAATCATGACGGATGCTTCATCCTGTTTAGGAACCGCACCAGCTGTCCAGGGAGTGGAAGACATACAATTGATTTCATTAAAAGTCAGCCAATGCCTTACTTTTCCTTTGTATCTTTTGAAAATCGTTTCACAATAACGAAGAAAACAGTCGACGGTTGTTCTTCCTATCCAGGAATCGTATTTCAGTAAACCAAGCGGTGTTTCATAATGTGATATCGTAATAAGCGGTGTAATCTTATACTTAAGGCATTCATCAATTATTCGATCATAAAATTGTAAGCCTGCCTCATTTGGAGCAGCGTCATCCCCATTAGGAAATACCCTGGTCCAGTTAATAGAAAAACGATAACAAGTAAACCCCATTTCAGCAAATAATGCAATATCTTCCTTATAATGGTGATAGTGATCAATCGCGTTATGACTTGGATAATATGTACCTTCTTTTATTTCTTCTGTTATTTCTCTTTTTTTATTTACATCCCCTGCTGTCATAACATCTGAAGAGTTAATTCCTTTGCCATCCTCATTCCATGCACCTTCACATTGATTAGCGGCTGTTGCTCCGCCCCATAAAAAACCTTCTGGAAATCCCATCTGTATATCCTCCTATCGTACAAGTGTAAACATCAGCTCATCCTGATTTACACAATTCTGTTGCTCTTTTAATATATCCAGATAACTTTTTGAATTTGTTACTATAACCGGTACAACTGCTTCTTTGCATTCTTTTTTCAGCTTATCCAGATCAAAGGTTATCAACACATCCCCCTGTTCTACCTCTTGTCCAACACTTGTGCAAGCTGTAAATATATTCTGCAGTTCAGCAGAATCAATACCGATATGAATCAGGATTTCTGCACCATCCTCCGATTGGATACCAATAGCGTGGGCGGTTGGAAACAGGAAACTCACAGTTCCTTTAACCGGGGAACATATTTTGTTATCTTCCGGTAGGATGGCAATCCCCTCTCCCATAGAGCCACTGGCAAATACTTCGTCATGTATCTCCTGTAATGGAATCACCTTACCTTTAACCGGTGCAAAAACTTGAATCCTTTGCAATGCTGCTGTTTTTTCCTTCTCTTTCTTTTTTCCCTGTTCCTTAACACTCACTTCATCTTCCTTGATACCGAAGATGCAAGTCAGAATAAATGCAGCAACCATAACAACAATCCATGCAATAATCAGTCCCCAGAATCCACTTCCAAACGTTCCGTCCGGTTCAATATAGGAAGGAGCCCCGAAGAAACTGTCCGATGCCATAAAATAAGTCTTCGTGTGAAATAATCCTAAGATAATCCCTCCTAAAGCTGTTGCAATATTCGCAGCCATGAAAGGTTTTTTTAACGGGATGGTTACACCATAGATAGCCGGTTCTGTAATAGCACTGAATAAAACCGGGAAGAATGAAGTTAAACTAAGCTCTTTTGTTTCCGGCTTTTTTGAAAGGAAGAAAACAGCCAGTACAGCTCCTCCTGTAGCATAGGCGGCAATGGATGCTACTGGAAAAATATAATCATAACCGTTTACTGCTAAATTGTTCATTGCGACAGGCAGCAAGCCCCAGTGTAAACCAAACATAACTAGAATCTGCCAGAAGAAGCCCAATAGCGCAGATGTTATAACACCATTAATTTCAAAGAGGAAGGAAACTGCATTCCCGACAGCAGAGCATGCCCATGTGGAAATCGGTCCTATTACAATTAAAGCCAGCGGGACGGTAATTACCAAAACAAAGCAGGGAAGAAAAACCTTTTTGACAAGTGTAGGCAAAATTTTATTCAACCAGCCATGTAGTTTACTTGCAAAATATGTAGCAGCAATGATTGGAATCACAGTAGATGTATAATCCATCAGAATAACCGGTATCCCCAGAAATTCCATTTGGACATCAGATTGCAATAAAGATCCTGTAAACAATTGGTACAATGCATCTGATGAGGTACCGTTAACCATATCCGGATATACCAAGGCAGCTCCTATAGCCATGCCAAGTAAGGGATCAATTTTAAATTTCTTTGCGGCTGAGTATCCCAGAAATATTGGAAAGAAATAGAATACTGCATAGCCTGTTGCATTTAATATCACATAGGTACCGGACGCTGTATCTAATAAGCCTAAAGCTACCACTAAAGCGAGAATACCACGAATGATACCACCAGCCGCAAGAACACCAAGCGTCGGATTGAATACGCCGGAAGCCAAATCTAAAAATGCTCCAAAAATATTCTTTGACTTCTTTTTCTGACTTTCATCCAATGGATTCAAATAACCTAGTTCATTCATGATTGCATCATATACTTCAGCAACTTTTTCTCCAATCACGACCTGATATTGTCCACCGCTTTCAACAACAGTAAGTACTCCATCCAGATTTTTTATCGCGGTTCCATTCGCTTTCTTTGTATCTACAAGGCGAAAACGCAATCTAGTCGCACAGTGTGTTAAGCTGTTTATGTTTTCTTTACCACCTACTAATTTAATAATTTCTTTTGCTAAATCGTGCATACATATGCTCCTTTCATAAAAAAATACCTAAACCATGCACAAACGTACATCGCTCAGGTATTGCCTGCATTACCAGTGACACCCCAAGGTTCATTTTTCTGTAATTTTTTTAATATGTATTGTAAGATATACAAACTCATCATTACTGATTTTATAACTGTAGGTATCCATCAGATAATCCGCAATTTTCTCAACACAGTTGAATGCCTTCTGATAATTTGTTTTAACGAGTTCTACAAGAGAAATATCATTTGATTCAAATGTTTCCTGATGTAAAATTCGTTTTGCGAAATATTGAAGATGTAGAATAAAACGGTGATATACAAAGCTATGTTCATCAAATTCCATCCCATAATTCAAACGGACAATATCAACAATGTCTTTCATAATCTTAGTTTCTTTTACTGTTTGATCAAATGTGACATCGTCACGCTCTGCATTGAAGAGATGTAAAACTATGGAACATGCTTCATCTTCTTTTAAATGAACATCGAATTTTTGATTCAGCCAAACAACATAGTCTAAGCATACCTTATATTCCTGTGGATATAAATATCTTACCTCATTACTTAAGGGACACTTCAACGACATGTTGGATCGAGCTCTTTGTATCACATAATGAATGTGATCTGCAAGAGCAGGATATATGCTGTCACTGATTTTCAGATCAAGTCGTTGTTTTACATCATTGACGATTTCAAAGATTATTTCCAATTCCTCCTGATCCAGCATTTCAAAAACGCTAGCTATTTCATTAAACTGCTGTGTTTTTTCAAGAATGAATTTCTTTTTAATCAATGAAGTGTCAATTTCATCCCCAGCCTTTTTTCGAAAACCAATGCCTGTTCCTAAAACAACCATTTCCCCTTTGTCTGCGCAGACTAGAACAACATTGTTATTAAACACCTGGGTGATTTTCATAAAACTCCTCCCTTCTAATAAAAAATACCTAAACCACCCATATACATAAAATGTATATGATTCAGTCTAGGTATTGCCTGGTATCAGTAACAACCCACTCACATAATAGCAAACAATCAGTGTTATGTCAACGCTTTCATTCAAAATTCATAAAACAATTTTAAACTGTCGAGTAAAAAAGCTATGGGATTCAAATTATTCACACATATCTTAAATAAAGATGAAATAAGAGTTCATTAAATAAGGGATAGAAGTACATTCGTATTATCAGCATCGGATAATCTTCGTTTATTTAATCGTATAGGATTATATCAATTTTTCTATTATACTTTTCAATTTGATATGAAAAACCCCATAAACCTTTGACTCTATCTTCTTTACCGCATAGAATCTTTATCGTAATTTCGCAAATATCCGCTATTGCCTGCTCTTTTTACCAAAAGACTTTTCCTGTAAGCTTTATACAAATGCATTCAAGCAATCCATTATCTTCGAATGCTTCCGCAATTAAAAACTGACAGCAGAGCTTAACGGATTGAATCCCTTAGTTTAAAGTTTACGTAGCGCTTGGAATCGCACTATCGTCCTTTGAGATACAGACTGCTTTTATCCGCACTGCTTCCTTTCCCATTCAGTATCCCCCATTTTTCCTATATGTTCCCTCGTGCTATTCAGCTCGAAAGCCTTATATTACTGCTTTTATCAGAATATCAGCAATTCCAGTTCACCTTCACAGGATGCTGTTCATCTGCAATGGCCGCCTCTTGTAAGGCTGCAAGCGCATGCTCGAATTCCTCTTCAGCCAGATGTTCATAAACAGCTCTGGATTGTGTCACTCCAACCGCAGTATACGCCACCGCCGCCGCACCATAAAACAGAAAGCCAAGTGCATTGGTCGGAGTCTGTAAAACATTGCATGCCGTCGCTATCGCACGTACAGCACAAACTACTGCCGGTTCCGCAAGTTCATCACGGGCAAGCTGTATCAGCTCCTTCAACAGCGGTTTTATCTCTTTCACAGAACCACTGTTTCTGGCACACTCCCTACAAATACGGATGGCCTGCAAAGCACGTTTATCCTTTGGATATGCTGCTGTATAGATTGGCAGATATCTCTTCTCAGCTAGCTGTAGCGCCCATAACGCCAGTGTAGGTTTACTCTGTGTTTCAATCAATCGCATCAGTTTTTGACATTGAGGCGATGCAGCATCCCCCAGCATCTTTCTTGGTTTTACCATTTTCGTTCTCCTTTGCAATTACGAAGCATATTGTAACGAGGAAAGCATCCCATGTCAATTTAAAATGCTGATACAGACTCAGCTCATTTCAATTTACCATACACTTCATCACGTACCGGGTCCAAGCATTCATTGCTTACGGAAGGTGTTGGCACCTCGATTCCAGGATGGCAAAACCGGTTGTCCCTTCATCAGTGCTGCGCCTAATCATCTTTGCATATCAGGATTCTGCGAGTACAAAGCAATTGATTGACTCCGTACTTTTAGCCAGTGACAATAGCCGGGAAAGCTCCATCTGCTCTTTATGAAAACCTTCACAGCCCAAAACGATTTCACTGGTAGATAAGCTGCAGTGTACGATTGCGCTTATATGCATATACATTCCTCCTTATAAATTCAGTATAGCATCTGAAGTGTACACCCAATCAAGAATATTCCTATCCGTTTTCATATGTATTTAACGCTCTCTGCGCCCGTTTCCCCTATTTCAAATAGATGTCTTACACCACTATTCCCACGCTTCAGCATTATCTCTGACAAACTGACGAAAGCTTTTCGGCTTTTTCTGCATAACCTCTTCAAAATCAGTAGTGACCTTTTTTGCACCTTTACACCGTGTCATCATATAGAGCATCCCCATCACCGTGCAATACTTTTTCTCCAGACCTCGCACGCTGATCCAGTACTTTTTAGCAAATGACGGCTTTGGATTCGTATAGACGATTCTTCTTCCCAGCTCCTCCGATAAAATCCTGGCCACCTCCCAATAATCTATCGCTTCAGCACCTGTTATGGTATAGCTTGTATTTTGATGCTTGGGCGCATCACATAGCACCCTTGCTGTCAGCTCTCCGATATCCTCGGCATCAATAAAGCTTGTTACGGCATGCTTTACGGGAACAACAATCCTGTTGAAATGCTGTATTTCAAAAGCATGAACGCCACTGATATTCTGCATAAAGAAGCTTGGGCGTATATGACAATACGGCAGTCCCGCCTGCTCGATATACTTTTCAATCTTATGATGCGGCGGCACGGGATTCTTCTCCACTCCCATAAGGGAAAGAAAGCTTACAAGCTGAATAGACCTCTGCTTTTGCAACGCATCAATGAAAGGCTTTAGATCCTTTGGATTGCCAAGATGCGGTGGACGCATAATAAACACCCTGTCCACATCCCGCAAGGCAGATACAAACGTGGATGGCTTCATAAAATCAAACTCCACTGCTTCCACATCCGGAAACAGCTTCGCAAGACGCTTTACATCCGTACCGGCCGCTTTGACCTCCTGTCCTGCCGCCAGAGCATATTTCACAACATATCTGCCAACATTCCCGGATGCTCCGCTTACCAGTATTTTACCCATTGCTCTTTTCCTCCAGTAATATGTCATTTGCCAGTTCCAGTAGAGCGATCAAGCTGTTAAATGCATCTCCTCCCATATTCTTTTTCAAAATATGCATTTCCTTCATATATTCCTCATATGTTTCATTTACCAGCTGCACTGCTTTCGCTGTCGGCAATAAAAGAAAGCTGCGCTTATCGTTTTCCTGCTGCTGCTTTTCAAGAAAGCCGTTTTTCAGCAGTGCAGAGCTCATATTGGTTGCCATCGCCTTTGTCACCTTGAAAAAATCAGCGATTCCCTTTGCTGTTTTTTCACCATCGGTTTTCACGAGATAGATCAGCATTCCCATTTCACTGGAGCGAATGGGCAGCGCACGTCTGGTGTTCATATTCAGTCGGCAAAATAATGATACCTGCTCCATTGCGTTCATCATAACATCCATAAGCTTCTCCCTTCATTTAGTACATCTCATTTACTATATTATGATAGTATACTTAGTGTACTATGTCAACACCTTTAAGGCTCTGATGATAAAATATATTCCGGAATACCAGTTGACACATTATACTATGTATTGTATAGTATAACGTATAAGGAGGTGTTACGATGGATACACAGCTGAAAAAAGGGCTGCTGGAAATCTGCGTCCTTGCTGCATTGAAGAAAGAGGATTCCTATGGCTATAAGATCGTAAAGGATATTTCTCCATATATAGAAATCTCGGAATCAACCTTGTATCCCATACTAAGACGGCTGGAAAACAGCAAATGCCTCAGTATTTATTCCGTTGAACACCGCGGACGTCTGAGAAAATATTATAGGATTACAGACATCGGTATCGCCCGCATTCAGGATTTTCTGGCGGGATGGCAATCCATGCTGAATATTTACGAATTTATCAAAGGAGGGGATGGATTTGAATAAACAGGAATTTATAACACTGCTGGAAAAGCGATTATTTGAGCTTCCGCAGGTGGAAAAGGAGCATCTTTTAAATTATTACAATGAAACGATTGAGGATCGCATCGAGGACGGCATGAGTGAAGCAGAGGCTGTAGCAAGTCTGGATTCCGTTGAAGATATCGTGAAGCAGATATACAGCGAGCGCGCTGTATCGTTCAAAGAGGAAGAAAAGCCCGCACACAGTCGGCAAAGATGGAGGATTGTCCTGATCGTGCTGCTATCTCCATTCTGGGCAACACTGCTTTGCGTCTTCGCAATGATATATCTGCTGCTTTGGACACTGATTGCCTTATTGTTTTGCAGTATGCTGGCATTTGCCTGCTTTATCTTTGGAGGCATTTGGAATCTGATTCCAATCTGGAAAGCGAACGCCGCACCCGGACTCGTCCTGCTCGGCACTCTCTTTCTTTGCATCGGATTGCTTCCGCTGTGCTGGAGGCTTCTGAGGGTTTCAATTATCTGGCTAAAGCAGAAGACGATCATCTGGATCGGCATGATAAAGCACACATTTGCAAAGGCGGTGAAGTAAATGAAATACAATAAAGAGCAGCTGCTGAAAGCCATTCCTGTTTTGTGTATCCTGCTGGGGGTACTCCTGATTGGCGGAGGCTTTGCAATGGCTGATTTTAAAATGGAGAACATGCGAACTGTAGAGCAGAAACCATTTATCAAAAAAGAAAAGACCTTTTCTGCGGACAACCTCGCCTATATTCAAATCGACACTCATTACAGTGAAATCAATATCCTTCCCTCCGAAGACAGCGAAATACACGTACAATACGAGGAAAATGAGGATTATCCAATCCGTGCTACTGCAGATTCCTCTGTCCTGCGGCTGAAAAGGGAATCTCCCACCTTTCAGTTTCGCTGGTTTGATTTTCAACAGGACATTATGGTACCTATCACTTTAAAGCTGCCGAAAAAACTTCTCAGCAAGCTGGAGGTGGATACTTCCTATGGCAATGTGACAGTGCATGATCTGTCGTTTCAGGATATCACCATCAGCAACGCACACGGAAATGTAAACCTTGCAAAGCTGCAAACAGAAGCATTGACACTGGATGTTCCATATGGAAGTTTGTTACTGGATGATACAAGCTGTCAGCAGATGCTGCAGATTGAGAGTGAGCACGGGGACCTCATCACCAAAAAGCTGCAGGCAAAGCAGGCGATGATCACCTCCGCATATACGGATATCAGCATGGATGATACGGTGATAGCACAAGATTTTCAGCTTTTTCATGAACATGCGCCTATCAATCTCGGAAATCTAAAGGCACATGCACTGCGGATAGAAAGCGCTTATGGGGATATCCGAAGCACAAGGCTTGAAATTGCGGAAAAAGCGATATTTTCAACTGAACATTCCGATATCACCCTGCAAAAGCTTTCAGCAAAGGAATTGCATATGGAAACCGCTTATGGGGATACCGTGCTTTCAGAAGCAGATGCCGGAAGCATCTTTACCGAGGGTGAGCACGGAAGCTTTACAGCTGCTGTAAAAGGCAGTATTGAGGATTTCAGTATTCTTTCCGAGGCAGAGCATGGAGAAAATACGCTGCCAACAAAATATGAAAACAAAACCGGTCGCAAGCTGCAAATCAATCTGGCATACGGCGATATCAATGTGAGATTTCAGAAATAGCTGTTCTGCATATCCTCCACAACAAAAAAAGCAGGCCGTTTCCTGCCATGGATATCGTAAAAGGATATTATGTAATGCATGGAAGATACTATAGGTATCTTCCATGTTTTTTATATTGTAAAAGCAAATACAACTGCTCTCAACAGGCTTGCATAAGGTACATGGACAGATGGACTTATCCCCTGCGCATTGCATGATTCCTGCAGTCTATGAGAAGTAATTGCATATACGAAATATGTGATAGCAAAACGCTCTTACAGACATATAACACTATGCAATACGACGGACGCAGAGCCTTTTTCACAAGAAGCAATCGTACAAGCTACCGGCCTATCAGCTCGATTTCATAGATATCATCCAGCGGTATCCAGGAGTGGTCGCTGAAAATAAGTCTGCGGTTATAGTCATCAATGCGTTTCAGATTCATAATCAGAGTAAGATATGCACCACCTTCTTTTCGTTCATCCGCCTTGAAGTAGGTAACCCTGATCTTAGGCTGTTCCTTGATATGCAGCAGAATTTCCTGCAGACGCTCATTGTTCAGCATATTTCTGTTTTCATCCAGAATTCTTTTTGCATCCGTCAGCCGCTCTGTTTCACTGATTGCTTCCTTATGTCCTGTCAATGCAGCAAATGGCGCAAACTGGGCAGCTCGATCTCTTATCGGCATTTGCGGATGCTTTTTTGATATCGGACGTGAAAGATGGATAATATCGTCATAGCTGTGTATGTTCTGTTGATTCACTGTGTGTACCTCCTATGCCTTATGCCCTCCGATGGTGCGATTACGCTTGATTGTATTTGCACCTTCCTCCAGATTCATTCCTTTTAAAACCGCATTTTTGCCGTATTTCTTTTTGATCTTTAGCGTTGCCTGCTGCAGCTTTTTTTCCTTCTCAAGCAGCTCGCGTTCTTTCTGTTCCTGCTGTTTTAACGCCTCATAGTCCACGAACAGATCCATCTGTGCGACTGTCGTTTTCCGTTTAACCTGTGATTCAGCTAGTACGTGACCGGCAGAGATATTGATTCTTCTCACTGTTAAATGCGGATTCACAATTCTGTCGAACAGCTTCATTACAGCCTCGATCATCAGTCTTGAAGATGACGTATACCCTTTAAGGTTCGCCGTGCCGTGGGCATGCTTCGGTATCTTACGACCATACCGGTCGATTGTGATTTCTTCCAGATAGGCACCGGCCTTTTCCAGATTTTCTATATCATAGCCTACTGTCAGCACAATCTGATCCGTTACCTGCCCTTTATCAACCAGCGCCAGTGCCAGCAGATCCAGCATTTCCTTGACAATCAGCCTTGCTTTTTCAAAATCATAAGGACAGCTCAGCACCTGCCCCGTACCAATACTGGTATGCTCGGGTTTATAGGCCTTGATATCTGCCATCGTACAGGGCTCATATCCCCACGCATGATCAATCAGCAGCTCTGCATTTATCCCGAACAGCTTATATAAGCGATCTTCATTATATGCATCCTCGCTCGTACCAAGCGAGCATTTCGCGATATCACCCATTGTATATAAACCAATCTGTTCCAGCTTTTTGGCGTACCCTTTTCCAACCCGCCAGAAGTCGGTAATCGGCCTGTGATTCCACAACAGCTTTCGATATCGTATTTCATCAAGCTGCGCAATTCGCACCCCATCCTGATCTGCCTTGATATGCTTGGCCACGATATCCATCGCTACCTTGCAGAGATATAAATTTGTACCGATTCCCGCAGTGGCGGTAATACCTGTTGCCTTCAGAATATCAGATATAATGCTTTTCGCAAGCTCCCGCGGTGTTGTCTGATAGGTTTTAAGATAACCGCTCACATCAAGAAAAACCTCATCGATTGAATACACATGGATATCGTCTGCAGATATATAGTTCAGATATATATTATAAATCTTCGTGCTTTTTTCCAAATAATACGCCATTCGCGGAGGTACAGCCAGATAGCTCATGGCAAGATTCGGATTATTCCTCAGCTCTGTTTCGTCATAGGATTCTCCAGTAAAACGACATCCGGGGGCCTTTTGCTTACGCTGTGCATTAACTTCATTCACCTTTTGAATAACCTCAAACAGTCTTGCTCTTCCGGAAATACCAAATTTCTTCAAAGACGGTGTAACGGCCAGACAGATTGTCTTTTCGGTTTTCTCCGTATCCGCAACAACCAGATTTGTAGTGAGTGGATCAAGCTTTCGATCAACACATTCCACGGAGGCATAAAATGATTTTAAATCGATCGCCATGTAAATATGTTTGTTTTTCACCATTCCTACACCTCCGTCTAAACTGTACCGCATTCTCAACTGACTTTATCCTTACGCTCTAATGACTCATTATGTTCAAAAGGAAGGATTTCATTCCTGCATAAGGAAGAATAAGCGGGAAAAGGGACATCGGAAGCCTTCTTTGGTCTTCCTGTAACCTACGATTATGGACAATCCTTATGCAGATGCTTATACCTTTTGTGATTTTCTGATATCATATAAACTGTTTTGTGACTTAGAACAGGCTGCGCTTACTGTATTTCTAACGATTCAGGTTGTCAATTATTAAGTTCATTCCTTTTTCGTTCTTCCAAATTTTTCAATAAGTTTGTCCCATATTTCGCACGATCACTTCCACCTTGTTCATATTCAAAAATATAACAACTCAATAGCCCAGTTTAGAAGTGTCACAGACTGATTTACTGTTCTTTTAGCAGCACTTCCTGCTTTTACATTTATTTCTTTTATACAATTTGCTAATAATTCAAATTTCATGTTATCAAGCATATAACATAGCTCTACTTCATTAAAGAAATATTAAGTCTATTTTAACATACCAACCATCTTCTTTCTATCCTCCAACGATGTACCAACAGTTTTTTCTGAAGTGAAAAGTTAAATTCTGCTTCAAAGATGCAAAAATTGAAATTAGTCTTTCAGTAAATTCCAGTAGAATTTTCTCTTACAGAATAAGAGGCTTATAATGACTGACAAAATAATAACTATGGAAAGGATGGTTTTATATATGAACTCCATTTCAAACAAAAATAGACTACAGTTGATGTAATCAAACAGCTTGAAGCTCCCAACCAGTTGAATCGGACTTCCTGTTCGTTAGACCACGATTTCGCTATTGCTTCCTCTCTACCATGCCGTACGATATGAAACTTGCAAGTCGCTCTTGAGTACGCTGGCAATTGCACCTCTTGAGATTTTTACCCTAGGTGTGTGTCATGCCCGTCACCAAAAAAGATGCCTGCTTTCGCTAGACATCTTATCATTCTCTTATTTATTTATAATTGCGGCTTGTGCTGCAGCCAATCTGGCAATTGGTACACGGAACGGACTACAGGATACATAGCTCAGTCCCATACGGTGACAGAAATCAATACTGCTAGGATCGCCTCCATGCTCTCCGCAGATTCCCAGCTTGATTTCAGGGCGTGTCTTTCTTCCGCCTGCAACTGCCATTTCAATCAGCTTTCCGACACCCTTCTGATCAACTCTTGCGAACGGATCCTGTTCAAAGATTTTCTTTTCATAGTAATCGTTCAGGAATCCACCTGCATCATCACGGGAGAATCCAAAGGTCATCTGTGTCAGGTCATTGGTTCCAAAGCTAAAGAACTCAGCCTCTTCTGCAATCTCATCTGCCAGTAATGCAGCACGCGGAATTTCAATCATCGTACCTACATGATATTTCATATCAAAAGCCTCACGCTTCAGAATTTCATCTGCCGTACATACGACAACATCCTTGACAAATTTTAATTCTGCCTTATCGCCAACAAGTGGAATCATAATTTCCGGTTCAATCTTCCATTCCGGATGCTTGCGATTTACGTTGATCGCCGCTTCGATTACAGCTGTTGTCTGCATTTCAGCGATTTCCGGATAAGAAATAGCGAGACGGCATCCGCGATGACCCATCATCGGGTTAAATTCATGTAATCCGGAAATAACGCTCTTAAGCTCATCCAGATCAATATTCATATCCTTAGCCAGCTGTGCAATATCATAAGAGCTTGTTGGCAGGAATTCGTGCAGGGGTGGATCCAGATAGCGAATTGTCACCGGAAGACCATGCATTGCCTCATAAATTCCTTCAAAGTCTCCACGCTGCATCGGCAGAAGCTTGGAAAGTGCTTTTCTTCTCTGTCCTTCTGTTTTGGATACAATCATTTCACGGACAGCCTTAATACGGTCACCTTCAAAGAACATGTGCTCTGTACGTACCAGTCCGATTCCCTCTGCACCAAATGCCACTGCCTGCGCTGCATCCTTTGGTGTGTCGGCATTCGTTCTGACCTTTAGTGTACGAATCTCATCCGCCCATTTCATAAAGCGTTCAAAATCACCGGAAATCTCTGCCGGAACCGTTTTGATTTTACGTCCGTAAATATTACCTGTTGAGCCATCCAGAGAAATATAATCGCCCTTATTATAGCGTTCTTCATTCACTATGAAATATTTTTCCTCTTCATTGATTTTAATATCACCGCAGCCGGAAACACAGCATGCCCCCATACCGCGGGCAACTACTGCCGCATGGGAAGTCATACCGCCGCGCACGGTCAGGATACCTTCCGATACATGCATCCCTTCAATATCCTCCGGTGAGGTTTCCAGACGGACAAGAATCACCTTGTGTCCGAGTGCAGTTTCTTCAATAGCTTCCTCTGCAGAGAATACGATTTGTCCGCAGGCAGCACCAGGAGATGCCGGCAATGCACTGGCAATCGGCTTTGCGCTCTTCAAATCCGCATCGTCAAAACGCGGATGCAGCAGGGAATCCAATTGCTTCGGCTCCACCATCATCAAGGCTTCCTCTTTGGTTATCATGCCTTCATCCACCATATCACATGCAATTTTTAAAGCGGAAGCAGCAGTACGTTTCCCGTTACGTGTCTGCAGCATGAACAGATTACCCTTTTCAATGGTAAATTCCATATCCTGCATATTTTTATAATGACTTTCCAGTGCTGCACAGATTTCTGTAAATTTCTGATAGGCAGCCGGTGCGATTTCCTTCAGCTGATCGATGGTCTGCGGGGTACGGATACCTGCAACGACATCCTCTCCCTGTGCATTCATCAGGAATTCACCATACAGCTTGTTTTCACCGGTACTTGGATTACGCGTAAAGGCAACGCCGGTACCGCAGTCATTTCCCATGTTGCCGAAAACCATCATCTGTACGTTGACAGCTGTTCCCCAGTCTCCTGGAATATCATTCATTTTACGATAGAAAATCGCACGCTGGTTGTTCCAGGAACGGAAAACTGCTTCAATAGAGCGGTACAGCTGTTCTTTCGGATCGGATGGGAAATCTTCCTCCAGGGAATCCTTATAGAATTTCTTAAAGCGCTTCACCATTTCCTTCATGTCGTCCGCATCAAGATCAGTATCCTGCTCTACGCCTTTTTTCTCCTTCATTTCATCAATAATGTCTTCAAACTTCGCTTTGCTCAGTCCCATGACAACATCAGCAAACATCTGGATAAAACGACGGTAGGAATCATATGCAAACCGCGGATTATCCGTCAGTCTGGCGACGCCCTCCACAACCTCATCGTTGAGTCCCAAATTTAAAATGGTATCCATCATGCCTGGCATAGATGCACGCGCACCAGATCTTACGGATACTAACAACGGATTTTTCGGATCCCCAAACTGCTTTTCAGACAGTTCTTCCAATTTCATTAAATAATCAAAAATTTCCTTGCGAATTGCTTCATTGATTGCCTCACCGTCCGCATAATACTGGTTACATGCCTCAGTGGTAACAGTGAAACCAAAAGGTACAGGCATACCGAGGTTCATCATTTCTGCCAGGTTTGCGCCCTTACCGCCAAGCAGCTCTCTCATCTGCCCATTTCCTTCTGAAAACAGGTAAACATACTTTTTGCCCATTAAGCATTCCTCCTCTTATGTAATCGTTTACATTTGATATTCTATATTATACAGCATTTTCATTTATTTTCCTAGTATTAGTTAAAAAGTTATGCAATTCACAAGGTGCTCTGTTTACTATATGCATACAGAAGGATGAATATGTGTTTCCTTCCTATTATTATCGTCGTTCCCTTGCGCATCGTACAAGGATGTCAAAAATTCTCGAATATGCTATACTTTCAGAGATATAGCAGCAGCTGCAACCGCAGGTTGACAAAACGCAAGAGGAGCTTGGTAGCACAGCTGCTGCCCTTTTGCTAGGATATAGGTGTGAGGTGAACTACTATGAAATTTGGAGAAAAACTACAGAAACTAAGAAAAGAGAAGGGAATGTCACAGGAGGAGCTTGCTGC
Organism: [Clostridium] innocuum; assembly: GCA_012317185.1. Lineage (NCBI taxonomy): Bacteria > Bacillati > Bacillota > Clostridia > Eubacteriales > Clostridiaceae > Clostridium > [Clostridium] innocuum. The sequence continues at coordinate 1,725,984 of CP048838.1, read as the reverse complement.
TCGTCTGCACGTATCTAGACAGGCTGTCAGCAAATGGGAGAATGATCAGGGTTATCCCGAAACGGAAAAAATGCTGATGATTGGAAACATCTTTTCCGTAACTATGGATTATCTGTTAAAGGATGAAGGAGGAGAGCAGCCGCAGGAACAGGGCTTTTATGCAAGTCGGGAATGTGTACAGGGCTATCTGCAGCAGGAGAAAAGAATTACGCTGCGGATTGCTGTCGGGACACTGCTTTGTATTCTTTCCGGACTGCCGGTTCTTATATATCCTCAGCAGGAGGATGTCATGAGTATCTTTTCCATGATCCTGATCGCCCTTGGAATCGCCGTCCTTGTATCGCTGTCCTTTGATAAGAATGAATACAAGATACTCAAACAGGAGCCACTGTATTTCGATCATGACCATCTGCAGGAGCTGAAGGAAGAAAATGACGGTCTGCAGAAAAAATTCAAGCGCCTTATCATCGGCGGCCTGCTGCTGATTTTTCTAAGCTGCATCATCGCGATTATCAGTGAGGATGTTTTGCATATGGAGAAAGCACCAATGGATGCCGGCTATCTGCTGCTGATTTCCATCGCTGTCTTCCTGTTTATTTATGCAGGCTGCTCTATGGACACATATGAACTGCTAGTTGATAACGAAACATATCGCAAAAAAAAGCATGGAAACCGCTATTCCTGGCTGTATTATGTCACCCTTGGCTGTGCTTCCATTCTCTATGTCGGCTTGGGAATGCTGTTTGGTAAAGAAGCATGGCGAACCGGCTGGATACTTATCGCCGTCACATGGCTGGTGACCTATGGCATCGTCAGCGGTATCAATATGCGTAAAAAGTAATACCGCCGTATAAAATACTACTTCCGCAAAAGAGCTTACTATCTGAGAGGATTGTGCCTGCAATTTTGTAGAAGCCGCACACCGATGGGCAATGCGATACCTAAATGCCGCAATACAAAAAAAACGAACAGAGCGAATCAAATGCAATGCTTCATTTCCACAGTCTGCTTTGCATTGATCTTATCAAGCTGTCTGCTCGTTTTCTTTTTTTCTATCACGCAAGCTGCGCATCATACAGCCCTTTTCCATATTTCCGCTGAAAATGACAGCATATCCCGCAAAATATCACCGTCATCTATTCTATCCTTCTACATAGCAGCTCTTTTCTCTCCTTAAAAAAGGGATATTTCCGATTCGGAAACACCCCGTTATACACAAATGATACAAAATAAAGCTTGCCCTGTCCATCATTTATATGCGACTGCATTTATCCTATAAAACAACAAGCTCAATTATCTTATCTGCTCTCGCCTTATTTTTTGCCAAGTAAGCGGAACATATTCTTCTTATAGACCTCTACCCCCGGCTGATTGAATGGGTTGATGTCCAGCATATAGCAGGTGATAGCACATGCCTTGAAGAAGAAATAGCACATATAACCGAAGCTCTCCGCACTCATATCATCCAGTGTCAGAATCAGGTTTGGAACACCTCCTGTTTCCTCGTGTGCTTCCAGCGTTCCCTGACATGCCATCTTGTTTACCCAGTCAACGGACTTACCAGCCAGATAGTTCATACCATCCAAATCTTCCCCGTCCTCCGGAAATTTTAAATCCAGTGTCGGCTTTTCAATCAGCAGAAGCGTTTCATACAGAACCTTTTTCCCGTCCTGTACGAACTGTCCCAGAGAATGAAGATCAGTCGAGAAGTTTGCACTTGTCGGCAGATTTCCCTTGCATTCCTTACCTTCACTTTCTCCAAACAGCTGCTTCCACCATTCCGCAACCATTGTCATCTGTGTTTCATAACTTACCAGCATTTCGACATCTTTACCCTGATTTTCCAGAATACGGCGGCATACCGCATACGCATACGCTGCATTCTTGTTCAAATCCGGATCCTTTAAATCCTCATATGCTTTTTTCAGACCGGTCATGATCGCATCGGTATCGATACCCGCAACTGCGATTGGAAACAGTCCCACCGGTGTGATAACAGAGAAACGCCCGCCGATATCATCCGGAATAACAAAGGTTTCATAGCCTTCCTTGTCTGCAATCGTCTTCAGCGTACCTCTTGCCTTATCCGTTGTCGCAACAATTCTCTTCGCTGCTTCCTCTTTTCCGTATTTTTCTTCCATAAACTGCTTCAGCAGTCGGAATGCCAGCGCTGTTTCCGTAGTTGTACCGGATTTGGAAATTACATTGACTGCGACTTCCTTATCCTTGATATACTCCATAACCTGCGCAATATACGTGGATGAGAACGTATTACCGAAGAAAATGATTTCCGGCTTTTTATCACTGTACATTCCATTGATCATTTCAACGGCAGCTCTGGCTCCCAGATAAGAACCACCGATACCACAAACCATCAGTACATCGCATTTTTCGCGGATGTCAGCCGCAACGCTCTTTAATCTTGCATACTCTTCCTTGTCATATTTGTTTGGCCATTCCACCCAGCCGACATAATCATTTCCCTTACCGGTCTTGTTGTGGAGATCCTCATGACATTTGGTAACGATGTCCTGATAACTTGCAATGTCTTCTTTCAAAAATGCATGCTTAGTGTCTAATTTCATCATATGCGTTTTCTCCTTTTACTTTGTTGCTTCTTCGATCCACTGATCCAGATGCTCCGCCAATGAAGCAAACCCGATTTTCATCTGCGGCAATTCGTGGACGAATCTGCGTTTTCGCATGGAACGAGCTTTATTTGCTTCTATAGCTTTCAAGGACAGCTTGAAATGCATGCCGTCTTCATCAACATCCAGAATTTTCACCTTTACGCGTTCATTGACCTTTACATACGTATGCACATCCCGCACGAAGCGTTCACTGATTTCAGAAATGTGAATCAATCCGTTGTGCTTGCTGTCCAGATAAACAAATGCGCCGTAGGGCTTGATTCCGGTAACGACACCTTCCACGACCTCTCCAACCATATAATGCATCCACTCACCTCATTTCATCATGCTTATTATATCATATCTTTTCCGATTTTGTGTTATAATAATATGGCAGAGAGCGTAAAAGGCTGATGATTCGCCGGTAACTGCTGATAATGGATGCGGAATACACAGATTCCCATGCAATACCGATGGGGATGATTCCACCGTGTTTCTAGTTCCATATATCTGCATAAACAGCAGCGAAACGTTATACATACAGCACTCTGGACTATATGAGGTGATACAGACATGAGTTCGATTTACCCCCTGGTGGCTGCCCTTCTGGCAAATGTCATCGCCCAGGTTCTAAAGCCGATCGTGCTTTATTTCCGTACCAAGGAACTGGATGTGCATCAGTGCATCGCCTGCGGAGGCTTTCCAAGCTCACACAGCTCTACGGTAACAGCCCTGACGATTGCAATCGGCATGAATGAAGGCTTTGATTCCGCCCTCTTCGCGATTACCTGTGTATTCAGCTTCATCGTTATTTACGATGCAGCCAATGTCCGCTACTACGCAGGCAGAAATATCCAGCTGACAAAGCAGCTGATCAGCGATTTGGAAACATTGAAGGGTTTGAAATTCAACGATCCGATCTATCACGAGAAGATCAAAAGCGTTCTCGGCCATAAATTCATTGAAATACTTGGAGGTATCCTGCTGGGCATACTGGTATCCCTGTCCATGTATCAGCTTATCCATTAGAGAAAGAAGGAATAGGATGCAGACTAAGATAGATGAAATCAAGCAAACCATTGAAAAAATACGTCCATACATACAAAGAGACGGCGGCGATGTTGAATTCGTATCCTTTGAGGACGGCATTGTCGGTGTGCGTCTTCTGGGAGCATGCGTCGGCTGCATGTCCATCGACGATACCATTCAGGGAGGTATTGAGGCGATTCTTCTGGATGAGGTGGAAGGTGTCAGTGGCGTTGCGCTGATTGAGTAGTTATAAGACAAAAAAACACATGCTGCAGTTTATATTTTTAAATCCTGCTGTCATGTGTTTTTTCATATCCTCAAACATACTGTCTTTATTATCCGATGCAACTATTTACTTGTGATACGGGTGATGTTTTTCAGCTGTATGGAAATCGTTCCGTCCGGCTGATTTTTAAATTCCACAAAATCACGGGAGTTCATATAGTCCACCGGTATGATAATTTCAATTCCTTTATCCGTTTTGATTTTCTGCACCTTATCCGAACGTGCCGGCTTCACATATTCCACTTCAATCGGCTTTTCAACGCCCTGCTTGCGCAGTTCTTCGCGAAAATCATCCCTGGCTAGCGGCTTCTCTGCAAACAGCAGCTCTGCGACCTCCTCAATTTCAATCGGTGTCTGCTGCTCGATATTCTCTTTGATGATACTTTTCATTTTCGGAACGACCTCCATTTGATCCAGGTCGTATTTATCGCTGATTTCCTCTGTGATTTTCGCCAGTGAGGATACCGCTTCCTTGTAAGAGGGGGAGGTTGTGCTTTCCAGTATGATATCCGCAAAGAAATTCACCTTCTCCGCTTCAATTTCGACCTTGCTTTCCACACAATGCAGCGCATAATCACTCAGCTCTACGAGAAATGCCTTATCCGCCTTGACTAAAGAGGAGGATAACAGCGTGCGATAGGGGATGATTTCATTCCGCATACCGGCTTCCTCCTGTACAAGCGTATGTGTAATTCCCTCACTGTAGGCATTGTCGATGACCAGCAGATAGCGCCTTCCCTCTTCCATCACCTGTGCAATCAGCAGATCGCTTGGATAGTATAAGGCACATCGCAGCTTTGCATCGAATATATGGCGTGCAAGCTGCTCACTGAGCTGTTCAAAACTTTGTTCCTGCAGCTTATAGCTGTCCAGCCACTGCTTAACCTGCGAGCTTTCCTTGAATTTTCCGCTTTTTTTGGAGGAGCTTGAAAAAACCTTGGATGCCTTGGTCTGCATCATTTTTTCAACCTCCGGCTGCAGCTCCTGCATACAGGCGGTACTCATAATACATGTATTCTGTTCACAGTCCAAAACGTGGACAATCACCTTTTCAAAATCCGGCATAAGCTCCCTCTTTCCTTTTGATAGACATTCCTATTCATTCCATGTCTTTGCCTGTTTATGATACCCCATTTTGCAGTCTTTGCATAGTATGAATTGTCTCTGAATTTAAAAATCACAAAATGTTCACATGATTTATTCACAGAGTAGTGCTATAGTAATGTCAATGTAAAAAAGGTGGTCATGGAATGCAAAAAGCGATTTTTTCCAGAATTGATTTGAATAACGCCAACAATGATCTGGCTCAGGAGTATCTGAGCTGTATCCGGGATCTGCTGCATCTGCATGATGTACAGGACCTCAAAACATTTACACAGCATATGAATACATCGAGATTTCAGCACTCGCTGAATGTCTCTTATTATACATTTCTGATAGCACGGCGATTCCATCTGGATTCCTGCAGCGCCGCAAGAGCCGGCCTTCTTCATGATCTGTATCACTATGACTGGAGAAATCTGGATAAGGAAGAGCGTCCCATAGAAGGAAGACACTGTGCCGTACATCCACAGATTGCTTTGGAAAATGCACGTAAGGCAACCTCGGTTAACACGATTATCGAAGATGCCATCGTACACCATATGTGGCCGATGACTCTGCACTGCCCCAAAACAAAGGAGGGCTGGGTTCTGCAGGCTGTTGATAAATACTGCGCCATCAGCGAAATTCTTTTGCAGGGCGGAAGAAGAGTGCGATATTCCAGACTTGCTATATCACTGGCTGCACTGCTTTCCTTCAGCATTCGATAGCACTTATATACAGAAAATGCTGTGTCTGGTATTCATTTCCGGGCACAGCTTTTTTCTTTTATCGAATGAGCATGCTGCTTGAATTTCCGTCAGTCGCCTATCCTATATAAAACACGTCCTTTCTCTTTGAGAGATGCGGACGTGTTTTGATTCTACAGGGCATCCAACAGCTTATTCCAGCAGCTTCAATTCCTTAAGCTTTTGTTCCATATAGCTGCGAAAGGCGAATTCCTCTTCCTCTTGCAGCCCGACATGATAGATGCGGTCAATGTCCTCTCCCTGAAACATATACAGCTCGGAGGCATCCAGTATGCCTTCCGGATACAGCACCGCAGCATAATCATACAGGATACCGCTGGAACGCTCCTCCTGAATTCTACCGATAATCATTAGTTTTTTTCGCCCTTTCTTCAGGGTGATTACACTGCCAAGAGGCAGAATATTTCGTAATGCTTCCTTTTTCATTCCTTATACCTTCCCATCAGTAATTGATTTTAACTTTAAATCCCAGACCTGCAAGCAGTGAAGCCTTTCCGCCAAACTCCACTTCCCCTGTTTTACTGGAAAACTCTGCACCAACGCCGGCAGCACCAAGCTCACCGGTACCACTCAGCGTTATGTCTGCGCCAAACAAAGAGAATTTGCCCTTTACCTCCCCCTGTACGGCCGCCACTCCGATTTCGCCCTTCAGCGTAACCTCATCCTTCTTAATCACTGCCTTTGCGGCTCCTTTGGCAACACCGACTCCTACAGAAGCCTCAATCCCGGCATGCACATACGAGGTTCCGATATCAAAACCGGCTTTCAGCTGTGCGAGCGCAGCTTCTGCTTCCGCCTCCAATTGCAGCTGCGGATTCCAGGTGCCGTCATCATACAGCAGCCCCTTCCCATCCACAGACATGTGGGCACTGCCAAGTGTAAACTGGGCATTTGCCGATGTATATTTGCTGTTTTTTCCTACTGCATAGCGAAAGGCATCAAAGCCGCCGAAAATTCCGGCACAGATACCGTTTTTCGCATAATCGACAAGGGATCTGCCATTGCCGAAGGTCGTATGTGTGCGATGGGTGGTTTTCCAGCTGTCCTTTTGTGTATACCAGGCATCCGACCAATCGCTGTCACTGGATAGGGATGCTGCTGTTCGCAGCTGTCCAGCCTGCTTCAGAAGACGCTGCTCCATCGATTCATATTGCATTTGTGATTCATGGAAAAAGGCTTGCAGCTGATACAGCTGAGCAGACAGCTGTCGCTGCAGGACAGATAAACGGTTTAGCTGCGTTTTTTGTCCCAGAATATTCTGGAGCTGGTAAACAGAGGCACTCAGGCGGCTGCTTTGTTTCCAGGTTTGCTGTGTGCTTTGCTGAAGCTGCAGCAGTTTTCCGGTATGTATCTTTATCATTCGGCTATTGCCTACAGCATACGCAGACCCTCACATATCCGAATCTGTTCCTGCACATTATGCAGGATATTGCGATACTGTCGCTGCAGCAGGGGAAGCTCTGCGCCCTGTGCTGCACTTGGCAGCATGACGGTTTGCTGGCGCAGCTGTGTCTGCAATGCATACAGCTGCTGCAAGTAGCCGTTTGCCATGGTCTGGATAAGAATCCTAGAAGCCTTCGGCACTGGCATTCAGCTGTGCCTCCATGCTTTGATAGGTAGATACCGTCTGATCAAGGAATTTTGCATAGGATTCGACAATTGACCGATAATTGTCAAAAACCGGCAGCATTCCGTGAAAGCGGGATCTTATTTTTTCTGAAGCCGGAGACTGCCAATAGGCAGCAAGCTGATTCATTGAAGTACCGATTTCCTGCAGACAGGAATTCAGCTGTTGATTCTGTGAACGGATACTGGCAGCTGTCTGAGTTACCTGTGCCAGTGTAATTTGTAGCTGATCCATGATACACCTCCTAATTGACCAGACGGCGAGCCATCTGTGCTCGTTCATCCTGTGTCTGTCGATAGGTCTTGGCACTCAGCTTGAGAAAAGCCGCATACTCGCGCATGAGTGCCGCCATCTGCTGAAAATCTTTTTCAAACCCCTGAATCTGTGATACAAAGGCCTGATTATCCTTTCCCTGCCAGCCGCTGCCCATCGCCGCCACTTCCTGAAATAAACGGCGGTAATTCTTTTCGTAGGACAGGGTCTGCTGCTCAATCTGTCCTGCCGCACTGTCCAGTCTGGCAGGATCCACTTGTATTTTTATACTCATTTCATTCCTCCTATAAGATGATGATGCGTTCTGCGTTGCGAATGCCGGCATCCTTAACACACAATGCGAAATCCGGCATGCTGTCCTGCTGCTCCAGATACCATATAGCATCCTTTAGACTGCCCTTTTCCAAATGCCAGGCAGTCTCCAGTAACCGTGATACAAAGCAGTGTACAACACCCAGTTTTGCCTGCGCGGGAAGCAGCACCTCCATACCCTGCAGCACCGCTGGTACATACACCTCCACCAGTATTCTTTCATCCATTTTCCTCGACCTCCCATAGCTGCAGTATTCTGCATGAATCCTCCTCCCAGTAAATCGCTTCCTTGCTTTTCAGTATTTTATCTGTCTGCACATTCCTTTTTAACGTATAGGAATGCTCCTGAAATCCTTTTCCCATCCATAGAACAGCGGCATCAAGCCATACAGGTGCATACCAGTCCCATAGGGAATACGCACTTAGATGGGGTATGGTTTCAATAAAAATATGATGCAGCTGCTCTGCCTCCAGCAGTTTCTTCATGAAGGCTGCATCCAGAGTCAGCTCATCCAGCTGATGCCATACGATATATTGCTTTTGCGGCTGCTTCAGCAGTCGATCAAGCGTATCCAAGGAGGACGGCTTTCGTTTCGCAAGCGGATGCGGGCTGAATATATGGACACTGCCTCCTGTTTCCAGCTGCTTCAGATAGAGGGAAATGAAGCTGTCATTCAGACGGTAGGCAGCCAGTAGAAACAGACAGCGCCCTGTGGGATAGGCTGTATAAATTTCCTCCTGCGTTTTGATTTCCCTGCCCAAAAAGCTGCTGTCACATTGCATTGCAAGAGGATGGGAAACATGTGCCGGCATACGTGGAACAGCATAAGCCGGCGGTGTTTGCGAACGGGATGCCTTCATCCATGCCTCCTTGCGATAGACGGCAATCTGAAACATACAGAGAGTATCGTTATATTTCATAAGACCACAGCCCGGCTGTGTCAGCGGAATACAGCTTTGTTCACAGGAGAAGAGATAGCTGTAATCCTCATGCTGTGCACACTGCAGGGCATACCAGTCTTCCAGACAGGCCTGTATACGCATGGGAATCTGCTGCAGAACAGCCGTTGTGATACAGCATACAATGCCGTATTTTTTTCCTTCGCGCAGCAGATAAAGCAGTTCCTCCTCCAGCTCCTGATACAGTTCATGAAACACCTCATAATTATGAAGAATACAAAGGATTCCCTGTTCGCTTCTCTGTGCTCTGCGCTGTTTTATCATGCGCCTCATAAAGCTGAAAAAGCTTTGAATTCCCTCTGCATCCTCTCTTTGAAATACAGCGGCAACCTGCTGGTACTGCGCATATTTCATGAACAGCGGCTTATCGAAATCAAACAGATAGAGTATGTTCTCAGACTTCACAAGACAGCTTTGAATCAGCGTTTCCACAAACATGCTTTTCCCGCTCCCCACCATGCCGCACACAGCGAGGTTGCGTCCGTCCCACACGGACATGGAAAAGGGAATCTGCTGCTGATGGGCAAGATCATCCAGCAAACCAAGGGTCAATGCAGTTTCCTTAGCCGGAAGCTCCTCCTGTTGCAGATCCGGCTTTAATGGCGGCATCCACAAAGGAGTGGCACGCTCTGTGCTGATAGCACACAGTGCATCACAAACCGCCTCCAGCTCGGTTTTTGCCACCGTACCGCCTGCCATCGGGATATCCTGCATATTCCCGTCACTGTCATAATAGGAAAGATACAGATCCGATGCCTCCTTTCCGCAGGGATCATAGGGTGCCTGTGTCCAGGCGCTTTGCCCCTGCACAAAGACCTCATCATGTCCTACCTGTAAAAACAGCTGACCGGGATGCTGCAGATGGACAGCGGAGTCCTTTTTCAGCATATCCATACTGTCATTGCGATCGGCAACCTTTAAACAGAGACGAAAGCGCGCATTGCTCCAAATCTGTTCATCCACAACACCGAAGGGCTTCTGTGTCGCCAGCAGCAGATGGATACCCAGGCTTCTTCCGATTCTGGCACACTGACGCAGATGATCAAGAACCGCCGGAAAGAGCTGCTTCAGCTCGGCAAACTCATCTGCTACCAGAAACAGGTGGGGCATCGCCGTAAGGGAGGGATGCTGCTTTCTGAGCTGCATGTATTTATCGATATCCATACTGCTGATTCCATACCGCTTCCCTGTATCCGCCAGCTGCTGCTGTCTGCGGGTAAGCTCGCCCTCTATTGCACACATACAGCGCATCAGAATGCCCTTATCCAGATTCGTAATGATACCAGCGGTATGCGGCAGCTTTGCCAGAGCATTGGCCATTGTCCCCCCCTTGAAATCAATCAGCAGAAAGCTGACATCCTGACAGGAAAACGTAACAGCCAGCGACAGCAGATAGGTTAGAAGACATTCACTTTTGCCGGAGCCGGTCATTCCCGCAAGCAATCCATGCGGTCCGTGGCTGTGTTCATGCGCATCCAGATACAGCTCACCGCCGTCTGCACTTTGTCCGATGATCACGCGCAGACTTTTCGCAGCATCACTCCCCTGATAGCGGGAGGCTATCTGAAGCTCCTCAACACTGTGACAGTGAAACAGCTTTAGAAAGCTCAGCATTTTCTTACCCCGTGCACTATCCTTTGGATACGCTGAGCGTTGAACAAAGGCAGCACGTCTTTGCCTTGCTGTGCATGTATCGATTGTGAAGTCCGCATGACGCTGCGGCCATCGCACACTGCCACCGTTTATCTGCAGCTGAAGATCAGCAGCGTTGTTCAGCGTATCGCTCCAGCGCAGTTGGTGAATTTTTTCATGCGCAGGCAGCTGCAGAGAACCGGTAAGACACGGCTCCAGAATACAAACGATGACATCCTTGATACCTTCATCGTCCACCACCGCTTCCAAAAGACGCCTGCATCGGCCTGCGCTTGTCTCATCCCATACAAGCAGTCGCTGCCTGTCCACAAACAGGTGTGGCAGACAGAACAGCTTTTCCCTTGAAATCAGCGCTTTATCCGCAGCGATACAGATACGGGTTTCCTTTTCCGGCTGCTGTATGACCAGCTGCAGCAGGATATTCAGCAGCGTGTCGATACATACGGATCGTTCTCCCTCCAGACACAGAGACTGACACTCGCGAAGATCTGCCACGATGGGGACATTTTCCAATCTGAACTGACCAGCCTGCAATCCGTGCAGCTTATCCAGTAGCATATCCTGCGTCATGGAGGATACATGAGGAATCTGCAGATCAATGCCTGCAGGACAGCTGCCCTGTCCCAGCACCACATGCAGCCAGTCCGCATGATTCACACAGCGAAGACGATACGGCTTTTGAGCAAGAAAATCGACACAGAGCTTGGAAACCGGCGGATACCAGTGCTGTAAATATGCAGTCTCCTCCTGCATTGCCTGTTGAATACGCTGTTTCACCTCCAGCAGATAGCAGGAGTACACATAGCATCGTTTTTCTTCCTTTCTGCGCTGCTGCTTTCGCTCATAACGCTTGGAGAGCAGCGGCCAAAGGATTGTTCCCAGCGCCATGCTGAGGGACATGAGCAGTGTCGGCACCACAGAAAGCAAATCCTGCTTTCGCTCTGCTGCCAGCCAGAAGGAAAACATCCCCATTGCGGTGGAGGAAAGCCCCATGGTAATGGAGGGTCCCAGTACAAAGATTGCAGGAAGATTTTCCTGTGTGCCTTTGGCCAGAGGCAGCTCGATTTCCATCGTTAATTTCTGCACAGGCTCCGGTGTCAGGCATATGGCTGTGCCTGCTTCCTTTTCCTCTATGACAGCTTTGCAATAGGGAATTTCAGAAAGCCTTGTATCCGCTATTTGCTCTGGAACGAAGATACTGTCCTTTCCCATCAGCAGCATCACATTCCCGAGATAAATGACATCGCCCGGCACTACTGTATGCCTTGTAATGCGCTCCCCGTTGACATAGCAGCCATTGGTGCTCGCCTGATCCACCAGCTCCCACTCCGTATCCTTCGCTTGTAAAAGCGCATGACATAGAGATATTCCAGCACTTTTCAGACACAGCTCCTGTGTGGAGGAGCGCCCGATATGCACAATGCCCGCCAGGGCATAGCCATGAAAGCGCAGAGCGTTTGCACACAGTTCTTCTGCATAAAAGCGTATCCGCTGCCCCTCTAGTGCAATCACGCAATGAAAGCCCGGTTCTATTTCCTTCTTATGCAGCTGATACAGAGGAGAAGCAGACTGCGTAACATGAAAGCTCCATCCGCCTATTCTCCATACTGCCTGCACCGCAACATCCCGATACTGATAAACAGGCACCGTCTTTCGCTGGTTTATCAGCAGAATCGTTTGTATACCCTTGTCCTGCAACACACAGAGCTTTATCCTTCGCATAGCCTTACGAGCTCTTTCATAACAGCCTGCATGCTGCTAAAGCGCTGATTCTTTTCTTCCTGACAGCAGTGCAGAAGCAACGCATCCAATGCATCCCTGCATGTACCATCTGCAGGAAACTGTCCATGACGCAGGACATAGCAGGTTCTTCCAAAGCTGTAAATATCACTTCGCTCATCACAGTTCAGCGTACCAGCCTCTTTGGGAGAATAGCCGGGGAGACACCGCGGCTGCGACATCCTGTTCCTGCAGAAAACGGCTGGTCGCAAAATCCAGTAGATAGACATTTCCCTTCCAGTACTGCAGATTGGACGGCTTGATATCCAGATGTACAATCTGCTGCTCATGGAGATACCGGAGAAGCTCTCCCAGCTGCAGGCACCACTGCAGACGCTTTTGCTCGCTGCTGCAGCCCTGTATACGCGATAAGGAAACACCGGGAATATATTCCATCAGAATACAGCGGTACTGTTCCTCCTCAAATGCTGATATCAGGTGCGGGATACGCTCATGCTGCAGCCATCCCAGCATACATGCCTCTCTTTGATATACCGCCCGCAGATAAGCATCTGAAAATTCTGCATGATGCCGTACAATGCGTTTCAATGCATACAGCTGTGATGTGACGATATCCCGTACCAGAAACACCTCACAGGCCGTTCCCTGATACAGGCAGGCACAGATCTGGTAGCGCAGATTCATACGATTTCCTCCTTCTGCCAGCGAAACTGCAGATTCGCAAACCGTATAACATCCTGATCCTTCAGTTCACGGGATGTTATTCTTTCACCGTTGATATATGTGCCATTGGCACTGCCACAGTCCTTCAGCACACCCTCCTCGATACAGGCGTGATGCTGGGATATCGTTTTCCCACTCAGCACCAGATCATTGTCCTTTGCCCGCCCGATTGTAAACTGCGCCTTATCCACACGTATGCTGTTCCATGACTTCAGATCCACCAGACAGCTGCAATCCTGTGCAAGCAGCTCCTGTGTCGGACTCTCCAATTTCTTTTGTACCGCATAGCCGCCACTCTCCTCTGCGATTGCAAAGGAAGGTACAGCCATCGTCTTGGGAGCGGGCAGATCGCGTACCTGAAACGGTTCTTCCCTTGTGATATGAAACAGCTTTTCCAATAATCCCAAAGGCTTAGCCTGTGCAGCTTGCAAATCATGCAGCCCCTGTAAAACCTGAGGCAGCGTCAGATCTTCGCTGCGCAGGCAATAACCTAGAAATCCCAGTGCCGCAAAATCCTGTGTTACACGGACACAATCCAGTAAATCCTTTAAAAACTGCTTCAGCTCCTCCTTTTGAAACAGCCAGTTGTCCACAACCAGCGGAAATACAAGAAAGCGCAAAAGACCTCCATCATAGCTGAGAAATACATGCTCCAGCCGCATGGATACCGGCTTTCCGGCATTTACCTGCACCATATCCTCGAGTACATACAGCAGAAACGGCAACAGCTCTCTTTCCGCAAACAGATGCGCCTGTAAATACTCCTTCAATGTCAGATACCCCTTCGTATCATAATACAGCCTGGTTTTGCTGCGGGGATCACGCACACAGAGCAGACAGCGCTCATCCTTATGAATCTGTTGAAAGATATACTCATCAAAATCCTTTGTCCGCTTTAACACCACCTCCAGAAAACCATCATCACGAACCTCCATATGCTTTAACATAGCATCCATTTTTATCACCTCGACTTGCTTTTTACACTAGTAAATACGTAAAAAAATCATGAAACTCCTAAAAATTTCATGATTTCACATTTTTTCACATTTTTCAAATGGTATAATAGATTGCTGTAAAGGAGAATGTTCATGCGCCTAAATCAAACATTATGCATTGCGGGGATCTGGATCATCAATCTCAATACCCTGTGGTTTGTCAAACCACTTTCACAAAATCTTTCCCATCTGGGAAATGCACTGCATATGCGCTGGTATCTGATGCTATGGGCGGCCAGCGCTGCCTTATACTTTTATGTGTATACGAGAAAATGGATGGCTTCCCTTGAATACCGCAACAGGCTGGGTTGGCTTGTACTTTTACTCAGCTGTCTCGGTATGGTATTTTCCGTACTGCTTCCCTATGCCCCCTATGTACATGCAACACTGTCAAAATGGCATACTCGCCTTGCGATGGGATCCACCATCCTGTATGTGCTTTTGATTTTTCATATACTGTGTGAGCTGCTTACCAGAGATATAGCTGCTTTTCAAAAGGTGGCAGGACCTTATGCCATGCTCGTCGTATTCGAGCTTTTGCTTTATCTGTTAAATGGCGGTGTATCGACACTGCTTGAAATATGCTTTCCAATGACTATGTCGCTTTATTTGTATACTGTCAACAGCTCTTTCAGCCGCAGGAACAGATTCAGTAAATAAGCTATGAATATTTCGATAGCCAAAATTCGCAGGTCACAGCATCTGGCTAAAGCAGGCTGTAAGCCTTTTGAACATTGGAAACAGCCCATGAACTGCATTCCTTATGGAAAATGCAGACATACAAAAGTATTGTCACAAGGCAGATTCATACTGCATTATAAAGAGGATATCTTTTGTTTTATTGCATATCACTCTTTTCTCCCCCCTGTATCATAATCTATTTATGACACCTCTGGAGGCTAGGGAATCTAAACATTTCGTAGTTTCCATATGTAGAAAAGGTCATACCTTGCCTTTTCAAAGGCCGGAGTTTTAAATCTTAACTAACATGATAAACAAAGGCTTACAGGCTAGTTGCTCTGCCTGCTACCTTCCTGCACAGGCTCTGCAGTGCCTCTTCCGGCAGCATATATGATATCCACCGTTTCTGTGCCATTCCATGTAACCGATATGCTTTTCATCCACTAAAAAGAACACGTCTACCGAAATCAGGTTCTTTCTTACTTTAGGGTGTCTGCAAACAGAGAGAATTCAACTTCTATTGATAAATACAATCGTGTTGCATTCTCCCTGTTTTATGTTTACCCACAGTCGAGAAAGAACTCCGAAACAGATACGTGTTCTTTTCGTTTAGCTTTCAGGTACTCACCTTATTCCTGATACAATTCCTTACCATGAGGATCCCTTCGCACACAGCGTCTGCCATCCTGTATGGTTATGTAAACATACAACGGCTGATTCTGATGTTCAGCATCAAGCTCCTTATGAAAAATGAACTTCGTATCCTCATCATCAAGAAAATAAAATGCCAGATCCTTTGCGCCTGCTATGCTGAAATCATAAATAAATTCCAGCTGGTGCTGATGCGGTGGAATCTTCTTTACGGTATGCGGTGCGGTTCCCCCCGGATACAGAAAGCATAGATCCGTAATTCTGCTCGCGGTCTGATTGCGAACATAAATATCCTTCCCCTGCAGTCTCATGGCTACTTCCCACGAAACTGAGGCAGATATTCCTTATGCGCCTCAATCAGCTCGTCTACTACGATATTTGCCAGATGATCACTTGGACACAATGGGTTCATATTCAATGCCGTTACTGCCAAATCGCGGTTTCCTGTAACCGCAGCCTCAACAACCATACGCTCAAATGCCTTGATCATATGAATCGTTCCGGAAATCGTCGGCTTCATTTCCCCGGTAGCCAGCGGCTTAGGCCCATCCGCAGTAATCATGCACGCAACCTCAACAGCGCTATCATCCGGCAGATCACTGATACAGCCGTTATTCTGTACATCCACATATTGGATATCACGCTTATCCGTATAGATGGACGCAATCAGATTGCATGCCGCATCGCTGTATTTTGCACCCCCGCGCATCTCCAGCTGCTTTGGTTTGACATCCAGCTGCTCATCCTTATACAGTTCAAACAGCTCCTCTTCCACACGGGAAACGACCTCACCGCGCACATTGCCCTTTGCGAATTGTTCCTGTTCTTCCTCCAGCTGTTCCTTTGTGAAAAAATAGTAATTATGATATGGGCATGGTATTGCATGCAACCCGCGGATAAAGGCAGGGGAATATGGCAGGGATATGAAGTTTTTCATTGCCAGAACATCCTCCGGCTTTACATTCGCATAGCGCTCTACAACCTCATCCATCACACTCATGCCGTCAAGAAACACATCTGTCGCAAAGATATGGTGATTCACTCCCTGCAGCTGCATGGTCACACGATGTTCCTCTACCCCGAGGATATTGGCGATACCGGCAACCATATTGACAGGGACATTGCACAATCCGATCACTTTTTTGAAATCCGTATAACGCAGAACAGCTTCCGTAACCATACCTGCCGGATTTGTAAAGTTAATCATCCATGCATTCGGACAAAGCTCCTGCATATCCTTTACAATATCCAGTATGACCGGAATCGTACGGAATGCTTTAAACATTCCCCCGGCCCCGTTGGTTTCCTGTCCAATCATCCCGTGGGATAAGGGAATCCGTTCATCCAGAACACGTGCCGGTAAACGACCGATACGCATTTGTGTAGTCACAAAATCCGCATCCTTTAATGCTTCTCTTCGATCATAGGAAAGAATCACCTTCATCGGCAATCCTGCCTTTTTCACCATGCGCTGAGCGAGAGCACCGACGATTTCCAGCTTTTCTCGTCCTTCTTCGATATCAACCAGCCATAATTCACCGACCGGCAATTCGTCGTAACGTCGAATAAATCCTTCGACAAGCTCGGGCGTATAAGAGGAGCCGCCTCCTATCGTCACGATTTTCACAAGATCTTTCTTCATCTCGTCCTCCTTAGTGGTATATACCACTGCAAAAGCATTATAACATGAGAATCCCCATCCGTAAATGAAAAAAGATACCGTTTTCATTTCTATATCGCTTTTTTTGCGAAAGTGTTATTTCTATACAGAAACGTATCCGTTTGTAAGGTTCCTGTTCAATTGCAGGTAGCTTTAAAGCATACAGACGCAACACGATTGTATTGATCAATAGAAGTTGAACATACATCCTGAAGTAAGAATGAACCGGCTGTAAAAGCAGCTGTTCTTTTCCATGCCCTGCAATATAAAAAGGAAGCTGATCGATTACTATCGCTCCCTTACGTTTGTTATGCTCCAGATTTTCCTATCAGCTCGATGTGTATACTTATTTCACTTCTTTACCCTTCAGCCTGTCTTTCAAAGCATCATATGTATCACATTCCAGAATATGAAGAATTGCATCCTCAACCTGATGATCTGGCAGTGTATTTATCCAGTCATCCTCCTTGCCGTATTTGTGTGCTATTTGTGATTTCAACAATGCTCTTTTCCCTTTTTCCAGACCCTTTTCCATTCCTTTTTCGATACCTTTTTCGATGCCTTTTTCCAAACCTTTCACGATACCTTTTTCAATGCCCTGTTCAAGCCCTTTCTGAAACCCCTTCTCAAGTCCGAGCCTTTCAGCCTCTGCTGTCTGCTCTCTCAAATTGGCCTGTACTGCTCGCTCTGCAAATTCAATGGATTCCGCCCAGCTGAATAATGAGCCATCCTCGCGCATCTCATTATATTTTTCCATAGCCACATTCACCATCCTTCTCTTCATGTTTAGTATAGCATCACCCGGATTATATGCAAGTACATAGCAGAAGGTTTCAAACTCCGTCAGGTTCTCTATGCCTCCAACCTCCTTTACACGCTGCCTGATCATCGGTAAAAACACAATCGCGCGATGCAGTGTACCGTTGGGCTCCTATGAAAATAATCTGATAAAACGGCTTCAGCTTTGTGTAATCATCCCCCTGCTTCAACTGTCTTCCGACCAGGCGGTAGCCATACTGCTGAAAACGCAGCTGTTCCTCCTTCGTATACCCGGATACCTGCATCTCCAAATCATAGAGGTGACCTGTTTCATCCTCCAATACAACATCCAGAACCGCTCGTTTTCCGAAAAAGGCTTCCGGCAGTAGCTCCGGATTCAGCACCTGTGTCTTTTGAACCTTCAATCCGTAAAATCTTCAATGATTTTGCTTCTCAGCATGGCAGAGCCTGCATCCTCACCAATCAGCATATACTTGAAAAATACATCATTGTGAAAGGGAATCGGATACTCCCTTTCCTTCGATTTTTGCATATGTATCATCCTCCTTTTTTCCATATACACTCTTATATACGTATGGAAAGGGCAAAACTCCTAAATTTAACATGATATTTTTTGAATATTTTACAAGCTCCTGCTTTTGGGGGGCAAAAGTCGGGTTCATGTAAACAATAACGAGGTGCTCTACAGTCGTATGAGAATTGAAACGACGGTACACTTCGTTTTACCGGTTCATATGCTCACACATGTTTGCAGCGATTGTCTCATAGCTTCCCGATACTCCCCTATTATCTCTGCTTATACACAGACATTTATGACTTTATCATGTCCGTTATACCGTAAAAAAAGAACCTGTTACGGCTCTTTTCTGTTATTTTACCATTTTTTCAAATGCATCCTTGGCTGCCATCTGTTCCGCCCGCTTTTTCGAAAAGCCCTTGCCGCGTCCCAGGTTGATATCATCCAGCATAACAATAACCTCAAATTCCGGCTTATTGCTTGGTCCGGAAACGTTTACAGTTTCATAATGCACCGTCTTACGGGAATCTGACTGTATGTATTCCTGCAGCTTCGTCTTATAATCAATCACCTTTTCACTTTTCGGACGGCTGATGGCAGGTGTAACGACTGCAGACAGAATAATGTCGATTGCCTCCATCCCCTGATCCAGAAACACCGCACCAAGCAGTGCCTCAAACATATCCGCCAGAATAGAATCGCGCTGTCTTCCACCTGTCTTTTCCTCACCAACGCCAAGCATCAGATATTTTCCAAGACCCAGCTGCCGGTTGTATTCCGCCAGTGCCTCCTCACAGACAAGCTGTGCACGCAGGGTTGTCATCTGCCCTTCACTCAGCTCCGGCTCCAGCAGAAACAGCTTCTTTGTCGTCCATAGCTGCAGTACGGCATCTCCCATAAATTCCAGACGTTCATTATCATGTGCATAGGACTTATGCTCATTCACATAGGAGGAATGCACAAGTGCCTGTGTAATCAGCTTTTTATCGGAATAAGCGATATTCTGATTCTTTAACCATTCAAATATTGTATCCATTACGTAGTATCTCCTCTTGTTTTCCTGTATATTATACCACTAATCCAGATATGTGGCACTCCCAACTGTATGCTCAACATACATTTTTATCTCTTCATAGCCGCTTGTGTCGAGATGTGCAAGAATTTCCGCTGCGTCCTCACGCGCGACCTCCAGAATATTGGCATCCTGAATCACATCTCCCAGAATAAAGCCCGGTACACCGCTTTGTCTGGTTCCAAGAATATCGCCGGGACCTCTGAGCTGCAGATCCGCACGGGCTATCGCAAAGCCATCTCTTGTCTGTTCGCAGATTTTCAAGCGCTGCAGGGAATCCGGATCCTTTGTACTGCTTAATAAATAACAATATCCGGGACGTGTTCCTCTTCCCACCCGGCCCCGCAGCTGATGAATCTGTGAGAGTCCGAATCGGTGCGCATCGTAAATCACCATGATATTGGCATCCTTCACATCCACGCCAACCTCAATCACTGTTGTGGACACAAGGATATCAACCTCCCTGTGAAGGAAGCGCTCCATGACCTCATCCTTTTCCTGTGTATTCATTTTCCCATGCAGCAATGCTATGCGATAGCGCCGCCCCAAAGATGCGCACATCCCTTCATAAATATCCGTCACATTGCGCATATCCATATCCTCTTTTTTCTCAATCGCAGGGCAGACCACATAGCACTGATCCCCTTCATCTATTTTTTCCAGCACAGCTTCCAGAATCGGACTCATGGAACGGCTGGATATCAGCTTTGTCGTAACCGCAGAGCGCCCCTTGGGAAGCTCCTGAATTGTGGACACATCCATATCGCCATACAGGGAAATCGCCAACGTACGGGGAATCGGTGTTGCACTCATCAACAGAAAATCAACCTTTTCCCCTTTTTCCAGCATTTTCTTTCGCTGGGCAACACCAAAACGGTGCTGCTCATCCGCAACCACCATACCCAGATCATAATATTCCACATCATCCTGAAACAGTGCGTGCGTACCGACCAGAATATCAATTTCATTATGCTTCAAGCGCTCCAGTACATCCTTTTTCTGTGCCGGCTTCAGGCTCGAATACAGCACGTCAACGGTAATGTCAAAGTCCGAAAACAGCCGCTTCAGATTTGTGAGATGCTGCTTGGCAAGAATTTCCGTGGGTGCCATGAAAACCGCCTGCTTATGTGCCAACACACAGGCATACAGGCCAAAGGCCGCCACCATCGTCTTTCCACAGCCGACATCTCCCTGCACCATGCGATACATCACCTTGTCACTGGATAAATCCTGTAAAATTTCCTCAACCACCCTGTTCTGGTCATTTGTCAGGGTAAAGCTCAGGGAATGCTTTAAATCCATAACGTCCTCCATGGAGAATTGCTTGGCACTCCCCTGAACCATTTCCGTGTCCCTGGCCTTTAACGCCTGCATGCTCAGCTGAAATTTCAGGAATTCCTCATATTTTAAATGCCGAAGGCTCTGCTTCACCGCCTCCATACTGGCTGGGTGATGAATGAAATACAAGGCCTGCTTTCTGGGAATCAGACGATATTTCTCCAGATACGGCTTTGGAATCACATCCGGAATCTGATTCTGCAGGGCCTGCCATGCCTTATCAATATAGCGGACCAGCTCCTTCTGTGTGATCCCCTCACGAACATTGTATACCGGATGGATGCCCAGCTGCTCTTTCATAGGCTTAAAATTATACTGCAGCGCCGTGACACGGCTTCCTCCGTCATATTTGCCGATAATCGTGATTACCTTCCCCATCGTAAAAGCCGACACCCAGGGGCGGTTAAACAGCGAAACATCAAGCTCCTCATCCTCCAGCATCACCTTAAAGCGGGTAACACTCTGTTTTCCCCTGAAACGGATCACCCTTGCCCGATTCAAAATAACCGCCTCGAAGATGATCCTGTCTTCCTTTTTCCATGTATCCCGGGGCTTCGCCTCCAGATGTTCATACCGGAACGGATAACAGGTCAAAAGATCCTCTGCCCGCATAATCTGCATACTATGAAGAACCTCTGCCTTTTTTTCTGATATACGCAATGCTTTTAATTCCATGTCCACGCATCCTTTTCGAGTGTTATTATACCATGAATCCGGCATTCTTTATAACCTGAAAGCAAAAAGGATGAACAAAATCCTTTTCCAACGCGATAAACAGCCTTTCTTTGGAAAACAGGTGTTATGATGTCTCTTCCAGATGGAATGCCCTGCGATAAAATGCCAGCATATTTCTATACGAGGTAAGGCGTTTTTCATCCTCCCCTGCAGCTGCATACTCTGTATCCGCCATATCATGAAAATACTTCATTGTTTTTTCATCGATGGAAATAGAATCAAGCGGCCATCCCGGTGTGCGCTGCTCATGCGGCGTGTCACAGAGATAAAAGGCGAAGTCTCTTGCCGTTTCCATATCCTCCATATACGTATAGATGTGCTGTTCATCGTACACAACGCAAACTCCGTTACGGTAGGCGGAAAGCAGGCGTCCACCGAAATCTGCGGCTATTCTGCGATAATAGCTGATCATTTCCTCATCATTTAATTCTCTGCCCTGTACACGGCGAACATGTGTTTTCGGCTGCAGCGGGTCATCCTCTTTCAAATCGAGGAAATACAGACCACTGTCAAAGGCAACGGTCGGTATCCGGGCAGAGCGATAATAGGCAAGCGCCTTGATCCTTGCATTTTCAATTGGTGTCGCACCATCCTCTTTAATCCTTACATGAAGCCGTACATCCTGCGGTGTCACAAGCTGCACATCATATGCCTGCAGATAACGCTGTACAGAGCGTACCTTGTTTCTGTTGGTTGTTCCTACCAGTATATTCATACACCCTGTGCCTCTGTTTTATCCAGTATTTTTTACAGCACGCCTTGAATTTCTTCCCGCTGCCGCAGGGACACGGTTTATTGGGCTTTGCGTCCGTATAGGCGCTGGTATCCAGTGGCAGCTGAACTTTGTTTACTCGGGTATCCGTCAAATTCTGTTTATATGTATCCCTCTTCCCATATTGCTTTTTCCATTGCACATAGGCACTGTCATCACCGGTTTGTTCTGCGATATCCCGTGCAATATCCAAAAACATCTCCTGAAAAAAGCTGTCCTGCAGCTGTAGTCCACGTGTAATCATATCATAACAGGCATCATAGTCCCTGCGCTGCCACAACTGTGTCAGCCATCCATATAAAATGTTGGCATCTTCAGGAGAGTGTTTTATTAACCGATTATAACACGCATCACAGGCTTCCTGATTCTCATGCATTTCATAAATATCCGCATAGGCGCGTTCATAATTTCCTTTCGTTATGGAATCCAGATCCACACTTCTCAAAACATCCACAAGTAGTGCCTGTGACCATGGATAGGAGCTTGCATTCATCAGATGCATATCCAATTCATTTAACAGATTTTCAATCTCATAATAGTTTTTATCTGTAGTTGTAAGCTTGCGGATATCCCGTGTTCTCTTTTTCTTTAAAAGCCTTCTGAGATTATTGACAAATTCTGTCATCAACGGAAGTGCTTCTTCTTCGGTGTTTGCAGATGCCAGCTCCTCTATGGTTTCCATTACCCGGGAAAGGGTGATGTCCTTTTCCTCATGTGCTGCATCTTTAACAATGTTCATCATAATGAATTCCACTACCGAAGAATTGGTCAAAAGCTCTAATTCCGGAAGCTGTTTATCCGCTTCCAGCAGTTCCTTTACAATACAGGCTTCAGCAGCCTTCATCCCAATACCCTGCTCGCTCAATTTCGTAGCATACTGTTGAAAACATGATAATTCTCTAATGCTTTCTACTTTCATACACTTTTTTCTCCTCTCTTATGTTCTGTGAAGCGCAGGCGGTAGCTGCAATGCTTACACAGCTCCTCCACGACTTTATGCTGCGCAAAGCCCGCTTTCATCTGTTCAGCACGCTCACTGTCAAGAATAGAGGAAAACGAGCGCGTAAATATATTTCCAAGTGCCACATCTCCTCTGGAATCCAGACAGCAGGGTACAACAGTTCCATCACTCAGAATTGCACACATCTGCATCATCCCAAGGCAGCGCCCGCAATCGGATACATACGGATGCTGCAGGGACGGCCATTGAAATACCGATTCCAGATTTAGATGCAGATGATCTCCCACATCCAGCCGCATACGCTTTTCAAATTCCTGCGAATGCGATATGTGATAATGCCGGGCAAGTCGCTGCAGCAGCCTTGTGCTTTCACCGGATAGCATTCCGTTTTGTACACTCCACAAGCGATAGCTGATATGTACACCACGCTGGGCAAGCTCCTCACACACGGAGAAGACATGCTCCAGATACTGTGGCTGCTCATGCTCGGGAAAGCTATGCAGGGACACATTGACCTGCCGCAGTCTGCTGTTTATAAGAACATCACGACATGCTTTCAGCAGAGTGCCGTTTGTTGTCAGATTCACCTGCATTCCCTGCTCATCACAAATCTGCAAAAACGTTTTCAGATCCGGATGGGAAAGCGGTTCTCCCAGCACATGAAGATATACATGCCCGGTGTATGGCTTGATTTCTCTGATGACATGTGAAAACTGTGCAACTGACATCCTGCGGGGCTTTCTTTGATTTTGTATGCAGAAGCTGCAGGACAGATTGCATGTATTCGTTATTTCCACATATATTCGTTTAAACTGCATTCTCTTCTCCTTTAGAAAATTTCTTCCTTGATAATCGCATATTCATCCAGCGTGTATACCTGCCCTGTCTCCATAAAACGCAGACAGACATCCTCTTTATATGCCTGATATTCCTTTTCCTCCGACAATCGTTGCTTTCGCTTTTTCCTATGTGATTTCTTTCTTTTATTATTCGCCTGGATTCCTTTCATCCTGTTCCTTGCAAAGGCAATCTGTTGCCGGGTTATTTCGATATGGTATTCGTTCAGTGTCTTCAGCGCCATTGCTTCATTCACGGAATATGTTTTCATGACGCGAAACAGCAGATCCTCTTTTGTTGTATCCCTGCACAATTTTCGTATTTCCCGTTCCTTTCGCAGCTGCCGTTTTCTTCTCATCTTCTCTTTTTTTGCTTCCTTTGGTGTCAAAGCCTTTTTTATTTCCTCGTTCATATCCTATATTATAACGGAATTCACGTGATATCTGTATAGCAAATAAAAAAATTAACTGATTTCAATCCATAATAAAAACAGATGAACACCCGGTATCTGCAGGGATTCATCCATTTTCATATGCTACGTTGTTCTCAAGTATTAAGACGCTTTGGGCAAAATCAGATTCAGGATAATGCCGACAAGCGCAGATAACGCGGTTCCCGAAAGGGTCATGAAGCTTCCCACAGGAAGTATGGCACCGCCAAGACCGATGACGAGCATGGCAGAGGCGATTACCAGATTGCGC
This sequence comes from [Clostridium] innocuum, assembly GCA_012317185.1. Classification (NCBI taxonomy): domain Bacteria; kingdom Bacillati; phylum Bacillota; class Clostridia; order Eubacteriales; family Clostridiaceae; genus Clostridium; species [Clostridium] innocuum. The sequence continues at coordinate 1,701,202 of CP048838.1, read as the reverse complement.
TGCTTTCCGAAATCAATCTTGTTATCGACAAGTACACGCAAGCCGTTGCTGGCAATGACCCCGTATAAAAGAATACTCATACCACCCAGTACACAGGCAGGAATCGTTGAGATAAAGGCGGAAATCTTCCCAACGCAGGACAGCAGAATGGCGATGCAGGCAGCACCGCCTGTTACATATACGCTGCTTATTTTCGTCATACCGATCACACCGGTATTTTCTCCATAGGTCGTATTCGCCGGACCTCCGAGGAAGGCAGAAACCGCGGTTGCGATACCATCTCCCATCAGTGTACGCTCCAAGCCCGGATCCTTTAAGAAATTGCGTCCACAGATTTTTCCAAGTACCGTATGATCGCCGATATGCTCGGAAATCGTAACCAGTGCAACCGGAAGAATCGCAAGCGTTTCCGGACCGAAGTACAGATTATAGGTGCGGAAATTTCCAATTTTAAAAGGCAGGATAAAATCAGGAAAGGACAGCCATTTGGCATCCACGACGGCCTGAAAATCAACCAGTCCCAGACAAAGGGATAACACATAGCCTCCGAGAATGGCAATCAGAAACGGAATAATTTTGAAAAAGCCCTTCGCCTTTGTGGAAATCAGGGCCGCAATCAAAAAGGTGACGATTGCGACGATCATGGCACGGGGATCCCCGTCCTTTATGAATTGTGCATTGCTGACAGCATTCGCGGCAAGACCCAATCCGATAACCGCTATCATCGGTCCGATTACGATGGGTGGAAGGAGCTTATCGATCCATTCCTTTCCGATAACACGTACAATCAATGCAACAACTACATAGATCACACCAACCAGCATCAGTCCTGTCTGTGCAGCATCCACACTGCCACCCATCGCCTTGATTGCAATTACCACTGCGCTGATATAGGCAAATGAGCTTCCCAGATATACGGGTACTTTGCGCTTTGTCACAAACGTATAAATCAGCGTTCCCACACCGCTTGCAAAAAGTGCCACCGAAACGGGTAAGCCCGTCAGTGTAGGCACCAGGATCGTTGCCCCAAACATTGCAAATACGTGCTGAAAGCTCAGAAACAGCCATTGCAGAAGCGGCGGGCGATCCCCGACATCCAGAATCATATCCGTTTGTTTTGTATCAGAACATTCCTCTTCGTCCAGAATGAGAGAAACATCCTCAACATGTTCTTCAAAATGCTTCATACATCTACTCCTTTTCAAAAAGACCATAGAAAAAGCAGGCACACAGGACCAGAGTCATATGTACCTGCCAATGGTCAACAGGAGTAGTATACCATATTTTTATGGCTACATGCTACCTCTCTTTGGCTATCCATTTACTGATTTCATTGATAAGGATAATACTGAAGGACATGCCGAGAACCATTGTCCAGGAGGACAGATCCAGCGGAACGGTTTTCAGCAGCATATTGAAGATTGGCAGCTGGCAGACTGCAATCTGCAGTGTGATTCCAAACACCATTGTCAGAATCAGCCACTTATTGCGCATGATTCCAACCTCCAGTATGGAATGTGTACGGGAGCGCAGGTTCAATGCATGGAACAGCTGGGAAATCGATAATACCATGAAGGCCATGGTCTGTGCCTTGGCAGGGCTGACATCCAGACCGTTACGGAAGGCAACCAGAGTAATGGTACCGATGAACATACCGTTCATAATCGTGAATATCATACCGCCGTGCGCAAACAGACTTTCTCTTCGGTCCCGCGGTTTTTCTTCCATGATGAATTTATCCATCGGATCCACGCCAAGCGCCAGTGCCGGAAAGGCATCTGTCACAAGATTGACCCACAGTATCTGTATGGCAGATAGGGTGGAGACAACATGCGGCATAAAGACAATGGCAAGAAACAGCGACATGATTTCACCGAGATTGCAGCTTAGAAGATAAAGCACAGCCTTCTGAATATTCAGATATATATTTCTTCCCTGCTCCACTGCCTCAACAATCGTTGCGAAGTTATCATCCGCAAGAATCATATCGGAGGCCTGCTTGCATACATCAGTTCCCGTCTTTCCCATAGCGATACCGATATCGGCATTCTTTAAACTCGGTGCATCGTTCACGCCGTCTCCTGACATGGCAACGACAAGCTGATGCTTTTTAAATGCGTTGACGATTCGCACCTTATGCTCCGGTGTTACACGGGCATATACACAATAGCTTTGTACATGCTGCGCCAGTGTTTCCTCATTCATTTCATCCAGATCTTTTCCGGTGATCACCTGCTGCTCCGTTTTTGCGATTCCCAGATTGCGGGCAATGGCAAATGCAGTGAGCGGATGATCTCCTGTAATCATAACAACCTGTATTCCAGCCTTGTGGCACAGCCTGATGGAATCCCGTACCTCCTCGCGAGGCGGATCGATTAAGCCGGCAAAGCCTATAAACGTCATTTTACTCTCCACAGCACTTTCATGCGGACTTTTCAGGGAGCGCATTGCTAAAGCGAGAACACGCTGCGCATCACTGCTTACCTTTTTGCTTGCTTCCAGTATGCGGTTTTTCTCATAGCTGCTCATCCGCACGGTTGTGCCATCCATACGAACCTGTGTGCACAAATCCAGTACCTTTTCCAGGGCACCCTTGGTGAATGCCACATACTCTTTTCCATGCTGATGAATCGTTGTCATGAGCTTACGTGTGGAATCGAAGCTGATCTCATTCACTCTCACGTAGGACAGGTCTTCTGCGTCCTTATGCATCCCGTTTTCTTCACAGAACGCCATCAAAGCGGCTTCGGTAGGCTCTCCGAGGATTTCCTCCTTCTGCACGGTTGCATTGTTGCATAAACAGAAGCCGCGCAGCAGCTCCTCACTGCGGTTCTGCAAGGCACCGTTTGCATAGGAGGAAACCACATGCATTTTATTCTGTGTCAGCGTTCCTGTCTTGTCGGAACAGATGACACTTACGGAACCAAGTGTTTCCACAGCATGCAGCTTACGGATAATGGCATTGTTGCGGCTCATGACCTGAACCCCCAATGCAAGTACAATGGTAACGACTGCAGGAAGTCCTTCCGGTATGGCAGCGACAGCGAGAGAAATTGAAAGCAGCAGCATATCAAAGAGGTCTCGTCCCTGCAATACAGCAACTACAAACATCGCAATACAGATACCGACGGAACCGATTCCCAATATTTTAGACAGATGGGCAAGACGCACCTGCAGCGGTGTCATGTCCTCTTTGGTTTCATCCAGCATCCGCGCAATTTTACCGACCTCACTGCTCATGCCGGTGCGTACAACAATGCCTCTGGCCTTTCCATATGTAACATAGGTGGACATAAAGACCATGTTTCTCTGATCGGAGATATTGATTTCCTCATCATATACAAGGGCCGCATCCTTTTCCACCGCTTCACTTTCTCCAGTCAGTGTACTTTCCTCCACCTTCAGATTGACGGATGACACCAGACGCATATCGGCCGGTATGTATCCCCCCACTTCCAGCTCCACCAGATCGCCAACAACCAGCTCCTTGGAGTCGATTTCCTTGAGAAAACCCTCTCTGACAACAAAAGCCTTCGGCGTAGACAGCTTTTCCAGTGCATCAATTGCTTTCTCCGCCTTGAATTCCTGTACAACGCCGATGATGGCATTCAGGATAATCACAGTCAGAATGATGGATGCATCAATATACTCCTTTAAAAATATGGATACGATTGCTCCGATAATCAATATAATTACCATCGGATCCTGAAATTGTTCCAGAAACATCTGGAAGACAGTTTCCTTTTTCTTCTTCAGCAGCTCATTTTTTCCCTGATCCCGGAGTCTGGCGGCAGCTTCCTGTTCACTCAGCCCCTTATCCAGATCACTGTAGGTTTCCTGAACTACCTCCTGTATGTTCATTCGATAAGGCATATACACCCTCCTTCACTACCACAATGTATGTGCCCGTACAGGATATATGTGTGCTTCGACAAAACCTCTGTGAAACAGACAGAAAAAAGTAAGCTCATAGCTTTGGGATTTTTCAAGAAGGAATACAAGCATCATCTAAACCGATCTGCTTTATCCTATGTTCATATCCGAAAGCAGAAAGCCATTTGGCTTATAGGCCTTCGATTGTACTCACCCCTAGCTTTATCTGCCCTGAAAGCTTCTGCATAAGAAAAAAAGGACAGCCGCAATGACATGTCCTCGTATTCAGCTCAGGATTGATTTCTTTTTCTGCAGCATCTGCAGCTTCTCACTGAGCATCTCTTCCAGCTCCTCTACAAAGCTGTCCATATCGGATGCATCATGCTCCATAAACAGCTCCAGATAGATACGCTCGCAGGCAGCACGCTTGGTATCATAGGCTACAAAGGAACCGCTGAAGCTCTGCATTTCGGGAAAGCCCTCTACGCAGAGAAAGCCGTTGCGAAGATCTCCGCGAACACCCTGAAATTCAAACTGAGCCGGGCTGGCAAGCACGGTCGTACGCTTCATGGCATCCACAAAGTGCTCTAACTGCGGATGATTCTTTTGTGCTGTACTTACCAGCACAAGATCTGCCGGATGATGCTCCATCCAGCATTCAAAACGATGCAGAACAGCTGTAGCAAACTCATTTCTTGCCAGCATACTGTCATCAATATAATAAAATATCATGATGGTTAACGACGGGAGAAAAAGGATGGAATACCTTCACGGTCATCTTCTTCCAATTCCTGATACCGCGGCTTTTCCTCTGTCTGCACTCTTGCACTTGGCCGGGAAACCGGCTGAGTAAATGCGGATGCCGCTGGAATTTCTTCCTCTTCTTCCTCTTCCTTGTCAAAACCGGTCGCAATAACGGTTACGATGATGGAGTCTCCAAGCTTTTCATTGATAGCAACACCGAAAATCGCATCGATGTCATTGCCTGCAGCTTCCCGTACAAGCGCCATAGCATCCTCTGCGTCAAACAGTGTAATCGATTCCCCACCGGTGATATTAACGATGGCATTGCTCGCTCCGGTAATCTGCGCTTCCAGCAGTGGAGACTGTATTGCTTTTTCGGCTGCAGCACGGGCTTTGTCTTCGCCCTCTGCCATACCGATTCCAATCAGTGCAGAGCCCTGATTTTCCATGATGGTGCGCACATCCGCGAAGTCCAGGTTGATCAGTGCAGGAACAGCAATCAGATCGGTAATCGTCTGTACACCCTGCCGCAGCACATTGTCCGCCGCCTGGAAGGCCTCTGTCAGCGGACGACGGCCAATGACTTCAATCAGATTGTTGTTGGATACGATAATCAAAGAATCCACATACTGCTTCAGCTCGGCAAGACCGTCCTCGGCAGATTTCATTCTCTTCTTTCCTTCAAAGGTGAACGGTTTTGTAACGATACCTACCGTTAATGCCCCTTCTTCCTTTGCAATTTTCGCAAACATCGGAGCAGCACCGGTTCCGGTTCCTCCCCCGAGTCCTGTGGTGATAAACACCATATCGCTTCCCTTGATGGCTTCCCGGATTTCATTTTCATTTTCCTGAGCAGCACGTCTTCCCATTTCCGGATTCGCACCGGCACCCAGACCCTTAGTCACTTCCCGTCCAAGGACAATTTTATTTTCAACAGGAGAAATATTTAGTGCCTGAAGATCTGTGTTGGCAACATAAAACTCCACACCCTTGACACCTTCGGAAACCATGCGGTTTACGGCATTGCAGCCGCCTCCGCCAATACCAAACACTTTAATATTTGCTACCTGTTCAAACTGTAAATCGCTCATCGTTATTCCTCGCTCTCTCTTTTTATTTATCGCTTAACAGAATGCTTTTCAGTTTTCTTGTAAATCCGCCCTCTTCATCGACGGAGCTTTTCTTCGTAACCGTATCCATGGTTTCTTCCACTTCCTGCGGATTGCAGCACACACGCTCATCCCTGCGGATTGCCATCTGCTCTCTCCAGCTGTAGAACAGACCCAGACAGGTTACATAGGAACAGTCGCGGACACCAATGGTCTGCGGAACATAAATCTGTGCAGGTGCATTCAGATAGCGCAGCAGCTCCTGCAGGGAAGGTATTTCACAGCCCTCTCCGCTCAGCAGATAGCGCACATCGCCACTCTCAATGATTGGAGCACAGGTTTCGTTGATCATATTCAGCCAGTCCTTCACATGGGGAACTATGGCTTCACACGCCTGCTTTTCGCTGATTTGCTTCTGTTCACCGGACTTTGACCAGATATAGATGATTTGATCCTTTGCGGAGTCCGCATCAAAGGTACAGGTATTCTGTGCCAGTCGATAGCTTACATTGCCGCTCAGATGATACTGTTCCATCAGATCCTGCAGCCACACTCCATATCCATCCTCAATAACTTCACAATTCACGAGCTTGCCATGTGTAAACAGGGAAAGCGTTGTATGATCTCTCGCAAGATCGATTTGTATAACATATTTATCGACTGTTTGTTCAAATACGGCTGCTTCATTGGCCATGGCATAGGAATCCAGACATACATCCAGAATTTCCAGTCCTGCTTTCTCAATGCAGCGCGCATAGGCATATACAACCTCTTTATCCGCATACAGCAGATCCACATTCATGATCAGAACCTCTGCTGTTTCATCAATCGGCATTTTTCTGGACGTGATACCGTTTGTTATGTATTTGACGCAGCCGATATTTACCAGCTCCAGCTGTGGATCCGGTTTAAAGCTGACCGCTTCATTCAACCCCTTTTGAATATCACTGAGACGAATGCGTTTACTGCTTGCTTCCGGAACAACGCTTACTTTTTTGTTATGACGCTGTACGTTGACGGAAGGGATCGCCGCAAGAACACGCTCGATATGATATCCAAGTGCATCCTCAGCCTGCTTCTTGGCCTTGATAATGCCGTTCACAACATTCTGTTCATCCATGATTTTCTGTTTTTCAATTCCCTGTATGGGAGCTTTTTCCACTCTTAGAATATTAAACCGCGTTTCATAAAATTCACCGACAACCAGTCGCACTTCATGATCCGCTACTTCTATCGAGGCATATATTTCCTTTTTGTTCATAAGGTTACCTCCTTACCCACACTGGCTAAGCCAGCCTTTGGCGTACATTTATACTCATATATGATATCATAATTTAAGCGGTTTAAAAACCATTTCCAAGGATTTCTCATAAATTTTTTCTTTTTTTTCAAAGAGGTGCACAAAGGTTAAAATAAAGAGAGGTTTTCCCTCTCTTAATTGTCATCGGATATGTTTCTCAAAGCGTCCGCCTCCGCATCTCTTCTTGAATCAGAGATTGTCCGCTTCTGATATTTCACCGTCTTTTTCCTGCGGAAGAAGAGAAATGCACTCAATCCCGCAAGTACCACACAGCCGCCGGCCAAGCCATAGATGACCCACTTATGCTTCTTCAGCGACGCATCTACATCCTTGCGATACTGATCATAGGCACTCTGCGGTATCGTTGCGGCACCGGAATACAGCTGCAGCGTTTTTTCCGTAGCTTCGTACTGGTAATACACCATGTTGCCTTTTTCATCCATGACATAGATCATAGCGTAATTCTCAAATGCCGTATCCTTGAAGGTCCAGCCGTTGAGTTCATAGTTATCGATTTTCACCGTTGTGAAATTCATCCCTTCGCGCGTCTGGAGATTCTTCGGCACATCAACGACAAACACATTGTTTCCCAGCAGAGCCATCGGACGCAGCATAGTCTCGACTGTATTGGTATCCGTATTATAGATATAGTAATTCTTTTCCTTTGTTTTATCATCCTGCAGATAGACAACCGTCTTCTTCAACAGGTTGCTTTTCCATGCCTTTACTTCCTTGCCGTCCACCTTGATTTTCACAGCTTCAAAGGATTTCGCAGGCTTATCGACGCCATCCAGACTGCGGACAAAGCCGAGCTTCGCTCCATTGTAGCTTACGTATACAAGCGGTGTTTCATCGACAGTAACTGTAATCGTATATTCCTTCGTGCTTCCATCCTCTGCCGCAACACTGACGGATATCGTGTTTTTTCCGGGCTTCAGGCTCTTTGTGCCTGTTCCATATACCATAGCCTTGCTGTCGGCAGCTGTTGCATTCACCTTGATACTGGAAACATCCCCATTCAGATTTACGGTATATTGCGTTTTAGAGGCGGTAAATTTCGGGCTCAGAGTTCCCTGTGAGATACTCAGACTTGCCAGATTGGCATTGCTTGACAGCTTCTTTTCTTCCTGCTTTTTTTCCTCCGGCTTTTGTGTTTCCTGTTTCTGAGGTGTTTCATTTTTCGGAGTTTCTGTCGGTCTTGTGACAACCTGCACGGATGCAGAACCGGATACCGGCACATCCTTTTCCGTATTAAAATCTCCCAGCGTACCGGATGCTGAAACAGTCAGAGTTCCTTCTGCAGAAGCAGTCACCGTAAAGGATTGTGAGCTGTTTTCCAGCCAATAGGTTCCATTAGCCGCTCCGCTGACACTTATATTTCCCGCACCGCCGGATGCGCTAACCGTAAAGGTAACACTGTCACCGACATATATCGTACTTGCACTGGCCGTAACACTCAGACTGGCTGCATGTATAAAGCCGGACAGGTTTAAGATTCCAGCCGCTACGATGAACACAGCTGCCAGTTTTACAAATTTCAGTTTGAATTTCTTCATCAAATTACTCCTTTATCGTACTCTTCCCCATAATATGGTTCTTGATTTTCACATAATCGGCAGGGGTGATTTTTCCATCCTTATTCACATCGGCAGCCGTTAATGCTTTGCCGCTCAGTGTGGATTTCTTCATGATATGGTTTTTTACCTTGACATAGTCGGCAGGGGTGATTTTTCCATCGTTATTCACATCCCCCAGCTTATAGGCACCGCTGTTATTGCCGGAATCACTTCCGCCGGAGGAGTCGCTTGTATAGCCGTTTTCAGACAGCAGAGAGCTGTGTACATAGCCGTAGCTGGTTCCGAAATTATAGCTGTTTCCGGAATAATCAATCGCCGTTCTCGCACTGTTCAACGGTACATCCAGCTGAATTTTATACCAGTCTGTACTTCCGCTTACGCTTTCTCCCTTTACCTTCCCGAGGATGTTAAAGGACATATTTCCATTTTTCGGTGTGGTATACAGGTTTGCTGAGGAGGTTGTCGCTTCCTTGCGGATATTGATTGCCCCCTGATCTTTAAAGACCAGCTTTTTGGAGCCTGCATCACTTTTTCCACTGACGTATTCATCCAGCTGCCACATCCAGTGCGCTGCACTCTCACCCCAGTATGGATCGGAAGCATAGGAAACATTCATACCGCTTGCCTTATCGCCCAGGAATGCTCCGTGATAGGTTGCATATTTCGGTGTGGAATACCACAGATTCACATAGTATTTATCATGATCCAGAATACTGTTTTGCGGTGAGGAATAGCCGTTTGCCAATCCGGGATCAGAATCCACCGCATTGTGCCCGAACAGATTGTTCTTGCTTAACGCGATAGAGCTGGTACCAAATGCACTCTCATTGACAGCAACACCAAAGGATGACAGTGCATAGGCACCATATGTATTCTGATAATTAATAAAATATTTTCCCATTTCATACATCTTTGTATCCTTGGTGTTATATAAATCATCCAGATAGCTCTTCACATAGCCGTTTATATCACTGGCAGTAAAGCTCGTTTTCGTACGGGATGAAACATACTGATAATAATTATAATACGGCTGTGACGGATTGATTGAATTCTTTCTTGTATTGGCCTTGTAGTCATCAATCATCTTCTGATAGGTCGTATAGAAATAATGCCCGTCATAGCTGTAGTATACCGTATTGCTCTTCATATAGCTCTGCTGCTTGCCGACCATTGCTGTACTTGTATAATACGGCTGCCGGATATTCAGCGTGATGGAATGATAAATGTTTCCGTTTTTGCATATGTAATAGTTTACGGACTGCACCGTATCCTCGTCCTCATAATTCAGAATCTCCACCTCATCGGCATCCACCAGACCGACAACACCGGCCAGCATGAACTTCACCTTGGTACCATTGCTTTCATATCCAAGAAACGCCCCGTCGGCAGCATAATATCCGTTGGTATAACCGGTATAGCCGGTCCCCACCTCTGTATAGCTGGTGTTTTTTCCGGAATCTGACTTCGTCTTGAAATTGACAACACCATATTTAATATCTCTGGCACCGCCGATTCCCTTTACCTTTGCCATGTTTTCTCTGGCCGCCTGTTCCTTTTTCGTTTCAGCCTCCAGCTTGGCAGTATCCTCGATGATGATTTTACCGTTTTCATCTATTCTTTTAAACACATGATTCTCCGGAAGTCTGGAGGAAACAGCCTCCGGTTCTTTTTCTGCAGTATTCTGCGCTCCTATGTAGCCCTGCTGAAGCAGTATGCCACCACATAAAAGAGCCGCTATACCTATCATAATTTTCTTCTTCATATCATCACATTTCCTTTTCATATAAAGTTTGTCAGTCTAATTATATAAGAAAGTAGGAGAACATGCAATTTTATTTCCACATGAAATTCTTAAGTTTTTGCGGAAGAGAAAAAAAGACAGGAATTCCGGAATATTTTACCTGTCGCCTTCTCAATCACAAAACTGTCACAGGAAACTATTTTACGTCAGGCTTTTGAAGCTTACTTGAAACCGCTTTGTTATGAGGCATTTACATCTATCAGGCAGAAGGTCTTTGCATTAGGTTGTAAGTGATTTTTATTGATACTGAATTCCCTGTACAATTTTTGAAAATTATTGTTGCATTTTACATTATAAGATGGTATGATATCTAAGCAAATTGTGTTTTAAAGTATTGTACGGAAGGAGGTAAACGGTATGTCAAAAGTTTGTGCAATTACAGGTAAAGGACCTTTATCAGGTAATAAACGCTCTCACTCTATGCGTGCTAGTCGTCGTAACTGGAATGTAAACTTACAGAAAGTTAAAGTCGTTGTTGATGGAAAACCTCAAACGATCCGTATTAGTGCTCGTGCATTAAAAACGCTGAAAAACAAAAAAGCTATCTAAGAGTGGATATGAAACAGGGTAACCTGTTTTTTTTCTTTCTTTAGGAAACAAGGAGCCAATCATAGAGAAAGCAGATCATCCTGAAATACACAGGTGATCTGCCTTTTTGTAATACCATCAATGATTGCTTCTATTTAGAAATACCGTCAATATCCTGTTTATTGCAGGCATAAATCCATATCTGAAGCAGACATATAGCGTGCGCAAATACATTGGGATATCAATTCCTGTTTATAGTGCGGAATCATACACTGTATTACTTAATCATACTGCATGAAGGGAGTAGGAGATCAGACATCAAAAACACTGTTTCCTATGAATTCCGCAAGAATGCTGCTTCTTGGCACTGCCTCCTCGCTGCCATCCACAAAGTAGGCAAGCAGCTTTTTCAAACGATTAGCCTCCAGATACGCTGCTTCATGAGGATGCACCTGTTCCAGCAGCGGAATCACAATTTTCTTAAGAATGGACATTTCATATACCATGGAGGAATTGAAAATGGCATCTGCCTCCTCCTGATACGGATAGATGTTTTGATCCTCTCCCTGCTTTACATTCTTCCAGAAATGAATGGTATTTTGGGCACTCCAGCTGCGAAACTGATAGTCTCTGGCAATGCGTCGGATCAGACGGTAATCACTTGTGGGTATACGATTATGCTCATCCAGATTCAAGTGCGTCAATGCATTGATATAAATACGAAACTTCGCCTCTTCCGGCAGATCGGCGGAGGTCTTAGGATTCAATCCGTGGATACCTTCTATAATCAGGATATGATCATCCTCCAGCACTGTTTCTCTTTCCTTCCGCTCGCGCAGCCCCGTTTTGAAGTTGAACAGCGGCATATGCACCGCTTCCTTATGCAGCAGTTTCAGCATGGTGTCATTAAACAGCTCCAGATCCAGTGCCTCCAACCCTTCAAAATCATAGCTTCCATCCGGCAGCCTTGGACAGTCCTCGCGGTTTTTATAGAAATCATCCATAGAGATCGGCATCGGTTTTTTCCCAAGAATCTTAAGGTGAATGGCCAGACGTCTGGAAAAGGTTGTCTTTCCTGCAGAGCTCGGTCCTGCAATCAAAATGAATTTCGTATGCGGATGCCCCTGTACAATGGACGCCGCAAGCTCTGCCAGCTTCTTTTCTACCATCGTTTCGCTCATCAGCACCAGATCATCCATATAGCCCTGCTGAATCTGTGCATTCAGCTCTGCAATATTGGATACACCGATCAGCCTGCCCCAGGTTTCAAACTCCTGAAACACATGAAACAGCTTTGCCTGATTCTGAAATCCGTTTCCTGCGGACAGCCAGACACCCGGTGCATAAAAACGAATGGAAAAATGTGTGAGATAGGAGGTATCCGGCAGCATGATGCCGTAAAAATAATCATCATATCCGCATAATGTATAAATACTGCTGGTCGCACTTTTCCTGCATGCCAAAAGATTTGCCTTATTCTTCATTCCCAAACGGTCGAAATACGCCTGTGCCTCTGCTGTGGCCGCAACACGTCGGTGAATCACCTCTTTTGCGGCAATAAGCTCCTTCATCCGCTTTTCAATTTTTCGCACATCCTGCGGCTTGCAGTATCCTGCCTTATCGATTTCGCAATACTGACCGCCACTGAGGGCATGCTCCATGCGGACACGGGCATCGGGAAACAGACTGCGCACCGCTACAATAAACAGAAAATTCAAGCTGCGCTCATAGATAAGCTTCCCGGTTTCACTATCCGCATAAATATAATCCAGTGCACCGCTTTTTTTGATTCGATAATTCAGATCATGCAGCTTTCCATCCAGCGTAACTGCATAAACCGCCTCCTTTACGTTCCATGCTTCCAGCAGCTCATGAACATAGGCACCTGCTTCACACTGCTTCACCTCACCGCTTTTCAGCTTCAACTCCAGCATAATCAGCCCTCCTTTTTCATCAGTATATGTCAGACAGCCCTGCTTCATACAGCTGTCGTTTATATTCCCCTTCATTATACCCGCTTCCCGGTAAAAACAAAAGAAAAAGGAACACGCCGTATAGACATGCTCCAAAGAAAGCATTTTTAAGCTTCCTATATGTTGATTCCGGTTTGTTATGCGTCCCTGCACTGCATCATCAGCACACGCCCATAATGTATGGTGATCCTCGCAATATTGCCATTGATTTCATTGGAAAGCGGATAAATATCCGTAACCTTCAAAACGCGTTCCTTCAAGGGATAGGCAACCCCCTCCTCACTGATGCAGGAATCCTCCAGCGGCAGAAAGGACAAGTAGGTATGCTGCTTTTCGACCTCATAGGTTCCCGGATGCAATACCTTGATGATATTGGTATCATTCATCAGGGTCAGCGGAAGCTCACGATAGATCATCAGATGCAGATTGGCCATCTCATGATCCAGACGTCCACCCAGGCCGCCGTATAGGATAATGTCATCATAGCCCAGCTGCAGTGCTGCTTCGATTGCAACCTCAGTATCGGTTTCATTTTTATGGGAGGGGAGCTTTTCCACCTCACAATACTGCTTGAGCTGTGCAAGCTCCTCCCTTGTTATGCTGTCAAAGTCCCCTACGGCCTTGCGCATGGCAATACCCTGCCGCATGCAGCAGACAGCTCCATGATCTACGCCGATATAATCGGCATGTGCAATGACCGGCGCAGTCTCACACATACCGGCAACGAGAACTACCTTTGACATGCCAGCAGCTTATCCACGGATTCTGCGATACCGTTTTTGAACACATAGCTTCCGGCAACCAGCGTATCCACTCCGGCAGCTACGGCCAGCTTTGCCGTTTCCCCATTGATACCGCCATCGATTTCAATTCGTGTATTCAGACCTTCCTTTTCAATCCGCTCACGCAGTATGCGCACCTTTTCCAGCGTATCCTCCATAAAGGACTGTCCGCCAAAGCCCGGCTCCACCGACATAATCAAAACCAGATCCATTTCCTTCAGATGTGCCAGCAGTGCGTCCACACTGGTTTTCGGCTTCACAGATACACCTGCCTGTACACCCATTTCACGGATTTTTCTGCACAGCTGAATGCAGGCATCCACATCCTTCACAGCTTCCAGATGAAAGGTGATAACATCTGCACCTGCCTTGGCGAAGATTTCCGCAACCATATCCGGATTATCTACCATGATATGAACATCCATTACCATATCCACTGCTTTTTTAAAGCCCTTGAGAAGGTCCGGTCCAAAGGTCAGATTCGGTACAAAATGGCCATCCATAACATCAAAATGCATCCATTTCGCATTGCTTTCATCCAGCTCCTTCAGCTGTTCACTCGTTCTGGAATAGTCCAGTGACAGAATGGACGGAGCGATTACTAATTCTTTCATAACGTGTGTCCTCCTTCATAATTGTATTGTATTTTCTGTATGCTGTTTCAATACCGCGACTTTGCTTTTTGTATCATATCCACAATTTCCAGATAATGCGCATAGCGTTCCCTGCGTATCGTCCCATCCTCAACAGCAGCACGTATGGCACAATCCGGTTCATTGACATGAATACAATCGCGGAATCTGCATGCATCCTGAACATTTTGAAAATCAGGTATGCATTCAGCCAGCTGCGTGATATTCATCGCAGTAAAATCCAGTGAGGAAAACCCGGGGGTATCCGCCACCCAGCCGCCGGCAATCTCATGCAGCTCACAATGCCGTGTTGTATGCTTTCCTCTACCCAAAGCCTTGCTGATTTCCTGTGTTTGAAGATGAAAGGTAGGGTCAATCCGGTTTAACAGGGAGCTTTTTCCTGCGCCGCTCTGCCCTGTCAGCACACTGATATTTCCCTTCAAGGCCTGTATCAGATCCTCACTAGCATAGCCTTTCCCACTCTGATACACCTCATAACCGCTGTCGATATAATGCTGGATTTCCTCATGGATTGCATCATTTTCAGCGATGAGATCCAGCTTGGTGATGCATAAAACAGGACGGATTCCCGCATAGCATACACTGAAAATCAAGCGGTCAATCAGGGTTGTTGAAAAATCCGGATCCTTGCAGGACATGACGATGATCGCCTGATCCACGTTGGCGATGGATGGGCGGACGAGGGCATTTTTACGGGGCAGAATTTTCTGAATACCGTTTTGATCCGCAAAGCGTTCAAATTCCACCAGATCGCCGACAACCGGAGAGTGCGCCTTACGCAGCTTTCCCATGGCAACACACAGCACCCGCTCCTGATTGGCTGCCAGCACCTCATAGCGGCTGGATACGATCTTGATAATTCTTCCTGTTTCTGTCATTTGTAAAACCTTATCGTTATAACATTCGGATTCTCCATCTGCTGGACATATTCCGTTCCCTCTGCAGGATCCACGTCTGTAACGACTCCTTTTTTAATGGTCTTTTGTTCCTCTTCACTCAGGTCATCATAGGAACGCTCATCCGATACCGGAAGTATTCCCGTCTTTTCTTTAATTAAAGCAATGGCCTCTTCTGCCGTTTTTCCTACAACGCCCTCTATCTTCCAGCTCATCAGCTGACTGACAGTTATTTTTAATGTATATTCTTTATCCGGATCCAGCTTTTCTCCGATTTCCAAGCCGCTTTGTTCCGCTATATATCCGGGCCACGTATTCGCCCTTTGCTCATAGCTGATTTCCAGCTTGATGTTTGGATTCTGTTCATTCAGTTCCTTTTCCACTTCCTCCGGTAAACGATGGCGGTAATCCTTAACCACAAACCAGGTTCCTCTGGAAACAGTCAGCGTCAGCTTGGATTTTTCACCAATTTCCTCTCCAGTATCCGGGGATACACGGATAACATGACCTTTTTCCACATCATCACTCAGCTCCTGCTTAATCGTAATATTATCCTTTTTAAACCCGCTGGAGGTCAGCGTCTGAATTGCCTCCTGCTGCGTCTGTGATGTGGACAGCTCCGGGACCTTAATCATCTTTTCTTTATCAAAAATTCCGCTCATCAGTACAAAGGCCGCAACACCGATCACACACAGCCCAACAATCATAGCAATGATGATTTTTGTGATTTTCCGATTACCGGAATCATCCTCTTCATCCTCTTCAATCGGCTCCACATGCTTTTTGCGCACCTCAGTTTTCTTAGTCTGCTTCTGCTTGCGCTGCTCCATGACCATTGTCGGCTGCGGATGCTCTTCCTCAAACACCAGCTTTTCGACATGTGCATATTCCGGAAGCAGGCAGCGGTGCAGGTCATACAGCATATCCTTCGCACTCTGATAGCGCAGCTTGCGGTTTTTCACGGTTGCCTTGATGATGATGTTCTCCACGGACTGCGGCAGTGTCGGATTGAAATCACGAACACTTGGTATCTCCTCACGCAGATGCTTCATTGCAATCTGGACGGGATTGTCTCCATGGAAGGGAACATTCCCGGTCAAAAGCTCATAAAACACGATACCAAGCGCATAGATATCCACCTGATTGCTTGGTGTTTCTCCCCGTGTTGTTTCCGGAGCCAGATAGTGCGCACTGCCCAGTACCGCATCACTTTGCGTCAGCTGTACCGTATCGTGCGCCAGCGCAATTCCGAAATCGGTAATCTTTACCGTACCATCATCCTTAACCAGAACATTCTGCGGCTTGATATCCCGGTGAATAATATCGTTTTCATGGGCATGCTGTACGGCGCTGGTCAGCTGAATCATGATGTTTACAGCCTCTTCCTGATGCAGTGCCCCACGCTGGGAAATCAGCTGCTTCAGTGTACGGCCGCGTACATATTCCATTACGATATAGTGACGTCCCTCAAACTCTCCGACATCGTATACATCCACTACATTGGGATGGTTCAGCTTGCTGACCGCATTGGCCTCCCGCTGAAAGCGCAGCAGTGTCACCGGATCCTTGCTGAGCTCCCCACGCAGCACCTTGATCGCCACCTCACGGTTCAATATGGTATCGATTGCCAGATAGACATCCGCCATACCGCCTTCCCCCAATGAAGAAACGATCATATAGCGCTCGGCAATCATTTTGTTGTTGTTATTCATGGAGATCACCTGCCTGTTCCACGATGATGACACTCACATTGTCATAGCCGCCCGCAAGAAGAGCCTTGTCAATCAGCATGCGTACCTTATCCTCCACGCTGCGCTTACTTTCCAAAATCTCGCGAATAATCGCTTCACTGACATAGCCGTGTAAACCATCACTGCAAATCAGCAGCGCCTTGTAATCATTTTTAATTTTATTGATATCGATGCGTACAGTATCCCATATGCCGAGGGCATTGGTCAGCATGTTGCGATTCGGATGCACCGCTGCCTCCTCTTCGCTCAATTCTCCGCGCTTCAGCATATCCGCAATATAGGAATGATCCTCTGTCAATGCCAGAAAATCATCCGCATACAGCCCATAGGTACGGGAATCTCCGACATTGAAAATGTAGGTCGTCGTTTCACATTTCAGAATACCAACTAGTGTGGTTCCCATTCCCTTTTGTTCTGTATTGCGTGTTGACTGCGTAAAAATCAGATCATTTGCTTCCTGTATGGTATCCTGCAGCCAGTGCTTGACCTGAACATCCGAGCTGCATTTTTCCATTTTCAAAAAGCTTTCCTTCATATGCTCAATAGCCATACGACTCGCAACATCTCCTGCAAGACCGCCGCCAATGCCGTCACAGACTACAGCTAACAGAGCATGCTCTCCGTTTTCCAGAAAACAGATGCTGTCCTGATTATTTCTTCTTCGAAGTCCGACATGACTCGCTCCATAATATTGAATACTCATGAACGGCTCCCTTCCTGTTCCTTCTTCAGATGCTTAACACGCAGCTGTCCGCATGCCGCGTCGATATCCGCACCATGCTCCTTACGAATCGTACAACGCACTCCCTGCTTCATGAGTGCATCATAGAATACCATGGCATGGGCATGATCCACTCCCTGAAAGCCGTTTTCATCCACAGCGTTGTAGGGAATCAGATTCACATAGGCATTCAGACCCTTTAACAGCTTTGCCAGCTGTGCCACATGCTCCTTCTGGTCATTGACCCCGCGCAGAAGAATATATTCAAACGTCAGACGGCGATTGTTCTCCCGTGCATAATACTGGATTGCCTCCATCAGCTCCTCCAGTGGATAGGCACGGTTGACCGGCATCAGACGATCGCGGAGTTCATTGTTTGGCGCATGCAGAGAGATTGCCAGATTGTATTGTGTGTGCTCCTTGGCAAATTCATAAATTTTCGGAACGACACCGCAGGTGGATATCGTAATATGACGCGCACCGATTCCCAATCCGCGATCATGATTGACAGTAGAAAGGAAGTTCATCACATGCTCGTAATTGTCAAACGGTTCCCCCGTTCCCATTACCACAATATGACTCAGCCGATCCTCCTGCTTATCCAGATCACGCTGCACATACAGCACCTGAGCCACCATTTCTCCACTTGTCAGGTTGCGTTTCTTTTTTGTCAGACCACTGGCACAAAAGGCACAGGCCATATTGCAGCCTACCTGTGAGGTAACACAGATACTCTTACCATAATCAAACTGCATCAGCACACTTTCAATCAGGGAGCCGTCCTCCAAAGCAAACAGATATTTCGTCGTCCCATCGCTTGCCACCTGCTTATCACGCAGCTTTAGCGGCGTGAGAGAAAACTGCTGCTTCAGGGTCTCTCTGGTGTCCTTGGAAAGATCACTCATGTCATCTATGCTGACTGCACGTTTGCGATACAGCCATTGAAAGATCTGATGTGCACGAAATTTTTTCCAGCCCTGCTCCAGAGCCATATCGCCCATCTGATCGTATGTAAAATCATATAAACTTTTCATTTTATCACCGTATCCTATTTTACCATAGAATCCTTGCAGGGACCAAGGAGTTTCCATTTCTTAATAAAGTTTTCAGAAACTTACGATATTATCGGTATGAAATCCACATGGAAGGCAGAGAGAAGAAAATGAATAGCGTGTATAGGGGCTTACCCAATTGTGGTTAAATTCAAAATCTGAAGAATGCAACACGATTGTACTTATCAATAGAATTTGAATCTGTCTTTTCGCAAACACACAAAACTAGAAAGAAACATAAGACACTTCTTTCTATGAGATACAGTTTATCAAATTTTACAAAAAAATTTATTTCCTTTAGGAGTTTTGTATATTGCATTCGTATGTATATATGTAGGAGGTTCATCGGTATGCATACACTATACCTTAGAAATGCACCAGGTGAAAGGAGGAAGGATGGATTACATATTCTGGTTTCTCATCGCACTGATTGGTATCACACCGAAAGTGCTGCGGGAGCTTGGAATCATCCTGTACATCGTCCTGAAATACAAACGGCGGCATTAGTAAGCAGATAATCTCAGTGTTCTGTTAACTGGGATGATACTGCTACGGAAAGGAGGTGAACTCGCCGTTTTCATTACTCCTGGATTTGGTGCCTCTTACTGCGTCAAAAGGGACAGAGTTATGTGGAAGATACTCTGTCCCTTTCTTTTGACCTTTCGGTCTTTGGATTTGGCACCTATATTATAGAATATTTTCATGCCATTTTCAATGTAAAATTCATGCTTTTACGCAGACTTTTACGCAGCTGTTACACCAGCCATACAATGCCTGTATCACATTATAAACCACTGACAGAAAGCGATGTAAACAAAATACTCGGTGAACCAATAGATCCAGCATTCAGCTTTCCATCATTCCCCAGCATCTCCACCTGCTTCATTGCCTCCAGAAAATTACCAGCGATCGTGATCAGATTGACCGGCTTGACCTTTTTTCCGTCCTTCACATACCAGCCCTGAGATTGCAGTGAAAATTCACCTGTCATGGCATTCAGTCCGGCATGCAGACCTGTTATTTCCGTAACAATGATTCCTTCCTCCATCGATGCAATCATTTCATCCATAGATGTACTTCCATTTTCAATAAACAGATTGCTTGGAGCTATACCGACATTGGATGCATATCCCGCCTTAAATCCATTGCCCGTCGTTTCACAATTCATAAGCTTTGCGGATTTCAGATTGTGCAGATAGGTCTTTAAAACGCCTTTATCAACCAGTATCTTATTCCTGCAGGCAACCCCCTCATCATCAAAGCTTCTCGAGTTATAGCCGTTCTTCAACAACGGATCATCCACAATTGTAATTTTATCACTGAAAATCTGTTTCTCAATACTGTCATTCAATAATGAAATACCTTTGTAAGCATTTTCTCCGTCAAACATACCGCTAAAGGCCGCCAGCAAATCTGCCATTGCCTCATTTTCAATCAGAACCGGATACTGTGCACTCTGCACACTTTCAGCAGACAGCTTATCCAGCACCTTACGGCTCACACCTGCTGCAAATTTTTTCGCGTCGAAGCAAACATCATCATACAGATACTGCCAGTCACCTGCAATCTTTGTATCCTCTTGATCCTTCGCCATAACTGCTGTACTGATATACGCCGCATGCTGTGCATCATGCAGATGAACACCTAATGTATTATCAATGGCAATTTCCACATCGACTTCGCCATAGCTGGTATTCATAACCTGAGCGATTCTGGCATCCGATTCCTTTATATACTGCTCCACCGTCTTCAGCATTTCGATCTTTTCTGCATCCGGATGTGTATTCCATGTACAGCTGCGCAGCTGCAGCTGGGGATACGCAGAATCACCCGCATAAATTTCCACTTCATCCCTGCTTGTAATCACCTCCGCATTTTCCTTTATCCTGCAGAGCGTGTCCTCCAGTAAGGCATCATCATCCTGTTCCAGAAAACAGATACCCATATTTCCTTTATATATACCACGAATCGCAAATCCGTTACACTCACTGATGGTGTAGCCGTCCACACTTCCTTCAAACAGCCGTATGGATGTGGATCTGCTTTTCTGTTCATAGATTTCCAACTGTTCGATACCCGCAGCCTTTGCCGCGTCAAGCCAACGTTGCTTATGCATGTTCCTTGCCTCCCTTACTGCCACCAACCGTCATTTCACTAACTCGTATTGCCGGCTGACCGACATCTGTAGGTATGCTTCCGCTGCTGGATCCGCACATTCCCTGTGCACGCGCAAGATTACCTGCGACTCGGTCAATTTTCAGCAATGTATCCGAGCCGTTTCCAATCAGTGTTGCGCCCTTGACAGGTGTTGTTATCTTTCCGTCCTCGATCAAATATGCTTCTCTGACAGCGAAATTGAAATCACCGGTTGCCTGCACACTGCCACCAGCCATTGTCTTTGCATATAGTCCATACGAGGTTTCCTTTATCATATCCTCCAGCTGATCCGTACCGTTCAACAGGAAGGTATTGGTCATTCGGGACGTTGTTTCATATTTATAGGACTGCCGTCTGCTGGATGCCGTGGAAGGCATGTTCAATCGGCGTCCATTCAATGTATCCACCAGATAACTCTTCAATATTCCCTTTTCAATCAGTACCGTGCGTCGTGTGAAATTTCCCTCATCATCGATATTTGCACTTCCCCAGGCATTGGGAATCGTACCGTCATCCACAGCCGTTACACATTCACTCGCAATTCTCTGTCCCAGCTTTCCTGCAAAATTGGATTGATTTTTCGCAACCCCGCGTGCCTCCAGAGAGTGTCCGCAGGCCTCATGGAAGATGACACCGCCAAAGCCGTTGTCGATAATAACCGGCATAACACCGCTGGGACACGGCTGTGCATACAGCATCGTCATCGCAATGCGCGCCGCCTCTTTTCCGATATCCTCCGGTTTGTATGTATCATAAAACTCCATTCCTTCACTGCCTCCGGGAGAACAGCTTCCGGTTTCCCGCAATGCTCCATCCTGTGCAACGGCAGATACCGCCATTCTAGTCCGAATCCGGACATCACGAATATATTTTCCTTCCGAATTGGATATTGCGACATGCTGCTCATCATCCTGATAATTCACAATCGCCTTCGTTATATGCGAATCATAGGACTGTGCAGCTTCGCTAGCACGCCTCATAAGCGCCACTTTATCCTTTAGCGCAGTTTCGCGCGGTATGCGCCGTATGATATGAGCATTTTCATACGTTATTTCCTTTAATTGCACAGGAATATGCTTTCCCTGTTCCCCCAGACTGTCCGCCAGCTTTTTCGCAAATTCCTTCAGATTTTTTTCATCTGTATCATTGGTATAGCCGTACACGGATTCCAGTCCATGATAAATCCGCAGACCCAGCCCGCAGCGAATACCGCTGTTGGTGCTTTCAACCTCGTCATTCAGCATGGATATTCTGGTACTGTAATTGACTTCTTCAAAAATCTCCGCAAAATCACCCGTCGTACTGCAGGCAATTTCCAGTACATCTTCCAATATGTTTTTCTCTAACATAACGTCACCTCTCATCTGTTCATCATTATACGCCATCTCAAAGAGAGATTGCAAACAAAAGAGCCTGCATATATGCCTTTCCATGCACTTACGGTATTCCTGGTATGAAAATTAGGGATACTTGCACACAATTTTTATATAGCGTATAGTTTACAAAAGAGCGCAGGAAAAGCGAGGATTAAAAAAACGTATTGGCATATCCTATATGCAAGGGAGGAAAAGAAATGGAATGGTTAAGAAAGCTTAGTGATGCCATCGCATACATAGAGCAAAATCTTGATGCAGAGATATCGTACGAGGAGGCAGCCCGTATCGCATGCTGCTCCCCCTATTATTTTCAAAGAATGTTTTCCTATGTCGCCGGCATATCGCTGTCAGATTATATCCGAAGACGAAGAATGTCGCAGGCTGCCTTCGATTTGCAGCGCTGTGATGCCAAGGTGCTGGATGTTGCCCTCAAGTATGGCTATACCTCACCAACCGCATTTAACAGAGCCTTTCAAAAGGTTCACGGTATCCCTCCGACAGCCGCAAAGAATATCGGCAAAACACTGCATGCATATCCGCCGATACAGTTTTCTGTCAATATCACAGGAGGAAGTCCTATGGCCTATCATATAGCAGAAAAAAAGGAGCTGCGCTTTGCCGGCATCCGGATACGCCTATGCGAGGAGATGGAGGAGAATCATAAAATTGTCCCCCATTTCTGGAAGGAAACAATGCAAAGTCCGCAATACACAGAGCTCTGTCAGCTATCTGATGCCGGTACGAATGCAATCTTCGGCATCAGCGTATATGAGGATCCCGATCACATTTTCTACTATATAGCAGTTGCCACAAGCAAAAAGATTCCATCCCGGTTTCATGAGCTGCGCATTCCTGCCGCGACCTGGGCTGTGTTTGAAAACAAGGGGAATTTCAAGGAAAATGTACAGGATATTTTCCGCCGGTTTTATACCGAATGGCTGCTGTTTTCCGGTTATGAATATGCACGGCTTCCCGATATTGAAGCATATCCTGTGCAGACGCAGGCACCATACGACAACCAATGCGATGTATGGATTGCCATTCAGAAAGAAGAGGAGAAGAAACATGGAATATAAAATCGAAATACGAGAGATTGAGCCGCTTTGTGTGGCATACATGAGTTATGAAGGAGATGTTACAAAAGCAAACCGGGTATTTCCTAAGGTGTTTCAATCAATACACGGGAAAACAAACGGGGCACCGTTTTTCAACTATCTGTCTATGAATCCGGAAACAAAGCAGGGAGCACTGGAGCTCTGTGTTCCAACGGATGAAGTGCCATGCACTCAGGATATTGAAGTAAAGCGAATGCCCCGCATCAAAGCGGTATGTGTTACCCATATCGGCTCCTATGCGACACTGCCGCTTGCCTATGCCGCAATTGATCAGTATGCGGTCAAACACAGCCTAAAGATTTCTGCACCCTTTCGGGAGGTTTTCATCAAGGGGCCGGGAATGCTGTTCAAGGGAAATCCGAAAAAATATATCACGGAAATACAATTTCCGATTCTGGAGGAAGCATGAGCGCCATACAGGTAAAGCAGGTAGTCAAGCAGTATAAAAACGGCGTACAGGCACTGAATGGTATATCTCTTTGCGTTGAACGGGGAGAGATTTTCTCTTTGCTTGGACAAAACGGTGCCGGTAAATCCACACTGCTCAGAATACTGACAACCTATTTGCAGCCGACATCCGGTAGAATAACAATGCTGGGGAAGGATTTGTGTAGGGATGCAGCCTCTCTGCGCTCGCAAATTGCCTGCGTTGCCCAGCAAACCTCCATTGATACGTATTTATCTCTGGAAGAAAATATGCTGCTTCATAGCCGTTTGTACAGAATCCCCAAAAGGGATGCCGAAAAACGGATGGAAACGCTCATTGTTGATTTCGGTCTGGAGCCGTATCGGCGCTATCCGGTATCCTCTTATTCCGGTGGTGTGAAACGGCGTCTGGATATTGCCCTGAATATGATGACGAATCCGAAAATTCTGTTTCTGGATGAGCCTACGGTGGGAATGGATGTACAGTCCCGTATTGCGATGTGGGGAATGATGAGAAAAATCAGAGATGATTTTGGTGTCACGATTTTTCTTACGACACATTACCTGGAGGAAGCTGATCAGCTCAGCAATACCGTCTGCATTATGAAGGATGGCAAGGAAGTAACACAGGGATCCCCCGCACAGCTGCGCTCTTTACTGCGGCAGAATTCGATAGAAATCACCTTTTCCTCTGAAGCAGAGGCAAGAAAAGGCTGTGGCATCCTAAAGGAGCAGATGTCAAAGGAAATCCTTCTACGTGCTGAAAAGCTTCTGATTTATACGCAGACCCCGCAAAGCGATATAGAAGCAGCAACGGCAGTATTATTGAAAAGGCATGCGGCATTTCAGGGAATAGAAATCGCTCAGCCGACATTGGAGGATGTATATCTGAGACTGACACAGAGTGAAAGGAAGGAATGTGTATGAGTGTTTTTACCCTTTTATACAGGAATATAAAATGGAGATTCCACAACAAATTCACCATTGTTATGACAGCTTTACAGCCGATTCTGTGGCTGATACTTTATAGTGCAATCGCTTCTTCAACGATGCAGCATTCCGGCATCGAAAATTATACGGCGTTCATGCTTCCGGGACTGATTGTCCTACTCAGCTTCTCGACCTGCAGCAGCAGTGGAATTATGAATTATCTGATGAAATCGGATGGCAGCTTCGATCGTATACTGATTGCTCCGCTCACACGCAGCTCCATTGTGCTTGCACAGCTTTTTGAAGCCGTATTGTGTACCTTTCTGGAGGTAGGAATTATGATAGCTCTCAGTCTTCTGTTTTCTGTCAGATTTTCCCTGCCACTCTCTGGATATCTCATCTTTATTTCACTGATTTTTCTGACCTCATTTTTTATGGCAGGGCTGTCTTATGGAATCAGCATGCTCCTTCCGAATGAGGTGATATACGAAACTGTTATGAACGCGATTGTACTTCCGGTGTTTTTTCTCAGCAATGCACTGTTTCCCATGACAGGTATTACCGGTTTCTTACATACTGCAATCAATCTCAATCCGTTTACCCATATGATCCAGGCATTGCGTTCTCTGATTCTATATGGCAGAATAGACACAGGGAATCTGACAGCTGTTTTGCTGCTGTTTATCCTTATGGGAAGCCTCAGCTTTTTATGGGCGTGCCGGCAGCTGGAAAAAAAGACAAATCTGTAGCTGAGGATAGTGTGATTACTTATGTATGCATGTTCCATATCTCTATGTAATCAGGAATCATGTAATACCGGAAGCAATGTTGTGCTATTTTTTAAACCTGGGAATAACCTTTAACAATTGTAAAAAGACGAGCGGTATATACTCGTCTTTTCTTATTTATAGGCGATTTTGTTTGATAGCATCAAGAGAAGTCTAGCTCAATCATTCCTTTTATCTTCAAATTAACATCCATAAATTTAGACATATAATCCTCGAGGAGGGGCTAGACATTTGTCAGATACAATTGAAAAAGGAGCTGCCAGAATTTAGATACGCTAGCCTTGGAGAGGCTATACTGGGGTTACGATTGCTTAACCATATCATAGTTGCATTTAGATCCACTAGCCTCAGGAGAGGCTAGACCGAAGGCCAAAAACAGCATTCATCCATAATAAAATTAGATCTATAGGATTAGAATAGCACTTGACTTACTAACAATCACCATAGCAGCTGAATCTCACATTATAATCTTTTGCTGCCTTGTTTATGCTTCCATTTGCTCAACACGCTTTCCAGCACCAAATTCACCGGGATTCACATCAATAACCACCCGACTTGGAGAAACTAATGCATCCTCGTGCTGACAACGCCATCGCTCCTGTGCATTCCTACCATCCATAGTATCTCCGTCTTTGATAATATCTTCTCCCTGTGCATAAAGATAAGATGTAAAATTAAACATATAGCGAATAATAAAATCTATATCCAAATCATGAAAGTGACACTGCAAATCACACAGTCCTATCGCTGTCAAACCGGTCGTATCCACAATCTTTTCCGAGCTCTCCGCAATATTGAACAATCGCACATTGACACCGCCATCAAGAAAATGCAGCGCAGGATTGCTCCAGCTGCTGTTTAACCAGTCAGCTCTTGGTACAATCTTTCCTGCATGCGGCCAGTACATCGCCACTGCCTCCGGATAAACCTCCATCATAATATCCGCAAATGCTGCAAGTATTTCACAACGCTCCCGCACAGGAAGCCCACTTGCCATAAAATCGGAAAACATGATTTCATATTGACAGTCTTCGAGCAGCTCCTCAACATTTTCACAGCTCCAGCATTGTTGCAAAACCAGTTCCGGTATCGTCTTTTTATCAAACGCAATCATCTGCGTTATAAACAGCTGCGATGGCACCTTCACATCATCCTTATAGGTTACTTTATGATTACAGAGTGCATAGGAATACATACCCTCCTGCTCTATAACATCATCTACCTCGTTAAACCTCTTTAGCAGTCGCTCCCTGATTGCAAGAGCACGACTTTCAACCGGCTCCTTCAGCAGCAACTTTATGTAATATACACCCGCATACTTCCCCATGAACGCATCCATGGACACACTTTTTCTTTTTTCCATAACATCTCCTTATAATCCAAATACATCGTGAATTGCCGCATTATCCATAATACGTGCACTTTTTTCATTGGCATGCTCCAGCATCATCTCCACTTTATTCCCAATTGCAACGTCGATGAATTTAGCTAAATCAATTCCACGCAGTGTAAAAAACAGAAACGGATTTTCATCCAGACGATTTCCTACTCCATACAATACTGCCGCAACATGCTTGCACATAATCGCCCAGTCGGGGCAGCTGCATTGAAAGCTGATTTCTCTTGGACTTGGGAAGAGGCCGCTCTCACCGGTAAACAGCTCCTGCAGACTCTGTGGGAATTCACCGCTGAGCAGTGCTTCCAGATTTTCAATCTGATTGGCACAAGCCTGCATTATGCACTGGCAGTCTTCTTCCTTTAAGGGTGATATGTGAATTTCCACCTTGTACGGTGCTTTCCGCCGTCCCTGAACCCGAGCTTGAATTCTTCCCGCGCGAATCTTTAGGTCAATCACAGTTCCCGTACGCACATATCGCTTTCCACGCTCCAGCCGTGATGCGAAATCTGCATATTTTTCAAGATTCTCACACCATGCCTTTCCCCACCAGCTGACGGTGATTACTCTTCCTTCTATCGTGACCGGCTCCATGCTGCGGCCCTTACCTTCTGCTTTCCTCATACTTTCCTCAGCCTTATATCGCAGCTCCTCTGCCGATAGCTGAGAATATTCTGCTGTTTTCCAATATCTGCTCATATGCTCACCTCGCATCCAAACGAAGAAGATTCATCAATTCCTCATTGTTCATCTCCGTAATCCATGTCTCTTTACCATCTCCGATTACCTGCTGTGACAGCTCCACCTTGGATTTTATCAGTTCGTCGATTTTTTCTTCCACCGTTCCCTTACTGATCAGCTTATGTACAATTACATTCTTTTTCTGACCGATGCGAAATGCCCTGTCCGTTGCCTGATTCTCAACTGCCGGATTCCACCAGCGGTCAAAATGAATCACATGATTTGCGGCTGTCAGATTCAATCCGGTTCCAGCTGCTTTTAAGGAAAGAACGATATAGGAAACATAGGCTTCCTGTTGAAATGCGGCAACAATCTCTGAACGTTTTTTCACCGGTGTACCACCGTGCAGAACATAGCCCTCCTGATGGAAAATTTTGGCCAGAGTAGCATGCAGGTACGGAATGATTTCTTTATATTGTGTAAATACCAGAACCCGTTCTCTTTTTTCATATATCGTTTCACAGATTTCTTTCAGCATTTCCAGCTTTCCGCTATCCTTTATCCGGTACGATTCCTCTCTAAGATACTGATCCGGATGATTGCATATCTGCTTCAGCTTTGTGATGGTGGACAGCACTATGCCACGGCGTTCCATTCCTTCAGACTCTTTGATTTTCTCTTCCATATCGGCAATCAGCTTCCGATATAAGACAACCTGTTGTTTGCTGAGTGTGACATACTCATCGGATTCCAGCTTTTCAGGCAGATCCGCTATAATGGTTTTATCCGTTTTCAAACGCCGAAGCATATACGGAGCAATCATCGCTTTCAGCTTTTGATATCCTTCCGGATGTTCCTCCAGACGTTTACAAAGGCTTTAAATTCCGTTGCTGTGCCCAGCAATCCCTTATTCAGCAAATCAAACAAGGACCATAAATTTGACAAATCATTTTCAATCGGTGTACCGGTCATGGCAATTCGCATCGCCCCCTTAAGCCCTTTGAGTGCCCTGGTCTGCTTGGTCAGTGGATTTTTGATTGCCTGCGCCTCATCCAGGATGATACAGTCCCATTCCTCATCCTTCAGGCAGCTCAGCTTTGCGGCCATTCAATAGGTTGTGATGGTAAGGAACACATGCAAGTCTTCATAATCCATACAGAGCTTATCACTTGTTTTGCCATGCAATATATGAAAATCCATCTTTGGTGTAAAGGAAATGCTTACCCTCACTGCTCCAGTTCCCCAGCAAAGAAGCAGGGACAATGAGTAGAACTTTGCTATCCGGCTTCTCCAGACGCAGCTCCTCCAGAAAGCTCAATACCTGAAGCGTTTTACCAAGCCCCATGTCATCCGCAAGACAGGCTCCGAAATGAACCTGCTGCGTCTGCCGCAGCCAGCTGTAGCCTGCCTTTTGATAAGGGCGAAGCACTGCCTGAAGTGTCGCAGGCACATGATCGCTCTGATGTTCAGCAGGCTTGCGAAGACTTTGGAGAAAAGACTGGAGCCATTCCACATTGCATATGCTTATATCATCCTCTGCTTGCTCTTCTTCTTTTAGATTGGTTCTTAAAGCTTCCATTAACGTAATACTTTCATTTTCTGAATTTTCCATCTGCTTTAAAAGAGCCTGCAGCTTTTTATGGTTGACTTCAACCCATTTCCCCTTTAAAAAGGCAAGACCCTCACTTTGCAGAAGCAGCTGTTCGATATCTTCCTTGGTTAAAGCAACACCGTCCACACTGAATTCCGGTTGTATTGACAATAGAGAATCAAAACCGAGCAGGGAAGGCTTTTTCTCCCCCATCTTCATGGTTACAGAAACACTGGCATATTTTTTCCGCCACCAGTTCGGGATTCTGCATAAGATTCCACAGGCTTCAATTTCTTCTGTATGCTTCAGGATTTCATAGGCCTCCTGTGTCTGCAGGCGCAAAGGATGAAACAGCTCTCCATGCGCGATAAAGGAATCCAGTAAGTCACATGTCTTTGCAGCCTTGTTCAGACAGGATAACAGAGTCAGCAGACGGTCGCGCTCCTGCTTGAATTCTTCCAAAGCGTAACGAAGCGGCATGTGCCGGATCCTGCCTTCCGTATCCTTCGTCGCATAGGTTGCCAGAAAAGCAAATGGAAAATCCTCATCCTTGCTCTCAACCAAATGAAAGAAAATACGCTCTGCCACCTTTAGATTCTGATTTTTCTCAGCAAGATATAGTTTTACACTTCCCTCATACCTGCGGATTTCCCTGCAAAATACCTCGTGCAGGTGAACAAAGATATTCTGTACCCATTCATAGGTAATGAACTCACTGCCAATAGCAAAAGGCAGCTCCTTCTGCAATTGTTCCCATATGTCAACTGGCAATGTGATTTGCACCTGCTCTCTGGCGATTTCCAGCTCGCTTAGGGATGTTAAAACATGGATAAACAATTCTGCTGTACGATGAAGGAAACCGGTGGAAGCATGCAGTTGATGAATGCGTTCCTGAAAGCCGAAATCATACAAGGCACTGTATTAATCCTCCTGAAATCGTTGAAACCATTTAGAATCTTGCTGTTCTCTATCAACGGTATCCAACACAAACCCTGTTTCCGTAAACAGAAATGACAGATTTCTTACCTCTTCTTTTACCATAAAATCCCTCCATTTGTTATGTACAGTATATCGTATTTTTATTGCTGCATATATACTTTTTCATGAAATTTGAAGATTTTATCATAGCCAATGCATTTATCTGTGTTTCGGAAAATAAATTCTCACACACGATAAGCATCTCTTTTCACCATAACAATAGAATATACGAAAACTGGAGGCATATTCCGATTTTCAAAATCACTGCCTCCAGCTTTTTATATGTGTTTTTCCAATAAAATGACCTCATCACAACGCTTCGCAAGCACAGGATCATGCGTAACCATAACAACCGTCTTTCCTTTCTGATTCAAATCACGCAAAATCGAAAATACTATATCCCGATTTTCCTCATCCAGATTTCCCGTCGGCTCATCCGCAAGGATCAGTTCACAGGGCTTTACCATCAGCTTTGCCAGCGCTACACGCTGCTGCTCTCCACCAGACAGCTGACAGATTTTCTGTTGTTCGATACCGTACAGTCCCACCTTTTCCAGCGCTTGCGCAATGCATTTCTTTTTCTCTTCCTTACCGGTCTTCACATATTCCATGGCACTCAGCATATTCCACAAAACCGTATCATTATCCGACAATCCGTAATTTTGAAACAGGAAGCCGATTGTGTAGCGGAGCTTTTTCACCGCTCTGCTGCTGTTTGCGCGAACCTCCATTTCATCATACTGCACACTTCCCCTGCTCGGACGCTCCAGCAAGCCGATAATATTGAGAAGCGTTGTCTTTCCACAGCCGCTTGGACCGCATATCGCAATCATTTTTCCTATGGGCAATGATAGGGTGACATCATGTAGAACCGTATGTTTTCCGTATGTGTGTGTAATATTCTTTAACGTGATCGACTTCATCCGATATGCACCTCCCTGCTTTGATTTCGTACACCCTTATCTTTTACATAGACAAACAGCATCGACGCAATCAGACTGATCATCAGAAATACACCTGTGATTTTCCATTCCTCCTGTTGATGAAACAATGCGATTACAAACACAAAGGGTGCTGACAGCTCAGTAAACAACCGTAGATATACCCTGAAAAAGGAGGTTCCCTGTACCCGTCTGACAAAAATACGCTGTCGAAAGGAAAGCAGATACAAATGTGTATACTCTGCCATAACCAGCAGAATCAGCAATGCGGAGGGAACAAATACCATTCCCTGAAGAAGCAGCTCCTTCGCCAGTGTCTGCATGCGCTGCTGCAAACGCTCGCGACTGTTGACAAGCTCCAGATGCTCCCCGTTATGAACTGAGGTCAAAGTGCTCAGCTTATCCATATCCATATATACATAATTTGTTACCTTTTTCCCCAGACGAAAGGCATCATCACTATATACAACATAAAACATCGGGGAAGCTGTATCCAGCATACTGTCCAGCAAAGAAAAATCCACAGCATCCACCTGCTCATCCTGAATATACAGCCTCTCAATCCGATTGCCGTATGTTTCAAGATAGCTGATATCCACAGTAGTAAGCGATTCAGGAAGCAGGATATACACCGTATCCTTTTTGTCCGTTAATTCAATAAGGCTGCCATCCCGTTTTCTAAGAGGAAAGCGCTTTGTATAATTCAGATTCACTTCCGCATACGGCTGCAGCTCCTCTCCTTTTGGGATAACATCCTTTCGATAATAGATACCTCCTTCTCTATTTATCTTTTCGTATTCCTGCAGGTATATCCGATACATTTCATTCTTAATTGGCTTTTTGTTTCTGTAATCTTCCTCTATGGATTGCTCATCATAGCCGTCAAAGCGAAATCCGTCCTGATAATCAAATGCATACACATAGGAATCCAGCATATCCCGTTGGCGCAATAGTGCTTGAAAGGTAGGCAGATTCAATTGCATTTGTTTCCATGCAGTTATGCAAAGCGGCATCAGGACAAGAAGGGCGAGAATACCATATAGATAGTTCAGATTCATAAACCGTCTGGTGAAGCTTCTATTTTTTATAAATGCATAGACAGGACAGCGTAGAATCAACAAAACCGTACCTGCAAATACAAGAAACATACCGATTGAAAATCCAATCCAGAAGAAAGAAAGCAAAAGGATTGCCTCATAGGTCTGTCTGGCGGCAAAGCCTATCATACAGATATAAGCAACAACAATACTGAGTAACGATACAGCCAGGATTTGAAAAAACAGCTTCTGATACAGTAACCTTCCAATGCGCAGCCCAGACATTCCCATACTTTTCAATATGCCGATGGTTTTTAATTTCTGATTCACCAGCATGATGAGAAGCAGCCCCAGCAATAGGAATGTTATGATTCCCATCGGAATTATGTTCTCTTTCAGATAGGATGAAAGCGTAAATGCATGTCGTTCAAAAGCTCCCATATCCTGTATTGCACCCGGATACTGCTGAGAGATATCGGTAAGAAAGGCATCTTTATCTGTATCCTGATTAAAATACAGGATATAATCTCCTGCGAGATTTTGAAATCTCTGATTCAGATTTTGAAATGGCTGAATAACCAGACGAATGTCCTGATTGAATAAGCGCAGGCTGTTTTGTTTTGTATCATAGCGCAACTGATTCTCATATACAAGATCATGCTCACTAATCTTGGAAATATCCATGTATTGAAAAATATCATAGGGACTATAGAGATACCAGATATACTCAGAATCATGCTGTTCTGTTCTTATCACCGTACAATTAAATTTTTGAGATAAGGCCTCCATGGTATTTATCATTTGTTTATGATCGAATTCATTGCTTTGCGGGGTTATTTCGAAAAAAGTCGCTTCCTTTTCTCCTTCCAATCCAAAGAAGCCCTGGATATCGGAAATATCGCGTTCATAAAATGCAAACTTCACGCAATAAACAACAAGAATTTGAGAAATACAGACCAATATGCATATTATTTTTTTCATATCGTAGCAAGAAAAACGGTATATATTTGTACCGTCACTCATCTATGCTTGTCCACCTCCATGCGTATGAGAATCATAATCTAGAAACAAGCTTTAAATATTGGATATCTATATTTGTTTCTACTGTGCGATTTGTAACTTTAATTGTTGATTTGACCTTAATTCTGCCATTAACGCTATAGAAAATCCAATGCTTACGGATTAAAGTCCTTCCCTTTGACTTCTTATATTCTATATACAAAAATAATAGAAAGCATATCGCGTCATAATTAACAAATTGAATCATCAGCTGTTTTTCTTGTGAAAGTCGCTGAAAAAGTATCATTACAAGCGTAAAAATGAGCCATTCTCCGATTGTATATAGCATAATAACTGCGATAGATACACGAATAGCTTTGCTATTATATTGCAAAAAGATTCTAAATAAACATAAAATCATGCAAGACATACCGCTGTATTTTACATACCATGTATACATCCCATGCTTTTGAAGTCGAATTGCCATTCCATATTTCATACGAAAATAAGGGAGTAACATATCACTATAGAAAAGCATATCACAGATAAGCCATAATAACATGGCATACATGAGCTGTATTTTTGGTATACCAAACAAAATCATCATGATATCTTCAGCCTCAAGAGCAGAAAACACTATTAGCAAAATAACTTTTATATACAGGAATCTTCCTTTCTTTATAATTCCATTATCTTTCCATTTTCTACACATAGTTTTCTATCAAATTCAATTTCATCCATAACATCATGTGATGCAATGATTACGGTTTTCCCTTCCTCATGGAGTTCCTGTATTATTTCATAAAACGTTTGCTGCGCCTCTTTATCCAATCCACGCATCGGTTCATCAAGCATAATAAAATCTTGATGTTCCATGATGGCCTGAATGATTCCCACTTTCTGAAGCATCCCTACACTATACTTTTTTAAAGGTTTTTTATTGTACAGAGCAAGATTAAATCTATTAACCAGCATCTCTACTTCCTGTTTATGAAAGGGTGAAGTTAACTGATATAAAAAACGAAGATTATCAAATAATGTTTCACTTCCCATATACTCAGGATTCTCAATTAACGCACCTATTTTCACCTTTTTCATCCAATTCAATGTACCAGTGTCCGGTTCTAGTAAACCGGCTATGATTTTAAATATTGTAGATTTACCACTTCCATTCTTCCCACACAAATAAAGAAGCTCACCTTCATAAACCGTCATATTGCCATCTGATAAAATGCTTTGGTGTCTAAATGATTTTGAGACATGACATATTTCCAAAATCGCCTTTTTCATAAGAAAGCCTCCTTTTTCATTTTTCTGCAGGCAATAATTAAAATACTGATTCCACCTCCAAAATACACAATGGTTCCGATAATAAAATTATAAAATCCAATAGCTTCCATTAAACTACCCGGCGCAAATAAAGCAATCGGCAATATGCAGGATGGCATAGCCATAATCTCCGAATTTTGAGCATACCATGAGAATTGTAACAGAAATGGGTGTAAGAAACTGGATATGGAAAATATACCAATAAATAACAGTAGAGGCGTAAAGAAAACATATAGATATCGATTGCGTATGACATAACAAAGAGAAAACATGAAAATAGAATATATGCATATTCCTATAACAGTCGTAATAAAATAAATGAGAAAATCCGGAATATCATATGTTCCCAGAAAATAAGATAAAAGCTCTTGTCCAGATGGAATACCGTTCGGCTGTATGAATGCAATTACATAGCTGTTGAATAAAACCACTGCATATAACAGTATCGAGAAAATTAATGTATATTTTGTGATTTGCTTAATGGAATAGAAAAACATCTGTTTTATTCCCACTCTAATCATCATTTGATGGATGTAACCACAACTTACAGCTTTATGATAATCCATCAATATTACATAAGGAAATAACAGCATCAAAAGCATTTCAAACCATATACTTCTCGGAAATGATGTTGTGAAATAAAACTGATTCAGCGGTGTCGCTTCTTGATAAGCCTCCATATAGGTTATCACCCATTGCAATATGGTAAGGATAACCAATATCGTCGCTACTCTAAAACAATATTTATTTTTAGAAAGCATCATGTTTGCCCCTTTCTATAAAAATGCGACTGGTATGAATATATAATGAAAAAAAAGATTTAAGACAACAAGCAATATTAACATTATTTTATGAATATCTTCTGTAATGCTATAGATAACAATTCCTTCCAATAGAAGGAACAGAATGAAATTTGCAAATAGAAACAGTATCACTAAAACTGTATTCTGAATATACTGAACATTAAACAAACAGAGAACAATATAGTTTGAGACAACAAACAGGCTTGCATCTGCAACTGCATTTCTCCATAATATCCTTTCAAATTTGTGCTTCATTAATCAAACAATTATGGATTTATGTATAGATTTATATATTGAATATTTTCTATATAAATAATAGATGATGATATTATTTGATATCAATGTGATGTAATGGATTCTCATAAGATAATCATCAATTGATATATCTCTTGTATATGCGTAAATATAATATACAATACTCAGCAGATAAAAAAATGCTAGCAATATATTTTTTTTTAAATATCTCGTTTTTCCCCACATCATAATTAACCTTCTCTCTCAATAAATGAGACAGAATTCCTCTGTCTCATTTATTTTACCATGGTGTAAATTGTACATCGACAGTAATATTATTTGGTTCAGCGCCCTGTGAGAAAACTCTTCCTCTGAACAAACTACCTGTTAAATAGACACCCTGATCAATATCCAGAGGTTGGAGACTACTATTTAATTTTTTTTGACCCTGTCTCGCAGCAGGATTTCCATCACTGTGACAAATTCTTCCATAAGCACCAAGCCAGGCACTGGTAACACCACTCATCTTTCCATTATTCGTAGCATTTACCTTCATTCTTGAACCTGTCATATCTGAACTTCCGCCACCAGGAATAGACAGTCTACCTTGATAATATTGAGCAGATGCTGCACCGACACCTATTGTTGTGAAAAATAACATACCTGTAAATATCAATGCGTATAATTTTTTCATAAATTTTTAAGTGCTTACTCTGGATGAAGGCTGCATTTTCCTCCTTTTTATTCCTCTATAATAATACCTCCACCTCTAGGTTGTATGCCTGGACCTGTTATTATTCCTGCATCTGAATACAGAAACGCCAGGCGGTAAAATAAGTTTTTTCACAGCTATCATTTTATTTTCCTCCTCATTTTATATAACTATTATAAATTACTCCTTAACGACATACAAGACATGAAGCTAATTATAAAAAATCTTCTTATTTTCCTTGTTTACTCATGATTCTCATCGATTTTTTCCGCACATATACATGATAATCATAGATTGCTTTATATCCTTTCCCGTTATCACACAATAACTCAAGCTCCTCCTCTAAAATTTTAAGATAGAGTTTATCATTTATTTCAAGAAATGGTAAAACCTTTTTTATTAGATATTTCTTTTGTTCTTCATTATTAACCGTTTCAAGATTATAAAAGAACACATATAATAACCAATCAACCATATCGCCCTTTGCAACATCATCCGTAATCAAGTATTGATGCGGTATTGGAAGCCTCAACATGCGATATGCATGAGAGATACAGATTTCGCAACGCACAAGTTTCCTGTCGGAAAGCTTAATAGCTTCCTCCAGATATTCAATACTATCCTCATATCTACCTGCATATAACAAAAGTGTCCCCATATTCATATAACCAGTACTTTTTTGACGCAAAGATAGTTCATCATTGGTCAATAGAAAATTTCTAATTTTCTCTATATATTTACATGCCATACTGATATCAATATAAGCTGCTATTAACTTCATATATAAATAATACAATTGAATCTTATTATTTGTTTCCTGAAACAGTTTCTCCAATTCTTTTCCAGTATCTAAAAAATTCAGTATTTTGCCCTTTCGTAAATCTGCATTCATTGCAAATAACTGATTGGATAACAGTTTCGATGCATGATACTCATATTTATTCAACACATATCCTATTTTTTCATCTTCATTATGATTCGCATATACATATAGATAATACATTGCCAATTGCTTCAAATCATTATGAAATACGGTAATAATCGCATCAAGACGATAGAATTCACTTTCAGTGATGACTTGATCCATAGCACTGAAATATGCTTTTAAAATTTCAAACAGCCATAAGATTTCTTCATAGTAGAGAACCCCTCTACAAATTTCAAGCCTTCTACATGCTTTTTCCAACACATTTATGCTTTCCTTTTCTTTTCTAAAATCCATGAGTTTACATACCTGATGCGCTGTTTTATCTATAATCTGATTCCATTCATCGTCTTCCATCACTCGTTTGTTTAGTTTTTCTGCAGCAAATTCGTATATAGCATCCCGTACCAGCATACGTTGTTTTTCCAAACCGCAGTATAGCTTTGAAGAACATACAGGAAGCTTTGTATCGCTATTTGTATAAAATGCTGACTGTTGCCAAATACCTTCCCCTGTTTCCTTCAAATTCTGATTCCTATAATAGGGTATCAATATATTTAATTTCTGTTTATATGAATCCGTTAATTTCATATAGCATCATCCCTTTCCCTAAACTAAATATAACATATAGTATATATAAAAAAAAGACAGAATTTTCTGCCTTGCTCTATTAATACTATATTTAATGCTGTTAAGCTTTCATTATTTTATTAGGCGATACCATAATTTACTTCATGAAATCCTCTGCAGCTTCGCCATATAAAATCCATCCGTATGTGCAGTATACGGAAATATCGTTCGTTCCTCTATCAGGGTGAAGTTCTCATGCTCCTTTAAAAACGCCTGCACCTGCTTTTCGTTTTCTTTTTTATTCAGCGTACAGGTGGAATATACAAGAATCCCATGTTCCTTTACATGCTCGGCACTCTTTGCAAGGATCGCCTTTTGAATCGGAATCAGCGTATCCATATCACCGCTTTGCATATGAACCTTGATATCACTTTTTCTGGCTAATACCCCATATCCGCTGCATGGCACATCGCATAATACACGATCAAACAGAATTCCTTCGACTTCCTTGAGCTCTGTCGCATCCATAACCTGCGGCTTTAAAATCGTGATACCAAGACGCGCAGCACCCTCCCTGATCAGCTCTACTCTATGCTCATGAATATCGCCGCATACAATGCTGCCATCATTCTGCATCAGCTCAGCCATATGGTTCGCCTTTGTACCCGGTGCACTGCACACATCAAGAATCTGTTCTCCTTTTTGCGGATCCACGATACGTGCAATCAGCTGACTCGCTTCATCCTGTATGGAAAGCAGTCCCTGCGCATACCATGGTGTTGCGGCCAGCGATGCATCATACAGCAAAGCATCCTCACTCAGATATCCCTTTTGAAAGGAGGAATCCTGCTTCATCAGCTCATCTCTTGTTATTTTCCATGTATTTACGCGGGCAGCGTTTGGCTTTGTTTCCATATCCGCTTCACAAATCTTTTGTGCGTTATCCCAGCCGTACTGTGCCTTCCACATCTGTACAAGCCAGGTTGGATGAGAGGTCCTGATTGCCAGAGCTTCCTCCTCTTTGCCTGTAATTTCCCGCTTTCCTCTGCGCTGTACAGCGTGCAGTACAGCATTGACAAGCTTTGCGATGTTTCCATGAATCTGCTTCTTCGTGATTTCTACAGCATCATTGATAATCGCATAGGCGGGCAGCTTGTCCATGTAAAACAGCTGATACACACTCATATCCAGTAAAACACAAACCTCATCACTGGGCAGCTTTTTCACACAATCTTCCCACTGATAGCGGCACAGCCGGTAGTTTTGCAGAGTACCGTAAACAATCTGCGTGATCAGCCCCTTATCCTGCGGCTTGGCCTGATTCAGTCCCTTGCGCAGCAGCAGATTACTGTAGGTCTTATGTAAACAGATATCCCTCAGCATCGTATAAGCGATTCCTCTTGCGTTCATAAATATCCCCTCTTCCTGAAAAATTGTCGATAATACAGATAGCAGCCATAGGTGATCAGAAAGCCCATCGCTGTATCACTCAAAAAATGAGCACCCATAATCATGCGTGTCAGCGGCATGAAAAGAATTGCCGTTCCAATCAGCAGATAACGCCAAACGGACGGTTTCTCATACGGATTCTTTTTCCATTGCAGCCAGCACATAAGGGTTGTAAAGGCTGTTGTGTGACCGCTTGGAAAGGAATTGCTGCCAATCGATCCGCATGGCTTATACCATACACAGAACTGTGCGGCATCCTGCATATCGCGATAGCGGATACGTCCCCACGCCAGCTTGAGAATCGTCGTAATCAGCACCGCACTCAGCAGTACAAGTGTATAAAACACAAAAAATGAAAGATGCTTCTGTATCCAGTTATAGGGAATACGCTGTATCACTAGCTGCACAACAGCGATTAGTCCACCGCTTCCTGCAAGCAGGAGCAGCTGTACACCACTGTTCTGCAGGGAAACCCAGTAATGTAAGGCATCCTGCAGCATATAGTAGGATGCCGCATAGCCGATTAAAAGATAAAAAGCATTTTTCTTTACACGAAACAGCATCGCCATGGCAAGCACGGTCATCATTTGTACAGGTAGTAGTAAAAAGCGTTCAAATATCATACCTGTCATTGGAAGCGTCTGGTACAGGGTATCCGTGATCTGATAATCATAAACTGCACCGAAAGCTAACAGAAGCAGTGCCGCTCCCACCGGTATCCATTCTTTTTTCTGCATAACAGCCTCCTCAATCCAGCGCGACCGGAGATACATCGATATCCAGTCTGGCCTTTTCCTTTGCGGCGAGATGTGCATCATAAACCTCTCGGACACATTGCCCCAGCAGCTCCTGCTGTTTTCCCTTCAGCAGGATGCGCATACGCATCTCATCCTTGCGCTTTGTCAGCTGTGCCGGTCCCAGAATTCGATATCCCGCATGCGCTTCCAGCAGCTTTTTTGCTCTGGCGGCAGCCTTTGCGACCTCCTCCGGTGAGGTATGGGAAAACATCATGGAGGCCAGATAGGTATACGGTGGATAGCCTGCAATATGCCGGTATTTCATTTCGTTCTGAAAAAAGGCTCGATAATCATGGTGCGCCGCACACTGTATGGCATAATGTGTTGTATCGTATGCCTGAATAATGACCTCCCCCGCCTTGGCACCGCGCCCGCTTCTTCCCACCGCCTGCTCCAGCAGATCGTAGGTCAGCTCTGCACTGCGATAATCACTGCGATTCAGCATGGCATCCCCGTTGATGATACCAACCAGTGTCACATTTTCAAAATCCAGCCCCTTCGCAATCATCTGTGTTCCCATAAGAATATCCGCCCTGTGCTCACCAAAGGCAGCCAGCAGCTCCTCGTGGGCATTTTTTTTCCCTGTCGTATCCGCATCCATGCGAATAATCCTGGCATCCGGAAATTTGATCTGCACAAGCTCCTCCAGCTTTTGCGTACCCAGCCCGAGATACCGCCAGGTATCACTGCCGCATTCGGGACAGTAATTCGGTACCGGCATCGTATATCCGCAGGTATGGCATTTCAGCTGTTTATCATCCTTGTGATAGGACATCGCCACCTCACAGTGCGGACACATTACGACATGGCCGCAGCCGATACAGCGAAGGATTGGTGTATAGCCTCTGCGATTCAGAAGCAGAAGGATCTGTTCCTTTCTTTGCAGCCGCTCATACATTGCAGCCAGCAGCTCATTGCTCAGCAGATAGCTCTCTCCCCGACCGACCGCCTTGCGCATTTCCACCAGCTTTACATCCGGAAAGCTGCCATTGATGCGGCTTGGCATTTCAATCAGCCGATAAACACCCTTAATTGCTCTGGCATAGGTTTCCAGAGAAGGCGTGGCACTTGCCAAAACGACCAGCGCATGATGATGTCTTCCTCTTTGCAAAGCGATATCGCGACAATGATAGCGTGGAGAGGAATCCTGTTTATAGCTGGTATCGTGCTCTTCATCCATGATGATGACACCCAGATTATCAAACGGCATAAAAACCGCACTGCGTGTACCGACCACGATCTGCACCTGATGCCGGCGGACAAGCTGATACTGCTCGTATTTCTCCTGTGCATTCAATCCGGAATGATAGATTGCCACATGCCTTCCAAAGCGTGCCGTTACCCGCTTTACCATCTGTGGAGTCAAAGAGATTTCCGGTACCAGAATCAGAACCTGCTTTCCCTGCTGCATGACAGACCTTGCCAGCTGCAGAAACACCTCTGTTTTCCCACTGCCGGTCGCACCATGCAGTAAAACAACCTCATGCCCGCTTACCTTCTGCAGGATATGCAGCGCCTGTTGCTGCTCCGGGTGAAGGGGCAGATCCTGCTGTGTGATTTCCTTTGACAAAAGTCGTGCCTGCGCTTCTTTTTCATATACCTGTGCCAGCCCAAGCTTTACCAGCTTTTTACCCGGTGTTTTATAAATCTGATAAAACTGTGAGCGAAGCATTTCCTTTTCTTCCTGCAGTGCCTGTAATGCGGCACGCTGCTTTACCGTCAGCCCATCCCCATCTTTCACATAACGTATCCAGGCTTCCCTCTTTGCATGTCCATGCG
Source organism: [Clostridium] innocuum (assembly GCA_012317185.1). Taxonomy (NCBI): domain Bacteria; kingdom Bacillati; phylum Bacillota; class Clostridia; order Eubacteriales; family Clostridiaceae; genus Clostridium; species [Clostridium] innocuum. Next base: position 1,659,429 of record CP048838.1, on the reverse strand, counting down.
TTGATTTTGGTTTCAGCTTTGCCGGAAGCATGCACTGAAAGCAGCTGATCATTGGTACGATACAGGTTTTCGCCATCCATTCACCAAGAGCAAACAGCTCCTCATTCAGCAGCGGTTCCTCATCAATCACCTTGTCAATCGGACGTATGGTGAAGCCGTATCCGGCAGCCTGCTGCTCCGTGATCGTTTCCACCTGCATAACAAAGCCGATAATCGAGGTTTTCCCGAATGGCACCTGTACACGAACTCCCCGCTGTACAGAAAAGCCGTCGCAGGCATAGGTAAAGGTATGGTCCAGATGCATGATGGGATGTTCAACAAATACCTGTGCTATTTTCATATGCCGCCTCCTGTTCGAATGGTATTATTTTATCACAAACCAAAGCAGAATCCTATGCTGCATACCATATTTATATTAGGAACAATATCACACTGAAAAAAACAGATCTGCATATCCCGGATTCATACCGCGCATATGCCGCAGACAAAGGCTGAAAGAATCATATCCGTTTATCACTACCTGATGAAAGCTTCATATGGGACTAGTAGCTGATTCCATTAAATATTGAAATAACTTTCAGTTTGCAAGTATACTCTTTACTGTCCGTCATCGCTTTCTATACCTGCATCAGCATTTACTGTTTTTTTCAGTGTGCTACAAAGCGCTAGCTCATGAACCAAACATTGTAAACTTAAAAACGATCTGTCCATCACACAGACCGTTTTTCCTTCATCTTCTTTTAAACCGATAAATGCCGGTACAAAGCATTGCAAATATGGATACAACTCCAGCCAGCAGCCAGATTTCATTTCCAGTAGAATCAAAGGTATCCGCCGCTGTATGCTTTATAGCTATTTGTGATTTTTCAGGACTGCTTTTCTGTACTCCAGCAGAATCAGCGTGTTCAAGCTTCGTATGTTCTGCTTTTACCTCATCCTTTTCAAAAATAACATGAATGGTATGATTTTCACTGACAGAAGAAAATGTATAGCTATCCAGCTGTCCCATAGATTTACCGTCAACGACGACATCCTGTACATGATAACCCCTGTAAGGTTTAAAGGTATAACTCATGCACTCTCCTGCTGTTACCTTTCCTGTACATTCTGTGTATACTATACAGGAAGCATGCAAAAGGACAACGCAAATTTCTTATTTCTGCTATACTATTACTGAAAGGATGGATATATGCATAATTACCTTGAAACACTTCCCTTCTGGAAGGAGCTTACAGATGACCAAAAGCAGCTGTTATCTACCCATATCATAGAGCGCAGCTTTCAAAAGGGGGACATTCTCAATCACGGCAGTCAGGAATGCACCGGTCTGGAAATGATGGTAAAAGGACAGGCACGTATTTTCATGATGTCACCGCAGGGGAATGAAATTACGCTGTATCGTTTATTGGAACAGGATGTCTGTGTATTGTCGGCAGCCTGTATGATTCATTCTCTGACCTTCACGGTCAGCATGGAGTTTGAAACGGATGCCGTGATCCTGCTCATTCCCAAGCAGATTCTGCAGATCGTTTCATTACAAAACTGCCGGGTAAAGGATTTTACGATGGAGCTGGTTGCAGATCGCTTTTCCTCCGTGATGAACACCATGCACGATGTCATGTTTTCCAGCAACGAGCACCGACTTGCCCAGGCGCTTTTAACACAGATGCAGCTTCAGGAAGCCACTTCCCTTCAGCTCACACATGATACGCTGGCACATGAGCTGGGGACTGCCCGTGAGGTTGTATCCCGCCTCTTGAAGCAATTTCAAAGGGATGGTCTGCTTCAGCAATCAAGAGGCTGTATCACCATACTTGATGAGCAGCGGCTTTCCCGCCTATAAAGTTGTTTATAAAAAGCAGGCAGAATACCCCCGCCTCAGTGGTCGATGAACGCTTGCTCTATAACTGGCAGTAGTTCACTAAACATCATATTCTGCTGTATGGCATTTCGTTACACGCATGCAAACTGCTTCACCGACATGATGCTTTTACATCAGCTATACAAAGTCAAAAAACGGCAGAAGGTGTTCCTGTCGTTTTTTTTCAGCTGCTTGATTGTCATGCTTCCTGCGCATGTACAGATGTACAGGAAATTAGACCTTATGTAAGAATCTGCAACTGTCTCTTTCTGATATAACAGCCGTGACGGCCACTCTAAGATGCAGCCGATGGAAAAACTTGTATGGTGCAGCGGAAATCCCTTACAAACTTGAAGCGGGTAACAGCTGCTACCGCTTGCTTATCTGAGGAACTGCCGATTCTAGCGGACCTTCTCAAGCAGCTGACGGGCTTTCACGATTTCATCAATATTCATACAGGTGCTGATGATGGCAAGGCGTCCCTGTTCCTCACATATTACACGTCCTCTGTCCTGAACCCATATAAGACTGCCGTCCTTCTGCACCATACGATAGCGTGTAGTATATTCCATACCTTCTCGGAAAGTCGTGCCGAGATCAAGCTCCACCTGTGCCCTGTCTTCCTGATAAATCGTATTCTCCACCATTCCATTGATTCCCTGATAGAGATCCTGATAGCTGTCATAGCCCAGAAAATGAATCATCTCCTCATTGGCAAAGTAGAGTGGAAAGCCTTTCTCGCAAAATCCTCCAATCATACCTCCCGGAAAAGATTCTGCATACAGCTTGGCGGCATGCTCCTTGTTTCTTTTGGTCAGCTGCCGCGGTGAATCCCTCTGATCGGCAATTCCCAGCAAATGATGCAATAGGCGCTGCGATTCCAGCAATTCATCCTCCTGCCTCTTTATCTTTGTGATATCCGTTAACAGGCTGTTATAAATGCGCACACCCTCCTCTTCGCGGATATAGCGGATATGCTGTTCCACCCATACGGTTTCACCGGTTTTTGTAAACAGCCGGAATTCCACGCTGCAATCCGTTTTCCACTGCTTTGGATTCGACCAGATACGCATCACCTCATCATGGTCACGATCATCAATGTACTCCAGCATTCCGTTTTCCAGAATATCCTGCAGCTCCTGTGTCGTATAGCCGTGCAAAAGGGATAGACCTGCACTGATTACACGACAGCTGAGCCGCTCATCGGGGTACACCTGATATTCAAATATATCTCCGGGCATCGTCTGTAGGATTGCCAGCAGCTCCTTCTGCAGACTCATCGTGGTGCTCACATCGCTGACTGAGCCGTAGAACAGCTTGCGATTTCCCTGTTTATGCAGGAAAAAGGCCTGCAGATGCATCCACATAAGCTCTCCGTTCAGACGGTACCGCCGAAAGGTTCCACTTGCCCCCATGGATCCCGCTTCTTGTGCCTTATGGAAAATATCCCATACAAGCGGCATATCCTCCGGATGAATCTGACGGGTGATGAGTCTGCTGCGCTCCTGTAAATCCACAGCATTGCAGCCTGTAATACGGTAGTAGCGGTCATTTACCATCAGAATCTGTAAATGCGTATCATCCTCGATTTCATACAATGCGATTCCCCCCAGAATATTGGAAAGCATCGCTTCACTTGTAATATCCTTGTGAAATAAATCCTCCAGATCTATACTGGGCAGGCGTTTCGCCTGCATGCCGCGAACATCAATACGCCCGGCATCCGCAAGAAGCTCACAGAAGTGCTCCCGGCTCATTGGCTTATAAAAATAATAACCCTGCATATATTCACAATCGAGGTTTAACAGGCGGTCCACCTGTTCATGGGTTTCCACACCCTCTGCAATCATCCGCAGGCCAAGCCAGCGTCCCATCGAGGTTATGGACTCCAGGATACTGGAATTTCTCGTATTCTGATGATTGGATGTATCCAGAAATTTCATATCGATTTTCAGAATATCCAGTTCAATGTTTGACAGCATGTTCAAGGAGGAATAACCACTGCCAAAATCATCCATCAAAACGGTGAAGCCGCATGCCCGCAGTTCATTGACAGTGGCAATCAATTGATCGAAATTCTCAGCGTAGGCACTTTCCGTTATCTCTATTTCCAAAAGCCGGGATGGTATTTCGTATTTTTTTATTAGTGCAGTAAAGACTTCACACAGGCGGAACTGAAGCATATCCACCCTTGAAACATTCACACTGACCGGTACCACTGGCAGCTTTTTCATCAATCTGTCATGCAGGAAGCGGCAGACCTCCTCCCATACATAGGAATCCAGCTTATAAATAAAGCCGCTTGTCTCCAGAATGGGAATAAATTCTCCCGGCGGCAGCAGACCGCGCTGGGGATGCTGCCATCGCACCAGTGCCTCGGCTGCGAGTATACGATTCGTTCTGGCACTGACCTGCGGCTGATAATAGACAACGAATTCCCGGTTATCCAGTCCGTTTTTCACACCGAACAGTACCTCCTGACGGTTTTCAATCAGTTTTTTCATTGAATCCTGATACACAGCAACGCGGCTCGCATAATTGCCTTTTCTGCTGGCTGCGGCAATTGCCGCCCGATCACACATCTGAGCAATCGGAAGCGTTTTATCCTGAATCATATAAATACCTACCGTGGGAAGAAATTTGATGGAAGCATCGTAGTTCTGTATCCAGCCGATGATCTCGGGCTCCAGCTTTTTTACATCACAGGCAGCCTGCGGCAGCAGCATGACGAACTCATCGCCGCCTATGCGTGTTGCAATGCCATTTAACTCCTGCACCTTTTTACGTATCTGATAGGAGATATACATCAGCAGATGATCCCCCTCCTGTATACCATACCAGTCATTGAACAGCTTAAAATGCTCGATATCGATATCTACAAGACCATACTCCTGATGAACATCCTGCATAAGGCGTTCCTGAGCAAGTCGTTCAAAGGTCGTTTTCCCATACAGCCTGGTAAGCTCATCGTAATGAGGCTTGTAATCCTGTCCGGCTGCGGGATTTGGAAGCTCCTCTGACATCGTATCTATCAGACAGAGACAGGTATCCGTCAGTTCTTCATTGGAGGAAGCAGTGATTTGGAATTTCATCCAGCGATATGCACCATGCAGCAGGATGCGGAAGCTGCAGCTGACATGAGAATATACGGCAATGCGTTTTTTCAGGGTGTCCAGATTCCAGAAATCTTCAAAATCTGCACGGTCTTCCTTATATACATACCGTGTACACAGCTTCTGTAGCAGCTTACACAGCGAGCCGTTTTGTGAAAGCCGTGGCTGCTGCCTGAGATTCTCATAAAGCATGGTAAAGGAATCCCTTTGTATATGAAGCTCCACAATAGCATACAGCAGCCCATCAGTTTGTGCATGGATCACACTGCTGGCTTTCCCAGGAGCTGCCGCATGCATGGATATCAGGGTACACAGCCCCTCCTTCGGCCATTCCACCCGAATCGCGACATACTCCATCCAGATTTCCAGCTTTTGATTGTATAGCAGCCTGTTTTCTATCTTTTGGTGTCCTGTCTTTTTCAGCGGGCAGTCAAAACAGGGCGTTTTGCTCTCCTGCAGCATTTGATAGCAGAATGCATGCTGTTCACATCCGGGAAAGTTCTGTTTTGCGGTTTCATCCATATAAACGATTTCATAATGCTGATTGATAACAAAAACACCCTTTTCGATTTCTTCATTGTTCAGCTTTTTATCCATAGGCGTGCTCCTTTACGACAGGAAGATTATAGTACTTTCCTTTATTGTACTATTTTCCAGATAAAACCTCAATGAAGATTCCGATGTTCCCTGCTATTACAATCCATTGTTCCAGCCGGACAGAGCGCTTTTGTAACTATAATGCTATTTATACCTTTGAAGAAATGAAAGCTTACTCTTGTAAATCATAATGCTGTATTCGCACAGCCATCCCAAAAGACAAACAAAAGGTACGGATAAGACCGCATTCAGGTCAGGTTAACCGGCAGAAAGCGGATACAGCTGACATGTACACTCCTGTGCAAAAGCCATGATTGCATCCCTTATTACATGCCGGTAAATCAATTGCCACAGGCATAACCAACCATACGCAATATCAAAATACTCGAATACGGTAAGCATCCTATAGGATTCTGAATCAGATATGTGAATTTGTATCCATATCCTATTCCTTCTGCAGGGAGGTGTTTATACTATTTTGGCTTATGAAGGTATTATGAGTGACCGCATGCTTTTTCATATAGAACCAGATGACAGCAAGCATGGCAGTGGAGGACAGCGGAGATACCAGTCCGTAAACGGCAAGAACCTCCACCCTGTAATGCATCAATGCAAAGAGCAGCGGTACGCGGATCACCAATGCGCCACCACAGGAGTTCAGCATGGTAAATACGGTTTTTTCACTTCCATTCAGATATCCGTTCATACAGAACAGGATGGAAACAGCAAGATAATCCAGACTGCAGCCTCTTAAAAAGGGGATTCCTGCACGGATGACTGCTGCATCCCTGGAAAACAGAGAAATCATGGATTGCGGGGACAGCTGTGCCCATAAAAAGAACAGAGAGGAACAAAGCATGGATACGCAGATTCCATAGCGGACGAAGCCGACAGCACGCTCTTTTTTACCGGCTGCCAGATTCTGTGCAGTCAACGCTGTCAGGGCATTGGAGACGGAGGTTGCCGGAAGCATGGCAAAAATATCAAATTTACTGGCAATCCCAACGGCGGAAGCTGCATACACTCCAAAACCATTTGTGATGGCAGTCAGATACAGAAAGGAGAAGCGCACCATGCATTCCTGAAAGGAAACAGGAATACCAATGGCAATCAATTCCTTCAGCACTGCTTTATCCAGCTTCAGACAGCGTCTTGAAAAGTGAAGGGCTGAACCCTGACGTCGCATATACCATATCGCGATCAGCATGCTGATTCCCTGTGAGACAACCGTGGATATCGCCGTTCCTGCTACTCCCATATGAAGAACACCCACAGTAAACAGATCGCCTGCAATATTGCAGACACAGGCAGCAGCCACAAACAACAACGGGCTTATTGAATCCCCATAGCCGCGCAGGAGTGCACTGAAAGCATTATATTCACAGATGAAGAAAATACCGGTTATGCAGATAAAGACATACTCATAGGCCTGTGCCATAGATGCCTGCGGTACCTGCAGCAGCTGAAGAATCATCCCTGTGCTGAAGGCCAGTATCAGGCTCAGGATAATAGAGAACAGTGCAAAAAAGGTAATCGTGGTACCGATCGTCTTTTCGATTTTATCAGGCTGCTGCCTGCCTGCATATTTTGCGACAAGAATGGTAGCTCCCAGTGTCAGTCCGGAAATCACGCTTGTGATTATCTGTGTGACCTGTGTGCCGGTGGATACCGCCGCAATGCTTTCCGCCGGACAATAAGCTCCGATAATCATCAGGTCAGCCGCCCCGTACAGTGCCTGCAGCAGATTGGCAAGCAGAAACGGTATCGAAAAGCGCAGCAGTACCTGCAAAATATTTCCCTGTGTAAGTGATGCGGTGTGTTTCATAAAATCTCTCCTCATTTTTCTTGTTCTTATTGTAAAGGCAGCTCTTCCCATATTCTGTAGCCTATGTTACAATTCAGAGAGAAAAATTTTAAGGGGAGATGGATATGCGTCAGATTAAAATTCCAGAGGAGCTGTACCACTGCTTTGAAGCGGCAGGCTATCGGCAGCACTATGAGGCCAATGAGGATATCTATATGCAGGGAGATGATGCGGGACGTATTTACTTTATCAGGAAAGGTCGTGTACGTGCCTATTATGTGACCTCACAGGGGCGTGAATTAACGTATGAAATTATTGAAAAGGGCAGGATATTCGGTGAATCCTCCTTTCTTTCACAATGTGCCAGACCGGTCTGCGTGGCAGCAGTTACACAGGTTGAGCTGATGGCCTGCGATCTGAATCAGCTGTATGTGTATATGGAGCAATCCCCCGGACTTATGCAGATCATGCTGCAGCTGCTGTCCAATACCTGTAATCATTTGACCGCACAGCTGCGCCGTATCACGCTGTATGACCGCTATCAGCGTATTGCCAGCCTGCTGCTGTCGGAAACAGCTGCGCCTGATTATGACCGCGGTGTCACTTCTTCCAGCATCCCCTATACCCAGGAGGATCTGGCACTGATCCTGAATCTCAACCGGGTAACGGTAAACCGGGTACTCAGTGAGTGGAAGAAAAAAGGCATTGTGACAGCTTCCTATGGAAAGATCACGATACTCAAGCGTACCAGTCTGGAGGCGCTGTTTCCGGCAGCATCTCCAAAGCATTTGACTCGTTGAACATTCAGTAAGCTTCCTGTGAATACGGATAGCTTAAAAATGAAAAAAGAGTGACATCGACAAAATCACTCTTTTTTTATCATTTGATATCTGCTTCTATTTTGCCAGCGTTTTATCAATATCCGCCAGTTCTTCTTCCAGCTCACGGATAAATTCCTTCTTATCCGCTATCTGTTCCTCCATATCATTGATTGCCCGTTCTCCAATCAATCCGATAATATCATTCTGCATACGCTTGATCTGACGCTGCTGATCCAGGATCAGCTCCTGCTTGCGTGCACGTGCCTCCTGCATTCTCTGACGCCACTGTGCATGCCGCTGTTCATTCCAGTTGCGCAGCCCTTCAAAATAGGAATCCATTGCCGTACGGAATTCCTTCCAGATGTCATCTTCTCTTTCTCTGCCGCAGGAACCGATGCTTTTCCATTCCTTGCTTAGATTTTTCATAACATCCGTATGCTCCCGGGTATATTCCCCGCGCTGTGCAATTTCATTTGCCTGCTCTACCAGCCTGCGTTTTTCCTCGTATTTCCCATCCTGCTGTTCATGCAGCTGATCATAGTATTCGCCTCTTCGATCATAGAATTTCTGACGGCTTTCATTAAAGGCATTCCACAGACGATCCTCATGCTCACGGCCCGCACTTCCTGCCGCCTTCCACTGATCCATCATCGCACGGAATTTTTCTCCTGTCTTGTTCCATTCAACAGAATCCGCCAGTGCTGCTGCCTCTTTGATCAGCCCTTCCTTTATTTCTTTTGCATTCGAGAACTTCGTCTGCAGATTTTCCCAGTGCTCATGCTTGCGGTCAAAAAATTTCTGACGAGCCGCATTGAAGGCATCCCATAATTCATCATCTGTTTCTTTTCCTGCTGTTCCCGATGCTTTCCATTGCTGCATCAGCTCATTCATTTCCTCTGTTGCCTGATTCCAGTCATCGGAAGCAGCAACCTTTTCCGCACGGTCAATCAGCTCCTGCTTAATGGCCTGATTGCTCTGATACCCCTCTCTACGCTTCGCATAAAAGGCATCCATATAGCTGTCAAATTCTTCATTCAGCGTTTCTTCATAGGCACTGTCCCAATAAGAAATGCGTTTCCATCTCCTCTTTAAATCTGAAATTTCACGGAACACCGTGTTCCAGTCGGAAGATATTTCAATATTCTTCGCTTCTTCAATCAACGCCTCTCTGCGCCGAATGTCCTCATCATAGTCATTTACTTCAAAATCATCATGATCATTGTACATATGTATTCCTCCAGTAAGGGCGATTCCACCACAATCGCCTGCTATCAACTTAAATTCTATCTCAAATACGCTAAAAAGTCATTCATTTCTTTCATTTTTGTATAGAAATTGCGCTGATTATCATAATTTGGCGATAAAAGATAAAAAAATACTACATCACTGCATATTTTCATAATCAAAACAAGGCTTCTTCTGTAATTGTCTACTCAAAATATACGAAGCGCAGATTTTCCTCCATAGCTTCGCTGTCTCTTATCAGACTGTAGGGTTTATCTGCATGGTGAAGAACACCTGTTGCATAAAAAAAAGCATGATGCACAATCATAACATCCAAAAGCAGGTGAGTTGTTAAAGCAAAGATGATTCCGCTATACCGTTTCTGCATCACCTCTGTTTACATACAGCCTGCTTCTATCTGATGGAAGGCTGCATCACCGAGCACTGTCTTGATGTTCAGTCAGCTATCCTTCATCATACTGATGATTCTTTGGATTGCATAGCGTAAAGGCAGAAAAGCTGTCCTTACGTTTCTGCCTGTATATCATCATTCTTCCTTTGAAACCACATGTGAGCAGAGATAGCGAACCTTCCCCTTACTGCTGTTTCCATATTCAATCGCTTCTTTCGGACAGCTGCAGATACATGCCATGCAGTGGGTGCAGCTTTTCCCCCAGTCCGGTACCCCCTGCTTCAGTTGAATATTGCCCAGCGGACAGACCTGTTCACATTTTCCGCAGGAAATACATGCATCCGTTGCGTAAAATTTATCCGCATGTACGATCAAAGGATAAAATAAAGGATTGATCCAGGCACTGTTCACAAAATCCCTCACACTTATTTCCGGTTTTGGTATTCTGCGATGTGTCCGTATATACTCAGCTGCCTCTGCAATCTGCTTTTCTGCGTTATGGATGATGGTTAAAGCCTCCTGCTTTTTGGGAGCATCATAGAGTGCGATATAGTTTTCCGGCATGACGATTTGCATGCATCCCTGATAGCTCCATCCTTTTTCTTTGCAGAGCCGTTCAAGATAAGCACCGGCGTTTCCAATCGATCCGCCGCAGGTCATTACAAAATACAGTTCCCTGCTTCCCGTCAGCTCCACTTCTTTCAGCCATTCATGAACAACACGCGGAATCCGCCATGCATAGGTTGGAGCAACAATCACCCAGGGCTGCTTTGCATACAGTGCGTCCTTCTTCCTGTGTCGTATGGAAGAAAACAGATCAAAGCCTTCATCCTGCAACTCCCTCTGTAATCGTTTTGCCACATAGGCACTGTTTCCGGTTCCTGAAAAATATACAATCATAGATGTCTCTCCTCCTCTTCCTTCTGTAAATGAATCACACTGTCATAGATGAGGTCAATCAGCTGCTTGACCTGTTTCCACTGGGTGTTGTCCGCACTGATATAATAATAGTTTTTTGTCCCCTCCTTCCGCATATCAACAATACCTGCTACCTTTAGAATCTGCAGATGATGCGATACAGAGGGTCTGGTCAAATGAGCCCTTTCAGCTATTTCATTGACACGGATTCCCGATCGCTCGCTTTGGATCAGTATCAACAAAATGACCTGCCTTGTTTCATCACCAATGGCAGTGAATGCCGTTTTACATGTATGAAAGCCGCTGGTGATATGCGCAATGCGCTTCTGACATTCCTTATCCATGAAAGTCCCTCCCTACATATAGCGGATATCGGCTGTATCCCGCTGTGCACTTCTCTGATATCGTATCTTAGGATACCCCAGAAACAGCGTTGTGACCGCTTTTTTTCCTTTTGGTATGTGCAATGCCGCCCGCAAGCTTCGCGAATGGTTCACCACCATGGTGAAGAATCCGCTGTACAGTACCCCCAAGCCGTTTGCCTCCGCAACAAATTCCATATTCTGTGCAGCCAGTGCCCCGTTAATTTCCTCTTTTGCTGCTATAACGATGGCAACCGGTGCCTGAAAAAAGAAAAAGTGATCATCAATGACGGTTCTTCTGGCCATGGAGCTGAACAGATTTGCAACCGGCTTCAATCTTCGAAAGAATTTCACTGCCTGCTGCTCCAAAGAAGCCTTTTCTTTATCGATAACGATATATGTCACATCCTGTTTGTTTTCTGCTGTATGTGTCAGTCTGCCTGCTTCCAGAATCTGAGAAATCACTTCGGCAGGGATTTCCGTTTCCTGAAACTGACGAATGGTTCGACGGAAACGAATCACCTCCAGCACCTTTTGAGGATCAAGGCGTACGCTGGATGCCTGCTCAACGGCAGCTTCACTGTAGCCGCTGATCGTGACGGCTTTCTTCGGACAGATTGCAGCACAGTGTCCGCACATGATACACTCTGCTTCCAGTATCTCTGCCTTTTTATCTTTTAGTTGTATATTGCTGGTGGGGCAGTCTTTCGCACACTGATCACAACCGATGCACAAGGAAGGCTTTATTTGTATTTCATGTCTGTTCATAACGGACTCCTTTCGTTAACATTCTTTAACCATTATAACAAACTTCTGCAAAATTGCAGTATCCGTAAAGAAACTCGTTACCAAAGAAATTATACACAAAACAGGAAAAGACCTACCCTTCATATTTCAATCTTTCGCACTCCCTGCTTCTAAAGCATCTCATGATAACCGGATGCTTGCTTTTTTGCTTAACGTCCTTTTCAAACCGGAACATAGCAGTGCTGCAGCTTTGCTATACACAGAATGACATACAATATCGAAAGCTGCGCATATATCGGAGGGTCTTTCTTACTTTAAGGTGTTTGCAAAAGGAAGACTTCAACTTCTATTGATAAATACAATCGTGTTGAAGTCTCTCTGCTTTGAGTTTCCCTACAATCGAGAAAGAACCAAATTGGATACCGTGGTTTTTTGAGATAAGAATAAAACATGAAAAAGAGCTGTCTTTGCAGCTGCGTTTTCAATTATACAGTATATTTTGATGAATCATTCCATGATAGTTTGTTGAATCTAAACGCACACAGCGACCACTTATAAATTCAATCAAAGCCTGCTGCTTTCATTCCTATATATGAGATTCCTTTACTGTCCCTTACACCTTTTCATACGAAGGACAGCATCCCCGTAATAACAGATATAGGCAGCATTTTCATCATGAAACAAGATAACCTGCTCCGCCTGTTTCTTTTCTTCATCATATAAATAAACACTTGATGCGGAAGTGGTGAGGATGTCCAAGTCGGTTTTCATAATACGATCAACAATCTCTTTCATATTCACCCGCAAATCATATTGATACGGTGTGGTTTCCTTCACCTCCCAGTTTGATACTGCGGATTCCTTTTCATCATACTGGAAAATACAGTACCCCCAGCGACCGTGTCCATCCGTAAATGTACAGGAGTAGAATTGCTTATCTGTGTACAACTCCTTCAGCTCATGATTGCGTATAGAAACTCTGGCAAAGCTGTCATAATTCCAAATCGGCTGATCGATATCCTTTGTTTCTTCTTGAACCCACATCGCCATGAATCGCTGCACACTCTTATGCTTCATAAATGCCATAGCCGCTGCCGTACCATCTCCCCCGTAATACGAAGCTATCGCCTTTTCAAGCGATGCCTGCTTCAAAGAAAACAGCATATCCTTATTCCACATGCTTTGTACTGCAGTATATCCGGCAGTATCCTTACATGCCGTCATAAAAAATATGACCGACAGAGCAACCAAAAGCATTCTAATCTGCTTTATCATAAACCTTACCTTCCGATATGCATCCCTGCCCCCACAATAGCTGCACACATCTTCTTCCTTTCTTTACAGGCTGTCAGTAACACCCTTACTCTTTTCTTCTGATAAATTCCACAAAGGCAAACATGATGGAAATAACACTCAGAACAGCAACAATCAACTCCGACATGTTGTTTGCATACTCTGCCATCTTTGGCTCCATAATGCCAAGTATGAGATAATAGCTGCACCAGAGCAGCCCCAGCAAAAGAACAAGGCAGGTGACATACTTGAGCAGACCTGCCGCTTTACTGATGAATTTGATATTTCTTGCGATTTGTTTCTGCGTATAGTCCTTTTTTATCAGCTTCTTTTTTACACCGCCGCCCACGGCACCTAGGATCAGACCTACGGATAAACTGACGCATATCGAAAAGTATACACTCATAAGATCCCATCCTTTTCAAATATCAGATCGATTCTGCGGATACAGCCGTTTGCACTGATTTCTGTCGGTATCATTCCAGCATACCGGTAACCCTTTACGGCATAGTCATTTATGATATCACGATGCTCCATCGTGACTGCCAAAACCACATCCTTCATTATGTAAGCAACATTACCATATTCATATTGTTTCATAGGGTCTCCTTCCTGCGAACCTCTTGTAAATAGTCTTGTTTCTGTGTCCTCAAATAAGCATCAATGAATTTTTTTGAAGGCGTGTATATGTTCTTTGGAAGCTGATCGACTGGAAACCATTTCCAGACATCCTGCTTTTCCGGCTCCATAACACAAAGCGTCCCGCTGCAGGCACGGGCTATCACCTGAATGGTGACATAATGCTTACCCGGCTGCAGATCATCAACGGCACAATACACCTGTAAGTCTTTGATATCCAGATTGGTTTCCTCTTTTGTTTCCCTTACGGCATCCTCTAAAATCGTCTCCCCGTATTCCTGCTTTCCACCCGGAAGACACCAGGAATCTGGTTCATAAATCCCACCGGTATCCGCTGCATTGCATACGCGGTGTCCCAGTAGCAGCCTTCCGTTTTGAAGAATCAAAACACCGATTCCTACACGTATATAAGCATCCATAAGCTTCACTTCCTTTTTTCCTTGATATTCAATCAATCATCATGCAGATGGCCTGTCAGATCAGGTGATTTTCCTTACAATACCGGTAAATTTCTTCCTCCCTGACACTGCCGCAGATTACATCCGCCACGGCCTTTACATCCTGACTGGCATTGTCCATGGCGATGCCGGTTCCAACTGCCTGCAGCATTTCAATGTCATTGATACTATCTCCAAAGGCGATGGCTTCCTCTTTGGTGAACGGAACATAGTCCAGAACCTTTTTGACACCGAGTCCTTTTCCACCATTTGCCGGAATGATATCCACCGCTCTCGTTTATTCCTACCTTAATCTAAATTATAGTAAACAAAAGAGGTAATGTACAGCAAATACGCCGCATTACCACCTTTTCCTGTTATATTTCGTATGCTACAGGCTTTAACGCTTGGACGCATGGCGGATGAGAGAAGCCCCGCTGTAAATATGCTGCATTCAAAATCTGTTAAGCACAGACCTTTCCACCATTCCAGCTTCTGCTGTCGTCATGCAGCTGTGAGGCATGATGACAGTCACTATCTGTTTGACGGTAAGCCTTACTGCCATACGCGTTGTCTTTATCAGGTCTTACAGCACCGTTTTTTGGAATCCGCGGCATGTGCTTTCCCCTGTTGCTAAACTTTCACACGGTATGTGTTTTCTCTGCAGTATTTGGCAGCCGTATACAGATGCACAGCCTATTTTGCGCATACTCTGCAGAGATGCTGCCATGCATACGCTCCAGTAGACTCCGTGCGATTTCCAAGCCGAGGCCTGTACGCGAGAAAGCATTGCCGCATTCAAGCTGCGCACAATCTTTCTTTGCAGCATATGAACAACCGGTTCCTAATTCCATGTTGACTCCTTTCATGAATGTTTATACGATATGGGCTTCTTCTACTCCAGCAAAACTGTTTGGAAGTCTGTCAAAGATTTTTAACATTTGCATATGTTCTCTGTTTTGTATCTGTTTTATGTATCCTTTCTACGAATATACGAAATCAGAGTTGTTCTGTAATATGAATCAAAGGGGTTTTGTATAAGAGACAGTTTTATGCATTTTGCGGTTCTTCTTTTAAACGGCCGCATCTATATGGAGTCGCATTCCCCATATGTACCAGTGCCAGCACATCTGTTCTGCATACATTCCAGAATTGTATATCCACACATTCGCTTTCTGCATGACATGCTGTACGATCGTGTGGAGGATGCCGATCGACACCTGTTTATTTATCTGTATTCTTTGTTTTCTGCATCACATCATAGCATAGGAAATCACCGTTTTCTGTCGGTATGATATGATATGCACTTTCCCTGTAGCCGCGTTTGATATAGATTGCCTTTGCCGGAAGTGATGCATCGAATCTACAGATATCTGTACATTCGAATATTTTCTGCTCTGCAAAATCCATTAGCCTGCGGCCATATCCCTTTTTCTGGTGTGCCGGCAGAACAAACAGCCTGCATATCTCATGATTCTTCAGCGTGACAGTACCGACGGCAAGCTGCTTCTCATTCAATAAAAGATAAACACTGCCGGCTTCCAAGTCCTGACGAATTCCTGCGGCATTATGGTGTGAGAGAAAAAAATCTACTGCGCCCTTCGGATAATAGTGAGGATAGATTTCCTGTATCGTTTCTCTGGTGATCGTACGTACCACCTGCAATGTCTGTTCTTGGAATCCTGCCTGAATGATTCTGCAGCCCTCCGCATTTTCGTAATTCATAATTCACCTTCTCCTTTTCGTCCTGTTATCCATATGCTTCTTATATTTCTATGAGAATGGAGGTTCCCTTACTGTGGTCACCATTGAGCCACTGCCACTGCTCATGTAATTCTATGCAGTTAGCCTTTAGAACAACTGGTATGCTGTGGCACTTCCCGATTTTGATTTCTTTCTTTATATTCAGGTGCTGATAGGTAAAGTCCAGCATTCCTGCTTCATCCACAGTTCCAATCAGAAATCCCTTCAAGATATCTCCGCCTGCATATTCTGCCCATATGACAGTATCCTTTTGATGGTAATGAAATACAGTCTGCTCACTGACCTCGCCATTCGCACTGTTAAGCTTTGGAATGAAGCTTTTTCCATCATAATCTATGTTATTTTCATTTGCCATCGTTATCGCCTCCTGTTTATGATCTTCCCTACTGCCTGCTATACAACGCGCCTTGCGTTTGGCATGCGCACTATTTCAGGAACATCACATTCTGAACCTTTTCCGTAATCCAGATTTCATCCTGCAGTATTTCAATATCATATCCGCTGACCGTCTTTTCATCAAAGGATTTCATAATGCATTCCAATCCGAACGCAGCATCCATTTTTCTGGGAAATCTGATCTGTGTTTCAAAAGAATCATGGTATGTAAAACCGGCAGTCTCTGCAAGCTGCCGCCATTCATACAGCGTATAAAATTTGATATGTCCATCCTTTTTCATCTGCATATAAGCATCGACAAATCGTTTTTCATCATCTTCATTGGGTGCTGGTCGTAGAGAAAGAAACAGCCTTTTTGCCGCAATACACGATATACTTCCTGAAATGTTTGCGTAATTGCGGGAAAATGATGCAGAGCATAGCGGGTTATGACCATATCAAAGGTTACAGCTTCGAATGGAAAGTCTATACCTTCATAGCATATAAGATGCAGATTTCTCCTATGTAAAGCATTTGCTTTATCACGATTCCTGCATCATGTTTCCGCAACGATATCCAGCCCATATATTTCACAGTCCGGATATCGCTTCGCAATTGCAAAGGAAAGATAACCTGTTCCTGTTCCCAGATCCAGTATTTTCATGCCCGGACGTATCGGTAGAAAACTCAGGATTGCTTCCAGGTGTGATGCGTCCTGTGTTTGCATATCATAATATGCTGCTTTTTTGAAGCTTTCTTCGAATCCTTGTTTTGTTTTCTCTATACTGTCTTTTGAATTCTGCTCCATGTCCATTTCCCCTTCCATGAAGAACAATCACTTTCACAAGTTTACGCTGAGTTATATTCAACGCATATCGTTCTATGCCGTTTTTTCAGCTGAAGCATAAGCTTTCCAGAACTTCCTGCAACCTTTAACAGCTCTTTGTGTAACTCATCCATGACTTTTTGTTATGGATATAAAATAGATGTAGCTGGTCATCCCACGGATCAGGGTGGTACAAAGATGGTGATTCTATGTAAAGCTACTGCAAACACAAAGCTTTGTATTCATATTTAGATGTACCGATCTTGAATTAAGATCCATTAACCTCAGGTTGAGGCTAGACGGGAAACGTGATGATATATCACTTCGTGAAAAGATTTAGATCCACTAGCCTCAAAAGAGGCTAGACCATTTGTGTCAATAAAGCCTGTTATGTAGATTATACTTAACAAAAAAGGGAATGTACAGTCTAATCTGCACAAAACCCTTTCCATAATTGTCTGCGGATATCCGATTCCTGTGAAAGGCATACATAAAATCCGAACGCATTACATGGTTTTTCCTTTTATTTCGCTTGTCCGGTTTCCAGCAACAGCCCACCTCCTGATCAATATATCCACAAAAAGCATTTACATTTACTGATGCTGAAGAAACAGAAGCTTCTGCTCTTTGAAGGCATATGTAGGTAACAGCCTGCAATATCCTTCTGCTTTTCCGACCATGAATTTCATTTCCCTGGGGCATATGCTTTTATCCATTGCATTTCAGCAGGGAATCGATTATTCAGGAGTTATCGGTTTCACAGCAGGTACAGCAAACGTTTCCGAATGAAAGTTGGAATAATATCTGCCCTTTGTTACAGTAATCTTTAAAACACAATAATCCGGATCCGTTACTCCCTCAGGATAATACATGGTATCCCCTTCTCTCCATATCATTTCCCTGCTTTTAGTATCCTCCAGAATTTCTGCAGTTCCTATCAGCATAACACCTCGAAAATAGCGTTTATCACAGAAATAAATACATGCCTTCGGGTTTTCTCGGTACTGTGCTGCCCGCATGGAGGATGTGTTTGTCGTAAAATAAAATGTTTGAATACCGATTCTCTTTCTCGGAGAAAGCATTGCCTTCGTGTTTGGAAAGCCGTCCAGATCCACGGAGCTGACAAATGCTGTTGTCTGTTTATCTATCAGCCTGCCAATCGTTGCTTCACAATCTTTCATCATATCACTCACCAACCTTTCCTCCATTGTAGTCTGATCGGAAGCATTTGTACATTACCCACTTTTTTGTGACTATATAAGTCCCTTTTCCTTCAAAAATTCCTCACGGTTATCCTCCAGCATCATTTCCACTCCGATTTCCTGCATGATTGCAATCGCCTCCAGCATATGCTCTCCGCGCTTGGTAAGATAATATTCAACATGCAGCGGATAACCGGCATACGTATGCTTTTCAACCATACCGTATTCCAAAAGCTCCTTCAGCTGTTCCATCAGCATTTTCTGTGTGATGCCCAGTATTTCTTTTTTCAAGGAAGATAATGAGCGGCGCCCTTTTCCAAGCTGCCACAGAATAATCGGTTTCCATTTACCTTTTGTAACATCATGCGTCAGCTCCAGAGGACAGGTGTATTCCATACGTGTTTTCAAATTGCTCCTCCTGTTTAGCTTTATCACAGCACTTGTATAGAGGCCGTGCAGTACATACCTTTACCAGCGTTTCATGTTTCTTTCGAATTTTTCTTTATATGCTGTCTTTAATTCTTCGGAAGATATATCATAACACAACAAAATATCGTTATAATACATTAGAACATCAGCTAATTCTTCAATTAGATCTTTTCTTATATCTTCCTGATGAGCCGCTTCAAAATCCCCATGCTTTTTTACGATGTCTATGACTTCGCCTATTTCTCCAATCATCCAAAGCAGCTTGTTCCTGCCTGCTAGAACAGAAATACCTTCCCATTTATCTTTATATTTCTCTTGCAAAATCAGCTGCATTTCTTTCATTTCATTGATCGTAAATTCATCCATGTTATCCTTCTTTCATTCTGGTTTATTACTTTCCCTTTTCTATACATTCAGGCAAGCTGCCAATCAGCAGCCCAACCACTAAACCAAGTGCTATATTATCCAATAATAGTCCGCCCATAAATCCCAAAATCAGGCCCCATGCGATTTTATCATTAGAACTGGATTTTCTGTTTTTCCTGTTTTTCACCATCATCCTCCTGCGCATATTCTGCTTATAGTAATCTATTCATGCTCATCTATGAGTTCCTTGTAGTCCTGATATCAACAAATGGGTAGGTAATGGATTCTCCAGTGGGAACTGTACACCTACCTTTGATAACATTCATATTACAAGCCTGTTTCAGAAAATTCTGATGACCAATGGTATCTACAAAAGCTTGATTGCACATAATCTTCTTCTATTGCCTTTTCTATTATATATAAGAATGAACCATATCTTTGATCAGGAGGCTCAGACCTATACATACAGCCTTTCCATACCCTGTGAATATTCTAGCAGATTCGTTTGTGTAATCGTACAGATCAATTCAATTTCATATATAAAAGTGGGTATGGATTGCCTTGTTCATCACACTCTGTCCTTTTATACACTTTAAATCCCATGTATTCATAAAACCCTTTTGCTAGAGGATTTTGTTCATTTACTGCCAGATCATTCACTGAATATTTTTCCATTCCGAATGTAAGCAATTCTCTGCCCAAGCCTTTTCCTCTTTCTACGTCAGAAATGAAGAGCATTTCAAGATGCTGCTCTGCAATTCCCATGAATCCTATGGGAACCTGATGTTCATTTACCACGATAATTAAATACGGTATTTCCTGTATTGCCTGTGGCACATAGTTCTTAATATTTTCTATTTCTTCCTCTGACAGGAAGAGATGGGTTGCTTTTACAGAGCTTTCCCACACCTCTAGCAGCTGCCCTGTCAGTGTTGGATTTCTATCTATTGCTTCCATGATTTTCATTTTGTTATCCTCCGTAATTCTAAAATTTTTTATGCTGTCAAAGTACCATCAACAACAAGCACTGCCTAACCAATACAGCCAAGTGAAACAGCCCTCCTATTGCATATGCTGTTACAGTATCCATAAAAGAAAGTGTGCCGTCTTTTCGCCATAGCGCCTATATACTAAAATACTGACATTTTAAACCGACCAGCTTTTCAATTGATCACTTTATATCTTAGGCGAATATACGAATTTTTCAGTACATCACACGCTTCCAGCTTCAGTACTCCCAATGCATGCAAATCATCTACAGATGTGATGGAAGCTCCGTCAATCAGTGTTGCAGTATCTTTTCCGCCAATCAATATCGGGGCAACAACAATATCTATATAGTCCAGCAATTTCTTCCTCAAAAAAAGTCCGTTCAAGGTACCTCCTGACTGTACCGTTAATCGACTGCATCCATAATCCTCTTTTAAAATTTTCAAAGCGCCTGCCAGATCCAACGTATCCTGCATGATGATGTGTAAATTATCTTCCTTTACTAAAAATGCCGGATGTGCGGGGTTTTGTGTAATCAACACAAATTCCTTGGACAACTGACAGAAATACCGAATGCCGTGCTCCGTTAGATGATGATTATCCAGCAACACAAAGGATACAGGCGATTTTGCCGGGAAATCCTCTTCATTTACTCCCATTTTCTGCTGAACTCGACCGGTATTAAAGGACCATAGATCACTCATTTGTTCAAATTCATAATATTGATGAAGTCCCTCCTTAACGCCGGTTATATTAGGAAAGTCTTTATCGACATCCATTTCATCCGATGACCCGGTACTGATTTTCCCATCTACTGACATCAGCATAAACAAGGTGGTTACTGCTCTATCCATAATTCATTCCTCCTATGACTAGCTTCATTCTAACACAGTGAAATGAAATTGTCATGAATGAATAAACTCCCGAGTTGCAAGCTGGATTTCTTCATGAGGTAAAAAATAAAAGCAGTCACCTATTTACCACTTATTGACATAATCGAGCTTACTCAATACTTATATCCTTTCGGAATATATGATGGAACTGCTATTTTAAGAATAGTGAATACAAAAAGAAGTGAATTCTATAAAAGACTCCACTTCTATTTCTATCGCTTTGATATTGCCTAGGTATCTTTCTAAATGCGATATAACGTAATTATAGTATATTTAACGCTTTTGCGTAATACCTCTGTATAAATCTTCATAAGAAAGGGCATTATTTCTATATGTTGAAGTCTCAAAGAAAATATCCTTACGCTGCATGATGCAGACTTTTGCATGATGAACAGACACTGCTCCCTTGCAGCTCCTTTATAGGTGAAATTTTTTGATTATCCCATCTGCAACATCCTCAGGTGACTGCCCCATCATATCATATTTTGCTTCAATAATGGTATACACACTGCCGTACCATACCCGATCCTTGTAAATTTCGCTTAGATAATAATCACGATGTGCATTTTTATATTCATCATCTACATAGATATGATCATTTTCATCACTAAAAATCAAACGATTATAAATATTCTCAACCGTATCCTTCAGTTCGATTGCCAAAACATCATCCCTTTTCAAAATCTCTTTAAAATAATCAGGATATGATATAGATGTTACGGACACCACCTTGTTATTTTTACGCTTTACCAATTCACAAATAATCCTTCCCCTCTTTTCATCTCTTTCTTCAATTGTCCCGATGCCAACAAATTCCTCAATCGTTATGTTATAGCGCTGCTTAATCTCCTCATCTATATCATGAAAGTCATATCCTAATCTGTCTGCCAATAATTTACCGGTTGTTGTTTTTCCAACATTGGGAACACCAAAAAGTAAAATATTCATATCGCTAACACTCCTTTTCGCCTCAGTTGTATGCTGTATTCTGACGTTATCATATCATCATTCGCCTTTTGATTCCAGACCGTGATGTTTTATTCTCGAAAGCGGTCCATACTGACATATATCAAAAAGAATAAAGTATGCTATGTATATAGGGAACTCATCGTTTCTATTTTCATATTCATATCCTTCAACATCTGATGGATAAACTTTTTCCGGCGTCGATAACAAATCCCCTACCATTTAACGTTTGATACTCCCTTTCATGAAAAAGATACCCATTTAAACACCTTTTCGATTAAATACATGTTAGCGAAACGACTTCTACTTCTCTATTCAAAGGATATTTGTCCATTGTGTTACATGTAATCGCTCTATTTGCTATGTTATACACTGAATTTTCTAAGCATCGATAAGCTTTTATATTATTCATACAATAACAACTGGATGATTTTTCAAAGTCTGTACAACATGCTTATTTATACATACACACTTCTTTCAGTACAAATTAAAAGAATTGCATTTAAATTGCACCACCATTGTTGTAAATATCTTATCAGGCAGCATATCACTCAATAAAACAGATGTACAATGACCTATTTGATCGATACTTCACAGCCCAACTACATCCCCTTCCATCTTTTCATTGTCCCCCTCTTATATTTATCTCATAAATACTTTGTTATAACAGAAGCAATTTTTGAGTTTCACGCATGGTCTTATCCCTTCTTTCCTTTTTCATGTTTTGCTTCAGGAATATGATCGGGTGATCCTCTGTCACTGTTATTTTTATGGCAAATGAAGTAGCCGCAACAATGTCCGCTGATAATTGACAGACTTGTGCATCATGATATAGAAAAAGGTGCCATGTGTTAAAATTCTATAGGAATGCGAAGAAAATATCGCTCAGAGTGACATGCAGAAAGGCCGGGGCTTTTGTGATTGAGATGCATACATCATCATTATGGTTTGTATATGTTTTTTCATGGGCTGCCCCTCCTTTTTTTCGTATCGCAAGGGTATCACAAATGCCGATAGAAATACAACTAGATCTTCAAACCATTCTCAACTCCCCTATCAAATAAAAATGTCCAAAGATATTCTGAAAGACAAATCGCAAAGATGGATATATGAATACTGTATATAATGTGAACATATCGTGTATCCGGAAAGTATTTTAGACAACCTGCAGAAATGAACTTTTATTCATCGATATTTGAAAATCCCCTGCAGATCTTCTGTGTTTTCTTTCTGCTTTTCTTCCCCTCTCAACATGACGGTTTATACATATAACTGGAAATAATTATAATTCGCCAAATATGCAAATTCCCATAATACGTAAAGACCCCTGCAATACATGCAGGAGTCCGTTTGTTATATGAATCGCCTGAAAAAGGAATCAGCTGTTAATCTTCGTATTCTTCGTACTCTTCGTATTTTCTATCTGTTTCATCATAGTCGAATGCTTCCGCATAATCCTCACGCAGATCATCATCACGCAGTCGGCAGTTTCTCATGCAGCGGCGATACTGCTCACGGCAGCGGTCCTCACAGCTAGGGCGTGGCGGACACGGTCTTGGCGGGCATGGTCTCGGTGGACATGGTTTTGGCGGACACGGTTTTGGTGGGCATGGTCTTGGTGGACACGGTCTTGGCGGGCATGGTCTTGGCGGACACGGACGGTGATTGCCGCAGCCACAGCCATGAGAGTTTCCATTGCTTCCACAACCGCAGTCATTGTCATGGTGATGACAGCCGCAGCTGCCATGATTACCACCGCAGCCAGGACGGTAGGTGTTGACACAGGAACAGCGGGAACGGCTTTCCGTATTGCAGCCGGACTGGTTTACCAGAATTCTTTCTCCATTGCGTGCGCAGGAAGACCCGCGTCCGCTGTTGGAAGAACAATTGCATCTTGAGTTATACATGTAAGATTTCCTCCTTTATATGAGATTTCATCCATCTCAATCCACTATATGCAAATGTCCGATGCCCAACATAGGCGTATCACAATGGTGGAGGGAAAATCTGTGTTTTTTTCTTACTTGCTTTCCAGCATGGCGCGGAATACATCCAGTCTGGTATAGGCGTTGACATTAAACCGCGGCAGTGCATAGGAATCATCACTGCGTTTTGCTTTGCGGTTCTCATTGTATCCAAAGGCAAGGCGCGTGCCGTTATCCTTTAGAATTTTCTGTATTCTTTTATTATATTTCCCATACGGATATGCGTAATAGGTGATAGAGCCCTGCTTTGCGGCCTGCTCCGTATCCCTTTGCAGCTGTTCATCGTTTAGCTGATCGATGCGAAAGCCATCCGCAT
Organism: [Clostridium] innocuum; assembly: GCA_012317185.1. Classification (NCBI taxonomy): domain Bacteria; kingdom Bacillati; phylum Bacillota; class Clostridia; order Eubacteriales; family Clostridiaceae; genus Clostridium; species [Clostridium] innocuum. The sequence goes on along the minus strand of CP048838.1, from coordinate 1,635,089 downwards.
TCTTATGATGAAGATCATAGGAATGTGAGAAATACTGAAGCACACGTTCATCCTGCATATCCGCATGGGAAGCATGCTGGCGAAGCTTAGGATCATAGGGACCGTGCTGCTCATCAATAGCCGAGCCAATCACGAATACCGAGCCGGTAAAGCCATAGCGCTTCAATACCGGCTGTGCAAATTTCGTCGTTGAATAAAATCCGTCATCAAAGGTGATGGCAATACTTTTCTCATCCAAATCTTTCTTCCCCATCTTCCAGGCATATACATCCTCCAGTGTCACACTGTGGTAGCCCTCTTCCTTTAACAGCTGCATCTGCCGTTCAAAATCAGAGAGGGAGATCACCCACATGTTGTTCGGGAAGAAGGCCTGTTTATCAGCATCCGGAACAATATGGTGATAGCCGATAATCGGTATGCCGTCCTCGCGGTTAAACGCCTGCACAAGCGCATTTCCCGCATACAGCAATAGCAGGATGCAAAGCAGGATGACCGTTAGCTTTCTCTGACGCATAAACACCTACTTCAGAAACAGACGCACCAGGCGCTGCTTGCATGTTGTATAGGGGTGATAGCGAAAAGGCAGATCGATCCAGTTCGCTTTTTTTACGATACTCTTGCAGTGAGAGAAGGTTTGAAAGCTGTCATAGCCGTGATAGCTTCCCATCCCGCTTTGACCAACACCGCCAAAGCCCATCGCACTCGTTGCCAGATGAATAATCGTATCGTTGATGCAGCCGCCCCCATAGCTAAGAGCTGACAACACCCTGTGCTGATTCTGCTTCTGCTCGCTGAACAGATACAATGCCAGAGGTTTTTCCTTATCCAGAAGTGTCTGTATAACCTCATCCAGATCCGTAAAGGTCAGTATCGGAAGCAGCGGACCAAAGATTTCCTCCTGCATGATGGCATTGTCCCATGAGATATTCTCAATTACCGTTGGCTCGATTTGACACGTTTCTTCACGGATGGCTCCGCCCATACAGATGCTTCCCTCCTGCATGAGTGCACAAAGGCGGTCAAAATGCTTTTTATTGATGATTTTCGGATAGGTTGCACAATCCATGGCACTTCCCTGAAAAAAGGTATGCAGACTGTCCTGCAGATAAGCCAGAAACTCATTTTTCACCGATGCCTCTACATATACATAATCCGGGGCAACACAGGTCTGTCCCGCATTCAGGAACTTCCCAAACGCAATACGGCGGGCAGCCAGCTTCAAATTTGCGCTCCTATCTACAATGCATGGACTTTTACCGCCAAGCTCCAGCGTGATCGGTGTCAGATATCTGCTGGCCTTTTCCATGACCAGACGGCCGACCTCTACTCCGCCGGTAAAAAAGATATAATCAAAGCGCTGCTCCAGCAGCTCTGTATTTTCACGGCGGCCTCCCTCAACCACTGCCACATATTCACTGGGAAAGCAACGGCGAATCAGCTTTGCGATGATGGCAGAGGTTGCGCTCGCATAGGCACTCGGCTTGATGATGACCGTATTCCCTGCCGCTATCGCGCCAATCGCCGGCTCCAGTGAAAGCTGGAACGGATAATTCCACGGCGCCATTACCAGAACTACCCCATAAGGCTCAAACTGCGTCCAGCTTTTTGCTGAAAACTGTGCAAGTGGTGTATGAACGCGCTTTGGCTTTGCCCACTGCTCTATATGGCGAAGCTGATAGGTCAGCTCACTCAGCACCATACCGGTTTCGCTCATATACGCTTCCATATCGGATTTATTGAGGTCTGCGCGCAGAGCCGCATGAATTTCCGCTTCCATGTCGCGAATTGCTGAACGCAGCTTCTTCAATGCATTTCGGCGTATTTCCAAATCCTTTGTTGCCTGCGTGCGAAAATATGCACGCTGTTTCTTTACCAATCCTTTGATTTCCATACCATCACCTGTTTCCTTTGTTTCTGAAATTATAGCAGAATTCCGCCTGCTTGTGTACCTTACGGCTAAAAAACCTCTGCTGCTTTTCATAACCGGATTCCATTCAAATCGAAACATACACCGCGATATGCATTGCCGCAGTATCATATGTATGAGGCACTTTAAATTTCTTTTCCTTAATGAGTATTTATAAGGAATGCATACCGCAGGCCACCCTGCTGGAACACGATGCTTTCATTCCTGCTGCTTGGAAGTTTTGTTTACCATGTGCCTTACTCATTTCCTTTGTCTCATAGCTTATCGCTGTAATTCACTGAAAAAGTGATATTAAGCTTATAGATTATGAAGGTAACGAAAAATTTCACAAATTTACATTTCCTGCTTACAAATAGAAATAAATACAGTATAATGGAATCGAGGTGAAACGTTATGAGAGGAATTTACAATTCAGTAACTGATATAAGAAGAAATGTCTTTACAGAAATCGCCCGCCTTGCCTATGAAGGCGGAGATTATGCAAGCAGTATTGAAAAGCTGCCATTTAAAATTATCCCGGGAGAACGTGCTACTTACCGTGATTCTATTTTTCTGGAGCGTGCCATCGTTGGTGAGCGCCTGCGTCTTGGAATCGGTCTTCCTGTAAGAAGAATGGATGAGCATTCTTCCCTGAGTGATGGTATTGAAGAGAGTGCCATCGCCGAAAAATATTACGATGACCCACTGGTAAACGTTATCAAGTTTGCCTGCAATGCATGTCCGGAAAAGACGGTTGTGGTAACCGATACGTGTCAGGGCTGTCTGGCACATCCATGCAAGGAGGTATGTCCAAAGGATGCGATCTCTATGGTGAACGGAAAATCCTACATCGATCAGGAGAAATGCATCAAATGCGGACGCTGTATGGATGTGTGTCCATATGGTGCAATCAATAAGCTGGAGCGTCCTTGTGCAAGAAGCTGCGGTATGGATGCCATTACCTCCGATGAGCTGGGTCGGGCGGAAATCGACTATGATAAGTGTGTATCCTGCGGTATGTGTCTGGTGAATTGTCCGTTCGGTGCCATTGTCGATAAGGGACAGATTTTCCAAACCATTCATGCGATGAAGTCCGGTAAGGAGGTGATTGCCGCGATTGCCCCTGCCTTTGTCGGCCAATTTGGACCGACTGTCACACCGGAAAAGGTAAAAGGAGCGTTAAAGGAGCTTGGCTTTGCGGATGTTGTTGAAGTTGCAATCGGTGCTGACCTTTGTACAGTGGAGGAAGCTGAGGATTTCCTGAGCAAGGTACCGGCTGAGCAGCCGTTCATGGCGACCTCCTGCTGTCCTGCATGGTCTGTTATGGCGAAAAAGCTGTTCCCGGACTTCAAGCCGTATATTTCCATGGCTTTGACTCCGATGGTACTGACCGGACGGCTGATCAAAAAGCAAAAGCCGGACGCAAAGGTTGTCTTCATCGGACCTTGCGCCGCAAAGAAGCTGGAAGCCAGCAGGAAAAGTGTGAGAAGTGATGTGGATTTTGTCTTGACCTTTGAAGAGGTAATGGGGATGTTTGAAGCAAAGGGAATCAACCTGCCGCAGGTCGAGGCAGACGCTCCATTTGAGGAAGGCACTGCCAATGGTCGTGGCTTTGCTGTCAGCGGAGGCGTTGCCAATGCGGTGAAGCAGTGTATTCAGAAGGAGCATCCGGACAAGGAGGTTCTGATCGATTCCGCTGAAGGTCTGAAAAACTGCCGCACCATGCTGATGATGGCAAAGGCTGGAAAAAGAAACGGCTATCTGCTGGAGGGTATGGCATGTCCGGGTGGCTGTGTAGCCGGTGCCGGAACATTGCAGCCGGTAATCAAATCCAGTGCTCTGGTTAAGAAATATACAAATGATGCAGAAAAAAAGCTTGCATTCGAAAGTGAATATCTGGATAACCTGGATTTACTGACCAAAGAATAAACACATAAAAAAATAAAACAGACATCCTGTACAGCAATTCGAGGTTCTTTCTTACTTTAGGGTGTTTGCAAAAGGGGAGACTCCAACTTGTATTGATAACTGCAATAGTTGGAAGTCTCCCTATTTTACGTTTACCTGCAATCGAGAAAGAACCCAATTCGCTACAGGATGTCTTTTGAAAAAGGAAGTCCTTCGTGTACAGGGGCTTTCTTTTCTGACGATAGTATACTGTTCACCTTTAGAATAAGCTAAAGTGATGGACTTTCAGGCTGTCCTGCACTTGACCTTTCTGCGAGGATGCTGTAAGCCGTTTTTCAAATTACATATACCTGAGAATCAGCCTGCCGCTTCTTTGATATCCGGTGTGATTTCCACATAGACATCATCATAAATATCCTGCAGGGAGCTGCTCAGCTGCTTCTGTATAGCCGCAAGCTGTGTCACATTGATCATATTGGTATCGTTGCGGATGTATATTTCCACCCAAAGCTTTCGTCCGGTCTGTATGATATTATAAAAGGTTGGTTCATAGGAATACCGTTCGAATTCATGATCCGCCAGCCTTCGAATCCGCTGTGTTACATCCTCCTCAGGCGCAAACAGAATCAGACTGCGAAATGCATCCTTCATCATACGCCATGGCTGCGGCAGCATGATCATCGCAATGACGATGGCGATAATCTGATCCACATAGGGAGACAGCCATGCAAGCGAGGTATCGGCCAACAGGCCGGCACACAGAAACGCAGCGGCAACACCGATGCTGCTGCACACATCAATTTTCCAGCCCAGCAGCTCCGCTTTTATCAAAGGAGAATCGACACGGCGATTCATCACCAGTAAGACGATGAGTATGACAGCGGACAGCACTGCCAGAAACAGCTCAAACCAGCCAATCATTCCCTGATCCACATGATTTCCGCCATTAACGATCATCTGTACATTACCAACGATCAATCCAATAGTTACAGCTGCCAGAAAACCTCCCTTCATCAACAAAAAGAAGGACTCCAGCTGGGAGTAGCCATATGGCTTGCGCTCCGAATACGGGCGGTACAGCAGCGGTACAAGAAAGACCATCAGCGCAAGGACAACAGCCTCCGCACCGTCATAGATACTGTCCATCAGCACCGCCTGTGAATTTGTATAGATTGCCATCATGACCTCGATTACGGAAAACAGAATTCCCGCAGCGACCGTCACATGCAGAAGACGCTGTTCATAATTCATTTTTTCTTTATTCATAGTATATTCAGCCTCACTTTTCCATAAAGAAATACCCTTCTCTATTGAAACGGGCCCGGCTGTATATATTGTTTGGATGTACGCTTTTTTCTTTTGTCCGAGTGGACAAGCATAGTTTCACAATCCTTTCCTGTTTCCATTGTATCGCTTTTTGTACTGCATTACAAGGTATGCATTCACCTTCCATATATGAATTTATTGTATTTTGCTTACTTTTTGCTTATACTAAACAGGAAAGTGAGGTCAGATATTATGGAAAATTACGGATACTTTCATGTTGCGTGTATTACGCCTGCTGTTCAGATTGCGGATGTGGAGACCAATCGAAAGACCATGCAGAGACTGCTGCATACCCTGCGCCCCGATATACGGCTTGCGGTGTTTCCTGAATTGTCGCTGTGTGCTTACACCTGTCAGGATCTGCTGTATCAAAATCTGTTGCTGGATGATTGTCTGGCAGCCTTGAAAGCACTGCGGGATGAGAATGAAAGTGAAGCCATCCTTGCAGTCGGTCTTCCCCTTCGACAGGGGAATCATCTGTTTAACTGTGCAGCGTTTCTATATAAGCATGATATTCTCGGCATCGTTCCCAAAACCTATGTCCCGAATTATAATGAATTTTATGAGAAGCGGTGGTTTTCAGACAGTGAGCAGCGCATGCTGGATACGATCAGTCTGTTTGGAAAGTCTGTACCCTTCACACCGAATCTTTTGATTCATGATGAAACAAGCGGCGCTGTAATTGCCGCCGAGGTGTGCGAGGACCTCTGGGTGCCTATTCCCCCTTCTACCAGACATGCCGGGCATGGAGCCAATGTAATCGTCAATCTGTCTGCCAGTAATGAAACAGTCGGCAAAAGCGAATATCGCAAGGCGATAATCACAACACACAGCGCCAAAAACATGTGCGGCTATGTCTATACCTCGGCAGGTGTCAGTGAAAGTACAAGCGATCTGGTATTCAGCGGACATGACATCATCGCAGATAACGGCACCATCATTTCAGAATCCGAAATACTGGAAGAGGAACACATTCTCTATGGGGAAATCGACCTGGAAAAATGCCGCAGTGAGCGGCTGAAATTTCATACAGCGATGCAGATTCAGGACAGCTGCACCTATACAGAGGTTACGATACGAACTGCCCCGATTACGCAGCCGTTGCAGCTGATGCGTGACATCTCTCCTTATCCGTTTGTACCAGGAGAGGAAGCACAGCGCAGCAAACGCTGTATGCAGATTTTGCATATGCAGGCTGCCGGACTTGCACAGCGATTGAAGAAAATTAATTGTACACAGCTGATTATCGGTATATCCGGAGGTCTGGATTCCACGCTAGCGCTGCTCGTAGCACATATGGCGTTTGAAAGGCTCGGTCTCAACAGCAAGGGTATCCTTGCAGTAACCATGCCGGGATTTGGCACCACAAGGCGAACACGCGGCAATTCCCATAAGCTGATGGCTGCCCTGCATACAAGTGTGAAAGAAATTTCCATACATGATGCATGCGAGCAGCATTTCCACGATATCGGGCATGACCCGAAACAACTGGACATCACCTATGAGAACACACAGGCAAGAGAGAGAACGCAGATTCTGATGGATTTAGCCAATACATACAACGGCATTGTCTTGGGTACCGGTGATCTGAGCGAGCTTGCTCTGGGATGGTGTACCTATAACGGAGATCATATGTCCATGTATGGTGTCAATGCATCCATTCCCAAAACACTGGTACGCCATCTCGTAAAAACATATGCGCAGGAAATGCGAAAAACAGAGAAAACAGATATCGCTGATGTATTGGATGATATTTGTGCGACACCGGTTTCGCCGGAGCTTCTGCCACCGAAGGCAGATGATGAAATCGCACAGATAACGGAGGATGCCATCGGCTCCTATGCATATCACGACTTTTTCCTCTACCACATGCTGAGAAATCACTATGCCCCTGCCAAGATACTGAAGCTTGCAATGCTCGCCTTTCCACAGGAAGAACGTAAGGTTATCCTTGATACCATGCGGATATTCTACCGTCGCTTCTTTACACAGCAATTCAAGCGAAACGCAATGCCGGACGGCGTTAAGGTAGGTTCCATCTGTCTTTCCCCGCGCGGTGACTGGCGTATGCCGAGTGATGCCAGTGCAGCGGCGTGGATTAGGCAGGTGAATGACCTGCAATAGACCCCGTATGATCAGATATTTGCAATTCGCAGTGATATGGTATTTAAAAAAATGCAATACCATAAAAAGGTTCAAAGCAATCCATTCACGGACAGCCTTGAACCTTTTTCACAATCCTGCTGTAACACATCATCTATCTGCATTCTGCCTGCATATATAGGCCTCGAAATCCTCCACACACAGTGGCTTGGAATAATAATAGCCCTGAATTTCATCACAGCGATGCTCCTTTAGGAACACAACCTCATCCGCCTCTTCAATTCCTTCTGCCACACTGTGAATACCAAGCGTCTTCGCAAGACTCAAAACGCCGCCGACAATATCTCTGGCACGCTGCGTATTGCCGTGGTTTGTCTGAAAGAACACCTGATCCAGCTTGATGGTATCGATGGGAATATCCTTCAGCATATTCAATGAGGAATAGCCGCTTCCAAAATCATCCATGGAAATACGGAACCCATAGGAACGCAGCTCCTGAATAATGGCGAACAGCTCCATGCTGCGGTCAAAAATCACACTTTCCGTTATTTCTATTTCCAGCTGCTTTGTGGAAACGCCGTTGCGCTCAACAATTTCGAGTACACGCCGGGCAAAGCCGGGGCGGAAGATATACATTCTGGAAACATTGATGGAAATACGCAGCGAGGGATACGTTTGCTCCCACTTCTTTAAGAGCTGACAGACTTCATCCATCATATACATGTCCAGCTGTTCCAGAAATCCGTTTTTTTCAAACAGCGGGATAAAGGCCATTGGCGGAATCATGCCGAATATCGGAGAATCCCAGCGCACCAGTGCCTCCGCACTGTGGACAATATCATCACGCAGTGTAACCTTCGGCTGCAGAAAGACCTTAAATTCCTTATGCTGCAATGCCTGCTCCATCTGCCCCTCCAGCCGCTTCTGATACAGCATCGTATCGTACATCTTTTCACTGAAGAAGGTACAGCGCTGTTTCTTTTCTGCCTTGCCAAGCATCTTTGCATGCATACAGCGGTCATGACATGGAGAGAACTCACGATCCGTATTCTGGAGCAGATATACACCGGCATAAAAATCAGCCTTAAACTGTTCCCGCTGCTTTCGCATATCCTCCTGAACCGCTTCCATCAAAGCAGCATAACGACTCGCAATGCTATCCGTATCACGCATTTTCCACAAGACGATAAAACGGTCTGCGGAAATCCGTGCACAACGCTCATCCGCACTGCAGTTTTCCTCACACAGCCGCATGGTGGTAATCAGCAGCTGATCACCGCCCTGATAGCCATACAATTCATTTAACAGCTTGAAGTCACTGACGTCGAACTCAATCAGTGCATAGCTGTCGGCCTGCCCTTTATCCAGCAGCATCTGAACGTCCATGCGAAATTTATTGTAATTATAATGGGAAGTCAGATCGTCATAGAATACCACCTTGTCAATTTTCTTCTCATTGCGCACTCGTGACATATACAGATAGCATATGATGCCGCTGAGAACCAGAGCTACCAGAAACCAGGTAGCCGCCGCTATGACAATGACATTATTGATCTGACTGGTCACAACGCTTACCGGAACAACGGAAAACACATACCAGTTGTTATAGCCCAGCGGTTCATAGGCGAGATAGCGGTCTTCATTGTTCATCGACTTGAATTTTACAATACCGCTTTCCTGTTTTTTCAGCTTCTCCGTACCGAAATCATCGTAAAAGCTCAGCTGCTTGAGATTGTGTACGGCCCTGCTGGCGGTTTCACTGTTCGAATTAAGGACGATATTTCCTTCCTCATCCCAGATGGAGCTGAAGCCCTTGCCGTCATAAATTTCCATCAGCAGCTTATCTGCCACATCCTTTGTCCTGCTTGCCGCAAACAATACATTGCGGATACTGCCATCCTCTGCGCGAACCGGTGTGGCAAACACATTGAGATCATACCCCCCGATTTTATCATGCAGGGTATTGGAGAAGGAGGATTTCCCCTTCAGGGCTTCTTTGAAATATTCCCGGTCCCCCACATAAAACAGCATTCCGTCCGTTGTCAGACAGTTTCCCTTTTCATCGGTAATGCCGTAACGCATAAATTCACTGTTTGCACTGGCACTCATCAGTGCCTGAAGCAGCTTTTCCGTATCGGTGGTATGCTCATTCTGCAGCATATAGGATATGTTCTCCAAGGTTGACATATGATCATGAATCCGTATTTCAATCGCGGTTGTAGTAGAAGCGGAGATTTCCTGAACATTATGCTTCAGATCTGTAATCAGACTGTTCCGAATGCGATCGATATAAAATCCTGCAATGCAGGCAAAAAACAGAAGACTGAGTGCTGCAAGAACAATCGCCTGTTTAATGGATCCGTGTTTTTTCATATTCAGCTTCCTCCCTTCTACTAAGTTTATGTATATTATATTTTTATGAAGAGTATAAATTCCCTTTTTTTGTTACATTCTTATTATAAAGTCATTTTCCGGCATATACAACTGAAATTTGTCCATCTGATGAAAGGAAATCTCATTTTTTATCAAAACTGGTAAATCTTGTCTTTTACAGACAGGTAGCACATGAAAAAAGGTGACTGTATTCCTTTTTGATTCTTCTTCGCTAACAAGGACTGTAACATAAAAGAAGAAGTATCGTTCCTAACATTCTTAGAAACGATACTTCTTCCTGTTTTGTTATACTTATATCCTAATCAGATGAATCTCTGTTTGAGCAGCTCTTTTTCCATAGTAAACGAATACAAGCTCTCTTCAGAACAGCTCAGCGCTGTTATTTACAGACTTATAAGCTATACAAAGGATTAACTATTTGTACTTAACAATAATGCGTTCATCTCTTGTAGTTTATGGATGCCTACCGCCTCCCTGTGGCCCCTGCAGCATACCTGCGTTTCCATACGTGGACACCACATCATTCAGCGTCATGGATGCCAGCAACGTACCGCCCTTTGCGTTTGTAAAGACACCATTTTTCACGGAGGAGGCACTGCCGCCTACATAGATATCATAGGTACTCCCTTTCTTCAATGTACCCGTACTGATGACCACATTCTGCCATGCCTTCACCGAAGACACACCCAGTATGGTTTCGCCATCTTCATCCTGCACATACAAAATTGTTTCCGCAGGTTGTGTACTGTCTGTACGAATCATAAGAGAGGGCTGCGTACTGGAGGTCGAAGGAGCCATCGCCATATCACTGCTTCCCACTGCAACCAGCGTTCCCCCGTTCATCGCAAAGCTGCCATCATAATCCAGTGCCCCGTTGCCGCCGCTTTCAGGCCCCATGACAATCAGGGTACCATCATTCATCACAATATCCTGATTGCTGTCCACACCATCTCCATCAGCGTCTACATAAATGGTTCCTCCGTCTATGGTAAGCAATGGATTCCCCAAATCACCAGCCGCATTGATGCCGTCATCACTCGCTTTTATCTGAAGTGCTCCACCCTTGATTTGAATGGTATTCGCCTCCATTCCTTCATAGGACTGTTTGACCTGTATTGTGCCATTGTGAATCGTCAGCGTATCATCCGCATGCACACCGTCATCATCACTTGACAGGGTATAGGTACCGCCTTTGATATCCATACTTCCATTGGCATGCAGGGCATCATCATGAGAGCTGATGGTATAGCTTCCCTTATACAGTACCATATTCTTAGCGGCCTTGATTCCCTTCTGGCTCTTTTGGACTGCTTCATCATGATCATCAAATTCTCCCCAAGGCTGTAATGCGGAGCCGGTGTCAACCCTATGAACGCTTCCCCCGCCGCTGGTAACCGTAAAGACCCCGTCGTAAATCGTAAGATCTCCTGCACTCTGTAAACCGTCCTGCTGTGCTTCAATAGCAAAGGTTCCCTGATCAATGCTCAGATTTCCCTGTTCCTTTTCATTGGTTGTCACAATGCCGTCACCCTGTGCCTTTACCGTGTAGCTGCCTTTGTAAATAAGTAAAGCGTCCCTGACCTTGATTCCATCGTTCTCTGCCGTGATGTTCAAATTTGTATCTACCAGCTTCAGCGTATCCTTGCACTGGATACCGTTTTTATAAGAAGCTGTGATGTTCAGTGTACCGCTGCCGTTGATCGTTAAATCATCCTTGGAAAACAATGCCGCACTTGGCTCTTCTTTTTCATCCACAGTATAGGAGGCTGTATCCTTCAGGGAGCTGGCAGTGCCCTTAGGCAGTGTGATGATGACCTTATCCGCCTGCTTCACATATACCGGTGCACTGTTTTTGCTCCTGATATGAGCATTATCCAATACGATGCGAACAACGGCAGCCTTGGCATCCACGACAACAGAACCGTTCTTCAGTGTGCCGCTCAGCTGATACGTGCCGGCCTTTTTTATCTTCACATCACCGCTTTGCTCATCCAGTGAAATTTTTTGTGCATCATTGATTTCCGTATCGTAGTCCTCTGCCTCCAGAGAAAGAGTGCTGCTTTGTTTCACCGCAGAAGTATTTGTGTTAACGGCAGATGTGGTGTCCTCAGTATCCGAATCACTTTGACAGCCTGCCAATACAAGTGCTCCGGCCAGAAAGGCGGACATCCATGCGGCTTTTTTATAATTCATTCTGCATCGCCTGCCTTTTTGCTACAATTACATTCAGATTGCCATTGCGGCAGCGAATGTCATCCACCATATGCTTTTCCTGTTTTACTTCCTTCAACTCCACATGATAGGTCATTTCCAGCATGGCGCCAAGCTGTATCGTTTTTACGCGGACAAGCTCAGCACTTTTACAGTAGCTTTGCAGGATATCGTCAAATACCTCTGTATAATCCAGATCCTCGGGGATCACGATTTTCAGTTCCTTATACAGCTGCAGATTGTTCGGCTGCAAAAGAGTAAACAGCAGCCATGCACTCATACTGACAACAATCGTCATAAATGCCGCAAAGCTGACATAGCCCATACCGATTGCCAGTCCGATTGCCATGGAGAAAAAGATGAACAGTATCTCCTTACTGCTGCCCGGAAGTGAGCGAAACCGTACAAGACTGAAGGCCCCGACAACGGCAATTCCGGTTCCCAGATTACCATTGACCATCATGATGACAAACTGCACAAGAGCGGGCAGCAGTGCCAGTGTGACAGTAAAGCTGTGAGAGCAGTACCCAAGCCTTCGATAAAACCATGCAATGATCAGTCCCAGACCAAGTGCACTCATGCAGCACACCACGCCGTCCAGGATCGTCAGACCCTGTTCCAGATTTAAGATGCTTGTAAACATAACAGTTCTCCTTTTTCTTTTTTATAAAATACCTGTCCCACCTTGGAAAAGGATGTTGGGTACAGCCGCATATCCGAAAGTACGCTGCTCAGCCACAGCGGATAACTCCTTTCAGCCTTGATTTCCAGCAGAATCATATCTCTGTGAAACAACTCTTCATTGCTTTCGTGATCGTTTAAGGACAGATGGTCAAACCTGCTGCGAATATGGCTGTCCATCGTGATGCGCAGCTGCTGTTCCTGTTTTCCGACATAGGAAATACGATCATATGCCAGAAAGATTCTAGGCTGCACCTGATAATGGTACAGCGTATAGGATAGTTCCTTTTCAATCTGACTAGCACTCAGATAGGGATTGTTCAGAAACCTGCGGCATTCACCATAGCTCAGCTGCATTCTGCGCTTGCAGACTATCTGTGCATATTTGCGTTTGATTTCCAGATATATGGGTTCCTCTTCACTGCATACCGGTGTATAGCTGCGGATGCGCAGCTTCTCCTTAAAGGGCGGCTTTTCAATGGAACGGTGGATAAGATCAAACTGCTCCGTATCCAGATAAAGATTGTATATGGTGCTTGCCGGATAAATGTCCTCTGTAATATATGGTTGGATGCGCATTACAAAGCTGCGGCACTGATCTGCATCCAGCAAATATTTTTTTTCAAATCTCTGTATAACCTGCTTCATAGATATCACCTCGGTCATAGTTTAGCAAAGGTGAACGGATATTTCATGATGGTGCCTTGAAAATTAAGTGAAGTTTTCAATGCTTTTTTTTAAGAAGCTGTTACAATAATAGCAAGAGAAAAAAGGAGAAGATTATGGACGTATTTCAACAAAAAACAAAGATTCTGCAATATGAAACGGTACAGGAGTTTCTGAGGGATTTCACCTTTCAAAAGAAGGATTACATTTTAGCAAGCCGCAGTATTTACGAAGCATTCTTTCGGGATTCCACCGGCAGGGCTTCTATCGCCTTTCACAGTGATTATGGTCAGGGAGAACCCGATGATCGCATGCTGGATGCGATGCTGAAAGATATGCGGGAAAAACAGCCTGAGCGTATTATTGCAATCGGCGGCGGCAGTGTGATTGACTGTGCCAAGCTGTTTGTATTGGAAGGAACTGCCAGTGCTGAGGATATGTTTCTGCACAGATGTACACCGGAAAAAAGCAGGGAGCTGATCGCCATGCCGACAACCTGCGGCTCTGGCTCTGAGGTCAGTCGGATTTCCATCTGTGAGCTTACATCACTGCATACCAAGCTGGGACTGGCCGTCGATGCACTGTATCCGGATCAGGCAGTTCTGATTCCAGAGCTGCTGTCCAAGCTGCCGTTCTTCTATTTTGTAACAAGCGGCATTGACGCTTTGATTCATGCGAGTGAATCCTTTGTATCCCCTAAATCCAATGCCTATACCCGCATGTTCAGTGCGGAGGCTATTCGCCTGCTGCTACATGGATTTCAAGTTATTGCAAAAGAGGGTGAAGATGCACGCATGCGACTGTTAGGGGATTTCATGCAGGCCAGCAACTTTGCGGGCATCGCATTTGGCAATACCGGTACAGGTGCAGTACATGCCCTCAGCTATCCGTTATCGGGAATCTACCATGTAACACACGGGGAAGCCAACTATCAGTTTTTCACAGCTGTATTCCAAACATATGAAGCACGGGAAAAATATAGTGTATATGATATAAAGAAACTGTTTTCAGAAGCTCTTTCCTGTTCCATGGAGGATGCCTTTACCTGTATGGAAACACTGTTTTCCACGCTTCTTGCACGAAAGCCGCTGCATGAATACGGTATGAAGGAAAGTGAAATCAAAAGATTCACAGACAGTGTAATCGAATCCCAGCAGCGCCTGCTTTCCAATAGTGCAATACCTCTTTCAAGAGATGAAATTCACTCTATTTACAAGGCTTTATTTTGATTGTGCTGGAACAAATGACAAAACTGCATATAAGCATTTGAAAAAGCATTAAATAGATTCATCTGTGGAAGTCCGCATTGTCTGATAACAATAAGTTGACGAAATCACAAATGTCCGTTGAAGCAGTGCTGCTGCATCATGCAGATTGGAAAGATTTTAAAGCTGTGATCTTGACTCCCCCCTCTGCATCCGACATGATGCCTTTATCAATATTAAGAAAAGGTGGGAAATGATACGCTGCCTAGCACACAGTATATGCAAAGCTATCCACATTGCCGCCTATACGATAAACAAAAGGAATCAAGCTCATTTTTTACGATGTACTTGATTCCTTTCCTTTTTCGCCTGTTAAATCCCTTGTTTAATTTTCAGCAAGTGGAAGTCACTGCGAATCATTTACTAATCTGATTTTATCCGTATCTGCATCTGTGTTAATAGGACCTAAAGCATGCAGTCCTGCTTTATATGCGGCTGTCCCCATTCATTCCTGAGCATCCTCTATCTTCATATTTTTCATGGTAACCACTTCCACAAGCAATGTGATTCCACCCATAGCCAAGTAGCCTGCAAGTGCCGTATTCAGCATCACAATGGATATGAGCGGGATTATCAGAAAAACAGCAGCAGCAAGTATATTCAAAACTCCGCTTGCTATCACCCAGCTGTAATCAAAGATACCAAAAAAATGCAGCTTATTGGCAAAGGTGATTTTATTCACACCAAAAATCATCAATAGAAATCCAAACATATAGGCAAAAACTGATACTGTGATTTCCACCGGTGAGAACAGCAGAAGCATACCGATCACCGTATTCAGAACAGCACCAATCAGCGTTCCCCCATCCCGTAAAAGAACCGGCATATAGTAATAATCCACCAGCTGATACATTCCCAGTGCAATTATCACAAGTGCGGCAGCTGTCTTTAATGCCTGGTGCATCGGTACTGCGGAATGCATACACAAAACTGCGCAAACCAGCATACAAAGACTTACAACAGCACCAAGCAGCCTAACCGATTTCAGCTTGCGGTTCCAGTTCTCACTGTTCTCACTGAATACACGTGCAAAATCTCTGAATCGCTTCATCATTTACATGCATCCCGATTCCCGACATTCCCATGCAGTACGTGTCTGCACACACGCAAGCGCTCAAGCATTGGCATATCCTTCGGTATTGTCAGGACGGTTTTCTCTTTATCCTCCTGAGTATCGGAAAGCTTTTCCTTCAGCTTATGCAGAGGCAGAGAATCCAGGCGCTTTTCCATCCTTTTCATATTGCGATAATCCTTCACAAAGGAAGCCCCGGCACATAGAGCAGCAACTCCACCAATGGTACAGATACATTTCCAACCCTTTTTCATTTGGCATTCCTCCTATCCTGTCTTCATTTTAACGCTGCCTTCCTTACGCTTCCATATACAGAATCCCGTATATGTCAAAATCGGCAGCACTAATTTCAGAAGCAGCATTGACAGCTGCTTCCAAAAATGCATAGAAATGCTGTGCGAATAACAGCAATGCTTATTGACAGCTGCATCTGCCGATACGCTACAGCTATTTATACAAAATAACAACAGAGCTAATTTTCAGTATTATTATTGACATATGCAAATAATTGACGTATGATAACATAGAAGGAGCTGATAAAATGCCACGACCTTGCAAGAAAAAATGCGTGTCCTCCATACCGAGCTATACTGCTTTCATCCATACAGATGAGCCGATTCCCGCAAGTCATATCCAAATGAGTGTAGAGGAATATGAGACCATTCGTCTGATTGATTATCTGGGATGGAATCAGGAGGAATGTGCAAAGCAGATGCAGACCAGCAGAGGCAGCGTGCAATCCCTGTATAATGAGGCAAGACGCAAGCTTTCCCGCTTTCTCATGGAAGGCAGTGCAATGGTGATAGCCGGCGGCAATTATCAGCTGAACCTTGCACAGAAACCAACAGGAGATGATAGTATGAAAATTGCAGTTACGTATGATAACGGACAGGTGTTCCAGCACTTTGGACACACACAGATGTTTAAGCTTTATGAGGTTACAAATCAGGAAGTCACAGCAACCAGACTCCTGGACACCAATGGTAACGGCCACAGTGCGCTGGTCACCCTGCTGAAAGCAAATCAGGTGGATACACTGATCTGCGGCGGTATCGGAGGCGGTGCGAAGAATGCACTTGCGGAAGCCGGTATCGAGCTGTATGGTGGCGCATGTGGTGATGCAGATGCACAGGTTACCTCCTTTCTGAACGGCAATCTGCAATACAATCCGAATATCCAGTGTTCTCACCACGGTGAGGGACATACCTGCGGAAGCCATGAGGGACATGGACATTCCTGCGGTTCTTCTCATCTATAGACCATAACAAATACACTCTCACAAAAGGACTGTGCATCGCAAAATGATGAAATTTCAGCTAACAGAAAACCATCAAATGCCAGCACAGTTTTTTTCTGTTCTGATGATGATTATGACTGTTCAACATCTGTCTGCGCCAGCTTGCTTCTGAAGTCAGGTATCCGCGCTTCTATATTCACCCATTGCATTTGGATTTTCTTCTCCATTCATACAGATCATACAGACATAAGGATGCCTGTAATTCGCAACAGCTGCAAGTAAGGCTTCCAAGCGACCGATATATCCATGCCCTAGAAACACTATAAGGATAAGCCTATGTATCCTGCTTCTGCTCCCTCTACCGCATATATACCGTACACGCCCTGCTATAAAACAAAGGGTTCAACATCCTGAAAAAGGCTGCAATCTTAATATTGTGTTCCAATAGAAGAAATGCTGCATCCTGTAATGAAATGGGGAGGTACCTGCTATAACATCTATTCGAAAAACGCAAGGAACCATGAGCGTCGTTTTGATACAGTATTGAAAGCGACAGTGTCTCCACCGCTACTGTGAATTTCAAAACGCGGACGCACAAAAAAACGTCTTTGAAACAAGACGCTGTCTTCTAAATCATATGGAGGAACACGCAGTCAGCAGCCATTCAGACAACAGCTGCAGGCTGCACTCCTTACCCTTTTACATCATATCCGGTGTCTGTGATTGCCTGTATAATAGCGGCATCATTGATCCGCTGCGCATCATACTCCACATTGACAATACCGTCTTTTGCACTTGCCGAACAGGCGCTAACGCCTTCCATGCCTTGCAGTGCCTTATTTACACGCTGTTCACAGTGCTGGCACATCATACCTTCAACCTGAAATGCTTTTTTCATAAACTCACTCCTATCTTTACCGTTATCATAGCATACTTTCATCAAAATTTCCTTTTTTTTACTCTGCATACCATCTGTGTCATGGTACCCATTGGACAGTATACACAACATGTCCGGGGTTTATACACCAGCATGGTGAGGATGCCCAGCATCGTGCTTGTCAGCATCAGACTGTAAAAGCCGTATGCAAACTGCAGTATCCAGTCCGGTGCACCGGACTTTACAAACCATGGAATCCGCACAGTCCATAAAAGTGTGATGGAAGCGGATAGCGGCTTTCCCTGCAGAACAGCATAGCTCATATACAGCATACTGGCAAACATTGATAAAAAGAACAGCAGAAAACCATAGCGAAACCACCTGCTTCTCAGCCATCCAGGACAGGCTCGCTGTGCAGAAAACCGATTTCCCAGACGCTGCATAAGCTGTCCCCGGCCGCAGTAATGATTACAGTAG
The DNA here is from genome assembly GCA_012317185.1 of [Clostridium] innocuum. NCBI lineage: Bacteria > Bacillati > Bacillota > Clostridia > Eubacteriales > Clostridiaceae > Clostridium > [Clostridium] innocuum. The sequence continues at coordinate 1,616,966 of CP048838.1, read as the reverse complement.
CTCTTTTCTCCTTTTCCAACAGCCAGCAGCAGCGGTACCAGAAAACAAATGAGTCCCAGCCAGGCAAACAGAATATGAAACAAACCGAGAAACAAATACAGCAGGGATGCAATCCAAAAATAATCTGACCATTTCTTTTTCATGAATGCACCTCAATAACGTTTGCTGGACAGGCCTTACTGCATAGACCGCAGCCTACACAGCGCACAGAATCAATGACTGCGTAACAGCCATGCGCAATGTGTATCGCCTGACGGGGACATGTGACAAGACAGGTTCCACAGGCAATACACTCTTTTTCTTCTACAAAAGCTTTTTTCAAAACAGCTCCTCCTTCTGCCTGTATTCAGTATACAGAAGAAGCTGCCGTTTTACCGTGACTTTGTCACAGAAACAAATCGTTACTCTTTCTTGTCACACAGGCCTTATGCAGCTTTCTAACAGAAACCGCCAGCAACAGCTTATTCAAGCTGCGGGCATGTACAGGACAAACAGCGACGCAGCGCATACAGGATATACAACGGTCTGTGTCTGTTTTTTCCGGATGCTTTATCGGGATCGCCTGTACAGGGCATTGTGCGGCGCACTGCCCACATTGCATACACGATTGATTTGCAGAAGGCTTCAACGGAACTCCGTTATAGGGCTTATACGGATGGTTTCCCGTTACTTGCAGCTCACATGCCGCATCCTTTTCCAAATGCTCCCGTATCTGACGGGCAAATACATTAAGCTCCTGTGTATCCTGTGCATCGGGACGTCCGGCTCCATACTGATGCATGATGGAATGCTCGGCAACAGCCGCGATCGCGGCACGGCACACAAAGCCGCTTTCCTGTGCACGTTCCTTCATCTCCAGCAGAGTATCCTCATAGGCACGATTGCCATAGCTGCATACCAGAATAGCAGAAGCATGATTTCCCTGTATGACACGCAGTCGCTGCAATGCTGTTTGTGGTGCTCTTCCTCCATAGGAAGGCATAGCTATGATGCAGGTATCATCCTCTTTAAAATAAAGAAGACTTTTTGTTACCTGTAGATCACAAAGGTCGATACAGATACGTTGTTCTTCCTTCCATTCACGCTCCAGTATTTCAGCAATGCGCCTTGTTCCGCCGCAGGGACTGAATAGAATCGTATAAAATGCCATGATAAAATCTCCTCTCCTTTCAGGTATACAGATGCATTCGGAAGCAAGCCTTCACAATCTTGGTAAAAGCATGCATACCTGAACCCTTTTGTATCTTTCTCCATTATAGAACGATGGGCGGTGTGATTCAATACGCCCTGCCGTTTTTCCTTCACTGCCGGAAAAAGTCACTGCATAAAAAACCTGCCTCCTCAAAAACTGTTTTTCCCTCCTTGTATGATTACACGCTTATCCTAGTACAGGAGCTGTAGGACAGGCTGTATATTTCAGGAATGTGATAAAGTCACTGAAGTTTTTGTTCGCCGGTAGTATGCTTTATGCGTAAGATAAAGCAAGGAGGTCATGATTATGACAATACATGTAACAAGCGGGAATTATGAAGAGGAAATACTGGACAGCACAGAGCCTGTCCTCATTGATTTCTATGCAGACTGGTGCGGTCCCTGTCAGATGCTGAAGCCGGTCATCGAACAGATCAGCGAAGAGGCGGAACATACAAAAATCGTGAAAATCAACATTGATGAAGAGCCTCAGCTGGCCGGCATGTTTCAGGTTATGAGCATTCCAACACTGGTATATATGCAGAATGGCTCCATACAGGGAAGTGTCAGCGGCTATCACAGCCTGGAACAAATCAAATCCTGGATTGGGGAATAGCATGCTGTTCTTCAAACAACGCCGAAAGTAGAAGCAAATTCCATGAAGGAAGGCATGGTGCTGAAGCATAGTGAAAAATGCAGGAGATCTAGCGTAACCTCTAACTCTTGATTGTTTGTACAACACAGTTTCTCTGCAAACATACTGCCATGGAGCAAGTATGATGAAAAAGCAGTACATGGATATGCATCACTTACCTTCAAAGCATAGCTGTCCGTACTTCTACATTCATGAAAAGATAGGGTATCATATTTCTTTCTTATAGTAAAAATACCTTCATCCTATCGCTACAAACGCTTATCAACTTCTTTACAGTGGCATGCAGTCTATCTGCATGCTTTTCAAGCATACCTAGGTTTTTATATTTTACACTTGACTTATAGTGAACTTTAAGTTGTATAGTAAAGGCGTATGAATCTTTATATCAATCATAAAGGAGGAGTTAGGATGAAGAAAGCACTAATTGCATATTTCAGCGCTAGTGGATCGAAATTACACTGGTATAGTCAATGTAATCAGGCATTCCAGACAAGCTCTATTACGGAGCTGCAGTTTTAATACGAGCCATTGAAACTGCACTTTCTCACAATCAGGTCATGCATTTGGCGGCTATGGCAGTTCTCTTATATAAACCTCTGCATCAGGCTCTATATGAACATATACAAAAAACCGTAGAAAACAGATTACATCACAGTAACGTAATCCACAGTCTGCGGTTTTTTATCCGCAGGGCTTATGGCAGACATACAGATGATATCCGTATGCTCATATCCCAGTAACTATTACAAATCATATACGTTCAATCATCGTTCAGATAGGCTTCTTCATGATACTGCTTTTCATGAAGATAGAGTCTTTCTATCATTGGCGATTCATTGATATAGCTCCATCTTTGAATGAACGTTGGCCTCACTACAAATAACCTTTCATTTGGAAGCTGGCTATAGGCTTCAAAGGACGATGGCAAGTGTTGTTGAAACAGTCTGCAAAAGTCCTCATGCTCGATAGGTCGTCCGATCCTCACAAATTCCTTCAAGCTGAATATTGGAGAAGCATAATGCAACATTTGGATTTCCCTTTATATCCTTATATTTACGCATCCCTTTATCCGTTTGAAAGTAAAGGCTTCCCTCCAGAATGACGAAACTCATTGTTCTAGCGGAAACCTTGTTGTTAAGAGAAGTCGCAAGTACCAGTTTGGCGTGGTCCCCGATTTGTTGAAATATCTCTGTGTATTTCTGCTGATATTTATTCTGCATAATTGCCTCCGTTTCCAACTGCGTACAGTCACTGATTTTGATACAGATCATACCGGATCAGATTATTTAATAAAATCAGCTTATCACGCCTTTCCCTATCGAATCACTCCGCCGTGAAAACAGCCCTCATATATTTTCTGCGTCTGATAAAATATGCTTTCATGACCTTGAAATAAACAGATGTCTCCTTCTACTTCTGAAATATAGGTATATTCTCCTTTTCTGTACATAGCAGGTCCCCTATAGGGTCTTTGCGTATCGACAAGCATAAGTGCCTCTTTCAAAAAATCACCATGAAAGGCTTCATGTAAAACTGTTCCGTAATAATTCATACTCCAGCAGGCCTGAGCATCCCTGTAAACCAGCTCCTGACCGGAAAAACAGGAAGCGCCAAAGAATGAATCTCGGTATGTATATGGATTTCTGGAAAACATATAGTCATGGGAGCCTTGTCTTGTCCCTTCTGTTTTATTTTTCTGCGCCGCATAGGTTGATTGCTTGGCAGTTACTAAAAATTCCGCGAGGGCTGTTGTGTGAACCTGATGTGAACTTTCACATATACAATCATCATCCTTAACCAAATGATCAATCGTTACTCCAAATAACCGAGACAAATCAATCAGATATTCCAAACTCGGCAGAATCGTTCCCTTCTCCCATTTTGTAATCGTTTGTCTGGAGACACCTAATCTATCAGCTAATTCTTCTTGTGTCATCATATTCTTTTTCCTATACTCTATCATTTTTAAATGAAACATGAACTCGCCTCCCTGATAGATCTATCATATCATGTCTTTTCCAGTTATCCTAGAAACTGTCGTTTACATTTTTGCTATACATGAGTACTCTGCGTCTCTCCAGAATGCAATAACAAGGAATCGGATATGTTTAAAAAAAGAGCCGGCACCATACTGATTTTTGCCGCTCTCCTTATACCTGCTTATGTTTGACCCAAACAACTACGGGATTCTTTAGCTAACACAGATTTCTCATGCTGATTCTTTTAACCGCATGAAATCGCCTGTTTTCATCATTTCCTACTATACCGCATTCGTACTATCATCCTGATAGGATGAGAATCGCATGCTTCCCTACCCAAAAAGTCAATCAATACGTATTCATGATTTGCTGCATGCGTGAACACTACACAAAGATACATCCCTTATGATATAAGAACGCATGTGTTACCTTCCATATCATAACGGTCTTATTCCCACGCAATTTCAATCGGCTTTCCTTCCTGAAAGACTGTCAGCTTTGAAATATCATGCCGCCGCAGAAATTCCTTTCCCTCATCAAAATGGTAGGCATAGGCTTGCGCTTTGTGCGCGTCCGAGCTCATGGTAAACATCCTTCCTCCCATCTGTATATACCAGTCCACCACGATTTCATATAAAGGCAGCTGTCCATACTGAAACATACTGCGGGTATTCAGCTCCAGGGCAATGCCACGCTTAATCATTTCCGGAAATATTTTCTCCATATACGGATGTGCAATGGTGAGAAATGTATCGGTATCAACATCCTGTATGCGACTGACATAATCAAAATGACTGAGAACATTGGCTGGAATACCACTGCGCAGCGCATCGAGCATCTGCTGGAAATAAGAACGCAGAATATAGATGATATCATGCTTTTTAGCTTCCTCATCCATATAATCAAAGATTCCGTTCTGATGTATACTGAGCAGGATAATATCAAATTGCTTGCATTGCAGCCAGGCCATAAGCCGTCCATGATGTTTTCTGAGCCAGCCGATTTCCACACCTTTCAGAAGTCGGATGTCTGTATTTTTCTGCAAATTCTCAAGATATAAAGAATAGCGGTCATAGTCCATCCAGCTATCCATGAAATGGTTGGCGGAATTTTCCAAATCCACGTGCTCGGTAGTCACAAAGCAACCATCCGCATGCTTCAGATAGTCAGACAGCTCTGTTTGTGAATCAAAGGAAAAACTGGAATGGACATGCTGATCGTAATAGTTCATAGGTGCCTCCTTATTCATGTATATTCCTTATCGTAAAAACAACATGAATTCTCTATCTGCATTCTAGCAGAATTATTGCAGAAAAACAATGAAGATAAAAAATACCAAGAAAACTTGTCATTCATATTGCCAAGTACACTTGGTATGATATACTTAAGTTACCAAGTGTACTTGGCAAGAAAGGCGGAATACCCTATGAATAAAGAAGAGATCCTCGCAAGGAGCAGAAATGAAAACAAAGGCATGGATATTATAGAGCTGCAAAGTCTTGAAAAAGCAAGCAGAATCGCAGCACAGGTCGGCATGCTGCTATGCTGCTTTGTCGCAGTCATGGAGGTCGCTGTAACCGGACAGGTCAGTATGGAAAGCTGGCTGATCTATTTCGGCATACTAAGCACACTGTTCCTTATGAAATACCGCCTCATGAAAAAACGGCATGAGCTATTTCTTTCCATTTTTTATACTGCACTGTTTCTCATGTTCCTCGTTCTGTTTCTGTGGAAGCTGTTATGCTGAAGGAAGAACTGATTCTACGCAACCGGCTGAAGCAGGCCCGTACCGCTATGCACCTATCTCAGACACAGCTGGCAGAGCTTGTCGGTGTTTCGCGCAACACCATCAGCTCCATTGAGACAGGCCAGTTCAATCCGACCGCCAAGCTTGCTCTCATCCTGTGTATTGCCCTCGAGCAGAAATTTGAAGACCTGTTTTATTTCGATGAAGCATGATATCGTTTATTTTTTTTAAAAGCAAGGTGACAGAAGCTTTTCCACAGTATTTCGTGTCGAGGTTCTACTCGATGGTAGGCAAACTTAAAACAGGGAGACTTCCAAACTATTGTAGTTATCAATAGAAGAAAGTCTTCCTTTTGCATACACCCTAAAGTGAGAAAGAACTCGTGTTGAAACGCTTTTTTTATAGTGATTTCAATTATATAAAGCAACACGTATTTTGTAGGATAAAGCAGCATGTATTGACCTATTAGATAAACGATGGTATACTGTTATTGACCTATTAGGTAAAAACAGATAAGGAGGATATATATGTCCGCAATAACGCCACAGCTTCAGGAACAGCGAAAAGCAGCACTGTTGAACGCTGCATTGAGAGAATTCGCAGAGTACGGCTATGAGCAGGCTTCTACAAACAGAATCGCAAAGGAAGCCGGACTTTCCAAGCCGCTTATGTTTCACTATGTTGGTAATAAACAGCAGCTGTTTCTCTTCGTTTACGAATACTTCTTCGACCTGCTCAATAAGGAGTATTACAGACAGCTGGATTGTACAGAGCCGGATGTAATCAAACGGCTTCATGGTGCATATCGGTTACAGCTGCGCCTGCTGTATGCATATCCATGGGTATTCGATTTTTTCAAAATGTATGCGAGCATGGATATCCGGATATTTGATGAAGACCTGCAACAAAGGCTGAAAAAGTGCAGGACGAAGGACTGTACCGATTTGTTTGAACAATATGATCACAGTCTGTTTATATCGCAGCTGGAGGAAGCCGCATGTATGCAGATTCTCTATTGCTCCTGTAAAGGGTTTGGTGATCTGATGCTGGAAAAAATCAGAACAATGCAAAAGGAAGAGCTCAGCTTTTCTTCCGTCGAAGAGGATTTACATGTATTTTTCGAGGGTCTGCGCAGACTTATGTATAAGGACGGTGCAGCCGAAGCTCCCCATGCCTGCAATGAATAAGCCGATTCTTATGCGTTTTCCGTTAATTGGCGAATGGAATACGCCCAATACACCGGGAAGCCGCATCCCCAGTCATGGCACAAATGCGCTGGGTACCAGATACGCCTATGACTTTCTGCAGCTGAACTGGAAAAAAAGAGGACATCCCTGCTATCGCTCCCATGTCCTTTCGTATCTGTTATTCGGTGTCGCATTATCTTCGTGCTATTGCTATGGATTGCCTGTGTATGCCCCATGTGATGGAAGGGTTGTATATGTGATGGATGGCTGCAGAGAAAGAAAACGCGCCTGGTTTTTCTCTGATGCCCTGATGGCTTTTAAAAACAGTCGTCGCAGGCAGAACCAAGAAATATGTGAAATCAGCGGAAATGCCGTAATAATCCAGTATACAGATACGATTTATGCCGCCTTCTGTCACCTGCAGCCGAATTCGATTGCGGTGGCTGTTGGACAGTATGTCAAAGCAGGAGATTTTATCGGCAGCATCGGACACAGTGGCAATTCCATGTTCCCCCATCTTCATTTCCAGCTCATGGACAGTGCTGATTTTCTGCATGCGAACGGGCTTCCCTGTGCCTTTGCCCAATATGAGGTGTTGGAAAACGGACAATGGCACACTGTATACGGAGGTATCCCCACAGCACAGCAGCGGATACGCTATGCCCCGGTAGATGAATACGTATAAAAGCCGCTTTGGAATCTGCTTCCTCAGCGGCTTCTTTCCTGTATGGTAACATGAATGCTGTCTCCCGGCTGCTTCCCTATTTTAGCGCGGATATCCTTGCGCACACCTAAAATATGGCGGACAGTCTTCATGCGGACAAGGGAGCCATCATACGCCACATTGTCAAATGTCGCATGTACGTAGACCCTCCCCTTTTGAAATTCTTCTTTTACATCCCACGGAAACTCGATATAGGCACCATCGATACCATCAACCTTTTGCAGCACGGCATCAAATTCATAGATTTTTGGATTCATTTGCACACAGCCTTTCCTCTTTTATATCCTGTCCAGCTTTACAGCGCCCATGCACAGGATATTCCTTGTTCTATCCGAAACAGAGAAAAAGGAAGTTCCTCGGTAAGGCTTTTTACGCATAAGACGATTGTGGCTCCATCTTATTCCAGATGCATGAAATAGCCTCCTGCATCTCTTTCCGTAATGAAAGCTTTTTACCTGGTGAAATTCCTTGTTAAACATTATAGATGGGATCGATCTGCTTCAATTCCTTGAACGTGTCGATTTCCACGATATCCTCCTTACGGACCGGCTTTACTATGACCTTGTGATTGGACAGCTTTTCACGCAATGCCACCTCATCCCAATACTTTTCCTTACCGCCCGGCATTTTAAACACCTCTTCGATATCCTTCGCCATTTTCTCTCCATCTTCCTTATTCCAGAAGGAGATTCCCACCATCTGATGACAGTCCTTGCCACCTACGGCAAGTCTGCTGATATAGCCCTTTCGGGTATAGAAGCACCAGTCATCGGTAACGTCCATTTTAATACCGCAGTAATTCGTCGTATATTCATATTTACGAATAATTTCCGGATTGTACAGCAACAGATCGCTTTCCAGCACATAGGCATTGCACATCATATCCTTAATCAGATAGGCACTGGAAATATTATTGGTTTCGTTAAACAGAGGATTCTCAATGAATTTGATTTTCGGATATTTGTGCAGGAGTACGTCAAACTGCTCTCCCAGATAGCCGCGCACAATTGTGATATCCTCGATCCCTGCAGCCACGACAGCATCTAGCAGGGTTTCTATGATGCGCTTTCCATGTACCAGAACAAGTGGCTTGGGTGTATTTAAGGTGATCGGAACCATGCGGGATCCAAAGCCGGCCGCAAGAAAGATCGCCTTCTTCACGCGATAGGGCTCCAGTACCTCGTAGCCCTTGAGGGTAACATCGTACATAGAGCTGCCTCTGGTTTTGATCACCTCGCTGTCCTGCAGCTCCGTCAGGGTTTTATTGATGACACCGAGAGAAAGATCCAGCTTTTTTGCCAGTCTTCTCTGGGTGCATTTGTCGTTTTGATGGCGTTCGATATACACAAGGGTTTCAAACTGATTTAATGTAAGGTTCATATACTTATCTCCTCTTTACAGCGCTTTTATCATTATAGCAGAGTACAGCGGTTTTGCAAATACTCGAAATACACAGGAGAAAGCCTCCCGCTAAGCCTCATGATCCTTGATCAGCTTTCTTTTCACCACATATACAAGCAGCTTCACAATCAGATTGACAAGTAAAATCACAACAGAGATAAAGGCGGTTGCCTCGATCAGTGACTGCGAATCAAATTGCGGTATCAGCAGCGAAAGCGGCATGTTGCGAAAATTGGCCAGAAAGGATACTGCGGATATCGTCACCATGGAATTGACGAACAGATAGCTGAACATCTCTACAATGGTTCCCTTTGTGCAGGGAATGTAGACATCCTTCAGCATACGGAAACGGGAAATGCCCATCGCTGTGGAGATATCCTCCAGATTGCTGTGAAACTGCTGGAGCGAATTGTATGCCATCAGATAAGGATTGGCAAAGAAATGCGTGATGTTGACGAGCACCAGAATTGCAATGCCGCCATACAGAAAGCTTCCCTTGTAAAAGAGCACATAGCTCAGACCGAGAACGACGCCGGGTATGGCTAGGGATATCATGGACACCAGATGCAAAACACGACTGGATAGCTGTGATGCATTACGGGCTGTCATAAAGGCTGTTAAATAGGTCAGACAGACGCCGATCATAGAGGTCAGCATTGCAATCGCCAATGAATTTTTCAAATACATGCGTACTCCCAGATCCATCGCCTGCGTAATATTGTCCAGTGTCAGGGAAAGATCGGTTGGATAATGACGGACAAAGGAAAGCACGGCAAAGGTGATCAGCGGCAAAGAGAGAAAAACAACCGTGGCAATGCATACGATATAGGCGATGCGGTCACGCTTCGCATTCGGCGCAATCTGATAGGAGCGCGTAACCGTGGAGCTGCTGCTCTTGTTTTCATTTCTCAAATCAAGCACAAAGGCGATAACTGCAGGAATCAGCAGCAGGATTCCGATGATGGCTCCCTTCGAAAAATCAAGCAGTCCGATGACCTCACGATACATATATACCGGAAGAGTGATGGATTTCCCACCGACGACAAGCGGTACACCGTAGTCGGTGAATATCATCGTGAAGACAGAAAATATAACGCTGATCAGCGGGCCCTTGATATTGGGCAGCGTAATGGTGAAGAACTGCTGGCGCTTGGATAAGCCAAGCACGCTGGCAGCCTCATAGGTCGTGTAGTCCTCATATTGAAAGGTATCGTTCAGCATTAGAAAGGCAACCGGAAAGGAATACAGAATGGAGCCTAAAATAATACCGACATAGCCGTATAGGAAAAACCTCATGTGCAGCAGATTGGATATGATGCCGTTATCTCCGAACAGCAGAACCAGCCCCATCCCATGTGATATGGAAGGAATGAGCATCGGCAGGGTGAACAGCATTGTGAAAACGGAGCGATGCCGGATATGGGAACGGTTCATAAACCAGGCGAGGACAAAGGCCAGCGATACGGATAACAGGGTTGCCAGAATGGTGGTGCATAAGGAATTGATCACCATTGGCTGAAACTGCGGGGATGTGAGTACCTTTTGAATATCTTTCATATCGATATGTATCAGCAGGGTGATCAGCGGACAGATGACAAAGAAAAACAGAAACAGGGCCACAAGGACACGGGAGACCTGATAGCGTTTATTGCTCATAGACCTGTTTCCCTGTACATTTACACAGACTTTCCAGCTTACCGTCCAGATGTGCATTGACAAAGCTCTGAATATACCGGTTGGCCGGATGGTGGTAGATAGTTTGCGGTGTGTCGATCTGCTCGATATTTCCCTCACTCATGACCATGATGCGATCGGACAGATAGAATGCCTCCTCCTGCTCATGGGTAATAAAGATCATGGTGGAATGAAAGCGTCTCTGAATGTCCTTCAGCTCCTTTTTCATGACCTCGCGCATGCTCACATCCAATGCGCTGATCGGTTCATCCAGCAATATGATTTTCGGATTCAGCGCCAGTGTTCTTGCGATTGCCACACGCTGCTGCTGTCCACCGGATAACTGGGAGGGACGTTTTTCAGTCTGATCGCTCATTCCAATCGCATCCAGTGTCTGCAAGGCGATTTTTCGACTTTCCGCTTTTTTTCCAGGGCGCAGCTTCAATGCATATTCCACATTTTCCAATACGGTCATGTTGGGAAACAGTGCATAGTTTTGGAATATGATTCCCATATTTCGCTCACTCGGCTTGAGGTGGGAAATATCCTCCCCGTCCATCAGGATTTGCCCTTTGGTTTGCTGTTCCAGTCCGATCAGGATTCGCAGAAGGGTTGTCTTGCCGCAGCCGCTGGGTCCCAGCACACTCAGAAATTCCCCTTCATGCACAGTGAAGGATATCGTTTTCAATACATCCTTGCCATCAAAATTTTTATACAGATCGCGAACGATCAGCTTCTCTTTTTCTAATACTTCCATAAGTCCAGCAGCCTTTCTTTTTCATGTATGTCCTCAATACCGCTCATATCGGCATATGGGATGTGTGTCGGATAATTTTGTATCGTATTCTTCTGATTTTGCAGGATAACCTCCGGTGAGAAATGCTCCTTATCATATAGCAGAAAATCGTTGATGATGAAATCAAACACCCTTTGTACATCGGGATCATCCGCATGACGCTTCATCAGACCGGTGCCCGTCAGAGAATAGGGGGAGCCTTCCTTTGGATAGATAATTTTAAAGGGAGAGCCGGTGTTAATCTGATTGACCGCCTGAAAGGTCAGTCCCAGCCCAATGCCGATCTCACCCTGAATGAGCAGCTTGATTGGTCCGCTGCCGGATTCCGTAAACTGCTTGACATTGAATTCCAGCTTGTCAATATAAGCCAGTGCTTTTTCTTCTCCCATGGTGTTCACCAGATTTTTGAAGAAGAAATAGCCGGTGCCACTGGATTTCGGATCAGGCATGGCAATCAGATTATAGTATTTGCGATCCAGCAGATCCTCATAGGTTTTCGGTTCACTGAGCTTATGCTTTTTCAAGACATCCGTATTGATGATTAAGGCTCCTGCCTGCCGTTCCCAGGTCACATACGCGTTGCCATGATCCTCGGGTGCCAGACCATTCAAATACTGCAGACGGCTCTTTCCCTTGATATCCGCCAGCTGATCCTTAATTTTCTCCATGTAGGAGGTTTCCAGACCAACGACGATATCCGCATCGCTTTGTTCCTGCTCCACAGATATCTTTGCCGCAGCCTTGGCGGTGGATACATACATGACCATCACATGCAAATCCGGAAATTTTTCATTCAGCTGCTTCTGCAGCTCCTCTCCACGGAATTGTTCCATGGAGGAGTAGACGATAATCGTATGCTGTTCGTTGGATATGCTTACGAGTAAAGCCATGGTGATTACAATCATGGCAAGAATCAGCTTTTTCATACACCTCAACCCTATCTTTGTTCATGTAGTACCCATTTTATCACATTAAGAAAACATTTCAATCTTATTTTCGCATTTCACTATTACAATTTTGCAACAATTCCAATGCTATTTGAACATATTGCAAGTTTTGTATAACCCTTTTTCCCCTGACGTATACTAGAAAAAGGAAAGGAGGAGTTTCATGAAGCATAAACTGCCGATTCTGCTGGTTATCTGCATGCTGCTGCAGCTGGGCGGCGTACACGCTGCGGAAAAGGAAGAACGGCTTCTCTTGATGAGTGATGATCTGGCGTGGCTGATCGATGTACGCATCAAAGAGGATGACAGTCTGCAAATCGGCTTTCTGCCTGCGGATCTGCTCGTACCGATCGCCTGTGCACAAGGCTATGCTGCACCGCTGTCCAATGTAAAAATGGAGACAAACCGGGAGTGTATCACAGAGAGTGTCGGTAATTTTCTGCATGTCGATTATGATCACAGCATCTATCTGCATATGAAAACCTTCAGCAGGGATGTCGGGCTGACACTGCCGGATACCGGATTGAAAACAAGTGGCGAGCTGGTGGATTTCATGCATAAGGCAAGCGATAAGCTGGAAATGTCGATGCTGTTTCATTATAAGAATTATATTACCAGTGATCTGTCCGCGATGGATTATATCCGATACTATCGCAGGCTCCATGGAAAAAAGCTGAGCATCACCTACGCATATATGAATTATATGGATATGGAGGATGCCTCGATTCCTATGGATAATCAGCTTCATGTGCGAAAGAAATAAGCATGCCGTTGAAAGAAGCCTTTCCAGCATGTACACGATATTCAAATCAGGCTGCCGGTATACGGCACAAAAAAGACTTATCAAGACCAGACCTCATGCCTGGCTGTGATAAGTCTAATTTTATTTTTATGTGCTTACCTCCGCATTGGCTGCGCAGGTTACAGACACTGTGGATGCCGGTGCACATAGTCCAGTATATTTTCATAATCCTGCAGAACATCGATTTCCGACCAGTAGTGCCCTGCGATATCCTGTACCGGAATCTGCTTCTGCGGTATCATGGAATACAGTGTATTCTCCCACCAAAGCTGATAATCACCTTCCTGGACGAGCAGCTCCAGCTGTTTGCGAAAGCAGGCGATCTCCTGCTTCTGTATCCGGGCAATACCGACATACTCACTGGTACGCTCAGCCTCCGGCATATCCTTTCCATAATCTGTCAGGATTCCGTTTTCACAATGGAAAAAGTAATCTCCGCTCAATCTGCGGGAGCTGTCTGCCAGTAAAACGATTCCACGCTGATCCGCAAGCAGAAGGTCAAGAATATCCTGCTGCCAGAAAACATCCGCATTCGCAAGCAGAAGATCCTGTGCTTCATCCAGCTGTTCTCTGGAAAACCAGAGGGATGCGATGCTGTTGGTAACCCTATAAAACGGATTTTCATAAAACGTGATTGGATAATCACGGAGTGCTTCCCTGATCAGATATCCTTTAAAGCCCAGACAGATGCATACCTCCATATGATTGTTCAGCAGCAGCTCGACCGTATGACGAATCAGAGGCCCGTTGCCGATATCCAGCAAACACTTCGGTTCATTTGTTTTCGTGGCGATGCGGGTACCCATACCGGCTGCCATTAGAATTGCTTTCATTTTCCATACTCCCTCAGCCCGTCGCACAGGGCATCATAATCACACAGCTTCAGATTTCCCAGATGCCCCACACGCAGCATACGCTCCCTCATTGCTCCTCCGCTCGGGGTCAGTGTGATGGCATAGTTCTTTTTCAGAAACTGATAAACCTTCTGCGCATCACCGTCAAACAGCAGTGGAGTCAGGGCGTTGCTGAGAGGAAAGTGTGGAAGCTGTATTCCCAGCTTTTGAACTCTGCTTCGAAAGTAGGCAGCACGCGTTGCGATCCGCTGCTGTTCAAGGACAAAGCCATCCCCCTGTAAGTGCTGCAATCGCTCATGAAGCTCCATAAGGATACCCACTGCCGGTGTGTTGGGAGTCTGTCCCCTCTCCATATTGCGTGCATGCTCCTTTAAGCTCAAATACAGGCAGATATCATCTTTGGGCTCGACCATATCGCGATAGAAGGATTCCTGCAAAACCACCATGGACAATCCACAGGACAATGCCAGTGCTTTCTGAGAGGAAAGAATCAGGACATCGATTCCCATTTGGTCCATATCCAGTGGATCAGCCATAAAGCTGCTGATGGCATCCACAATCAGATACATATTCTTTGCTTTCGTAAATGCAGAAAGCAGCTGAATATCATAAAGCTGTCCGGTGCTTGTTTCATGCAGATTGACAAGCAGGGCACAATATTCATTTTGAAAAAAAGCGTCCAGGTGTTCCTTTCGCAATGCCTCCAGCTCCTGCAGACACAGCTCATCATAGGGTATCCCGTAAATTCTGCACAGCTGCACAAAGCGCTCGCCAAAGCTCCCTCCGCGAAGTATCAGTACCTTGTCCTGTCTGCGAAAGCTGCAGGCAACAACCGCCTCCATTGCTGCACTTCCGCTGCCGCACAGAAACAATGCTCTTCCTTTACGACAGCCGCATAAGGTCAGCAGCTGCTGTTCGTTTTCCTTCATGATGGATGAGAATTCATCATTGCGAAAGTATGGCAGCTGTGTACCGCTGACCTGTAATGTTTCAGGATACATCTCAACAGGTCCCACTGTGAACAATTTCATAGTATCATCTCCAGTTATTTGTTCATATTTTAGATTATATTATGCAAATAAGAAAAATACAACTGAATTTTTAATCATATTTTGTTCATATTCTAAAATGTATTTCTCATTTTGAAACGAACAAAAAGATTTGGACAGATTCTTTTTCATTCCCATCCTTTGGAATTTTGATTCTATGGTACATGTACAGAAAGAAAAGCGCGGTGTCTATTTAATCATATGTATAGGACTGTAATCAGCTACTTTTATCAGCTGTGCTCCGTCAGCTTGATTGGCCTGTGTTCTATGAGTATGTTAAAAAGCCATATTGTGGAAAGGTTCTTACTCGATTGTGGTTAATTTTAACTAAAGGAGAATGCAATCCTATCGTAATTTATCAATTGGATTTGAATTCTCCCTTTTGCAACGAACCTAAAGTAAAAGCCTGTGAAAATCCCTGCTTGCTGTTTTCTACAATATTTTATAGTGCTTGCGCCAATCTCGATATTCTTGTTTTAATCTCCTGTTTCTTCATAAACATGGGAGGTTACGATTCATGTAGGTATAACAAATCAATCAGTGATATGATAGCGTGTGCTCCTTTCTGTATGAGTTTACTGCCCTACGTAATTTCGTTTTTGCCCTTATCTATGCTATTATCTGCAATTAGATCCGTGAATAGTGACAAATCTTCCAAAAAAAGCTATAAAAAGGAAAAATGCCTATTGCAATTTCTAAAAATTATTGTATAATATTAAAGCAACATGTTTCAAAAAGAATATGTCAGATGGTTCCGTAGCCAAGTGGTAAGGCAATAGACTGCAACTCTGTGATCATCGGTTCAAATCCGATCGGAACCTCCATTATTGTTGGGATCGTGGCGAAATAGGCAGACGCAACGGACTTAAAATCCGTTGGGAGTTAATCCCGTGTGGGTTCAAGTCCCACCGTTCCCACCATTCAGAAAAACAGTCCTTGAAAAAGGACTTTTTTTATATAAATACTATGGAAGTGCGATGTGAACTATTTTCAGGGAACGGTGGACGATTCAGCAAGAAACCTGTCTTATACAGTCTTCACCGCATACAATCTCCTTCGCCTTATTGTGCTGACTGAAAATGTGAATGAAGGAAAAAGCGACACAGCGTTTTATGGAGGTATCTTACATGCAGGTCCTCCCTCATGAAAACAATAAGCACCTGCTTCCAGAGCAGACCACCTTCAAAGTGGTAATGGATACACCTGAAAAAAACATAGGAGAATGATAGTATGAGCAATCTGTTTGATTATCTTACATGGAGAAATGATTTAACGTTTTCAAAAGTTCCCTGCTGTGCAGTGGATACCCTCATATGCAGCTGTCTATCCTATCTGCGACTGCAGCCGGTGTTTGACAAACAGGACATGCTCTATGTCAAGCGTGCTTCTGAAATTATAAGGGCGATAAATCCGGAGGAAATTCACTTCCGCGTAAAGGAAGACCTGCAGCTGCTGCATAAAATGGCAGAAGGCAATCGATATGGGAATGTAATACTATGTGGATATGTCGACCATCTGGATCCCTCTATGGAAAAACAGTTTTCTGCCCTCACCTGTCTGTTGGAAGATGATGTCATGCTGATAACCTATCGCGGAACAGATAATACACTTGTTGGATGGAAAGAGGATTTCAATATGACCTTTCTGGACACCATTCCCTCCCAAAAGGAAGCGGTACAGTATTGGGAGGCGATGGCAATTGCATATCCCGACCGGCGTATAATCCTATGCGGGCATTCCAAGGGTGGAAACCTTGCGGTCTATGCAGCTGCATTTTGTTCTTTCGCTATACAGAATCGGATACAGCGGGTATACAATCACGACGGCCCGGGTTTTGCCGCAGAAACGCTGCAAGCAGCAGGCTATCGCTCTATTGCACAGCGTATAGAAACCTTTGTTCCACAATCCAGCGTTGTCGGTATGCTGATGGAGCATGAGGAGCATTATACTGTGATTTCCAGTACACAGATTTCCCTATGGCAGCATGACCCCTATTCCTGGGAGGTGCTTGGTCCTGATTTCGTACGAATGGATGCGTTAGATCGCCAGAGCATCGTTCTGGACAGCACCATCAAGCACTGGATCAGTGAGCTGGACCGCTCCCAGAGAGAAGCCTTCACGGATGCTGTGTTTCAGATACTCAGCAACACCAATGCCGCCTCCTTTAAGGAAATGAATGAAAACCGGATGCATAGCACTGCTCTGATTTTGAAAGCATTAAACCGCACGGACAAGCAGACTAAAAAGATGCTTTCCGATATCATCCTGAAGCTGTTGTCCAGTGCGAAAAGTGCCATCGAGACAAATCTTGAAAACGGAAAGCCTACAGACTGATTACGTGTTCTTCAATCCCATGCACAAGCGAGTAAAAAGAGAATATCAAATTCCAGTGAACAATACTGAAATCGCATTCTCTTTTTTTGTATCCTGCATGCATCACTTTGGCCGTATCGTAACGAACAAAATTTCATTATGGGATGCGACCCGCATCGGAAAGCCCCATGTGCCTGCTCCTGACGATACCAGCATGCGATAGCCGACATCATAGCTGCCATATGCTCTTGGGTACGGGATTCTGGTCAGCACAGTATTCGGGAAAATCTGACCGTTATGCGTGTGTCCGGATAGCTGCAGCAACTGTGCATCCAAGGACTCTTCTACAGATTCCGGGCGATGCTCCAGTAAAATCACAGGCTCATTCCCCTGATATTCCTTCGTAAGGGAAGACCAGGAGCGTCTTTCTTCTCCCCGATCCCTTCGTCCGATTATTCTGACACCGTTCACCACTGCAGATTCATCCTGCAAAATATGCACACCTGCAGAGCGCAGCATTGCCTCATATTCCCTGCGCCGCTTCTGTAACAGCTCATGATTCCCGCCTGCATAGTAAACATCTTTATGCAAATCGGAAAGCATTGTACAAAGAGCTTCCATATCCTTTTGTGAAGTTGATTCATCAAATAAATCTCCGCCAAGCAGCACTATATCACATTTCCCAGCCAGACGCTTTATAGTATTATAAGGTGAAGAAAGCGTTGTACCTGCATGCAGGTCAGTGATATACAGAAGTTTTTGTTCCTGTTTCACTCCCTTTAATTCAACAATTTCCTGATGCACCTTTACACGGGCTGCACACCCGATTCCATATACGGAAAACAAAAGCATGACAACAGAAGCAAGCACATAGAGCCTTGAATGAAACTCCTTGGAATACCTTCTGCAGTACAGCTTGTGCAGCAAAGCAAGTAGACAAAAGCCTGTCATCTGCGCTACATATACACTGTTCAGTACCAAAACAAGTGCCCCCCGCATCGGCATCGCATCCTTGTACATCGCAAAAAACGGTGTAAAGCGATAAATCAGAAAAACGCTGCCTAGCAGAGATAATATCAATAAAGCATAACGGATCTGCTTTTTCTTATACATCTTCTTTATCATATGCCAGAAAAACAGCTGCATAAGGATAAGAAGCAACAGACACAAAAGTAAAAACAACTGCATTCTCATGAATTTCACCTTCCCTATTATCCTAGCACAGAACGAGGCTGCTCTCTACCCCGTATCAAAATTTTTGCAAAACCTTTTTTATTTTTTATAAAAGATTACCTATCCAATTTATACAATTATAAAAATTTGTAATGACTTTGCTTTTCATTTGTTACATTCTTTACAAAGGTTGAATGTTCAACTTTTGTATGCTATCATTCTTATAGTTGAGTGGTCAACCATTGGAGGGAAGACATGGATAATAGCAACTATTTGTATTTAAACACCTCGATTCTGTACCGCTGCGGTCAGAAATATTATGATAAGAAATTGAGCGGACACGATATCAATGCAGCACAGATTCTCTTTCTGATTCTTATTTATGAGCAGGAGGGGCTGAACATGCAGCAGCTTGCGCAAAAGGGCTGTTTTGATAAAGGGACCATCACGAAAAGCATTTCCCGTCTGGAGGAGCTTGGTTATGTGACTACACAGAGCAGTCCCCAGGATAAACGTATCCGATTGCTATATACGACTGATAAAACAAAGGACATCATCCGTGATATCTATATGATTCGTCAGCAGTGGTGGGAGCTTTTATCCAAGGATATCGGTGCACAGGAGCTGCAGCAGTTTGAAGCAACGCTCAGCCGTCTGAGTGAAAACGCACGCAGATACGAGCAGCAGGAAGAAGCAGGCATCAAGCTGTTCGGTATTCAAAAGCTGACTCTGCTGGATTACCCGCAGAAAATGGCGAGCACGATTTTCACAGGCGGCTGCAATTTCCGATGCCCCTTCTGCCAGAACAGTGACCTTGTCTTTCTGCCGGAAAACATGCCGGAGCTGCAGGAAGAGGATGTGCTTAGCTTTCTGGAAAAGCGAAAAGGAATTTTGGATGGTGTCTGCATCAGCGGCGGGGAGCCTCTGCTAAATCCGGAGCTGGCAGGATTTCTGAAAAAAATCAAGGACATGGGCTATGCAGTCAAGCTGGATACAAACGGCAGCAGTCCGGATCAGCTGAAGTACCTTGTTGAAGAGGGACTTGTTAATTATGTGGCAATGGATATCAAAAATGCTCCGCAAAAATACAGTGAAACTGCCGGCATCCGCAATCTTGATCTCAGCGGCATACAGGAGAGCATCACCTATCTGAAGGAAGGACATGTTGCTTATGAGTTTCGTACAACCATTGTAAAGGAGCTTCATACAGCTCAGGATATTCAGGATATGGCTGACTGGCTCCAAGGTGCAGCCGCCTGGTATCTGCAAAATTTTGAAGACAGCGACCGTGTTATTCAGAAGGGATTGCATGCGTGGGATGAAGAAACCCTGCAGCAGTTTCAGAAATTGGCGAAAGCGAAGGTTCCAAATACAGAGCTTCGTGGTATATAGAAGGAAAGGAAGAACGATATGTATCAGGTTATTAAAAGAGATGGAAAGATTTCAGAGTTTGACATTGCCAAGATCAGCAATGCCATTCAAAAGGCATTTGATGCGGTGGAACGCCAGTATCATCCAAGCATTATCGATATGCTCGCTTTGCGTGTCACATCCGATTTTGAGCCAAAAATCAGACATGACCGCATTCAGGTGGAGGATATTCAGGACAGCGTGGAGTCCATCCTGATTCAATCCGGTTACGGTGATGTAGCAAAATGCTATATCCTCTATCGAAAGCAGCGGGAAAAAATCCGGAATATGAAATCCACAATTCTGGATTACAAGGAGCTTGTCGACAGCTATGTGAAAGCCACCGACTGGCGCGTAAAAGAAAATTCAACGGTCACCTATTCCGTAGGCGGACTGATTTTGAATAACTCCGGAGCAATCACTGCCAATTACTGGCTGAGTGAAATCTATGATGAGGAAATCGGAAATGCTCATAAGTCCGGTGATATGCATATTCATGATTTGAGCATGCTGACAGGTTATTGTGCCGGCTGGAGTCTGAAGCAGCTGATTCAGGAAGGCCTGGGCGGTGTCGGAGGAAAAATCACCTCCAAACCGGCAAGTCATCTTGCGACACTCTGCAATCAGATGGTAAACTTTCTCGGCATTATGCAGAATGAGTGGGCCGGTGCACAGGCCTTCTCTTCCTTCGATACGTATCTGGCACCTTTTGTAAAAGCGGATAATCTGAACTATGATCAGGTTAAAAAATGTGTGGAGTCCTTCATATATGGTGTCAATACACCAAGTCGCTGGGGTACACAGGCTCCCTTCTCCAATATCACCTTGGATTGGACGGTTCCTGCCGATCTTGCGGAGCTGAATTGCATAATTGGAGGCAAGGAAGTAGATTTTAAATATAAGGATTGTAAAAAGGAAATGGATATGGTGAACAAGGCATTTATTGAAATCATGATTGAGGGAGATGCCAATGGACGTGGTTTCCAGTATCCGATTCCCACCTATTCCATTACCCGTGACTTTGACTGGTCGGAAACAGAAAACAACAAGCTGCTGTTTGAAATGACCGCAAAGTATGGGACACCTTATTTCTCAAACTATGTAAATTCTGATATGGAGCCAAGCGATGTACGAAGCATGTGCTGCCGTCTTCGTCTGGATCTTCGAGAACTGCGTAAAAAAAGCGGTGGATACTTTGGAAGCGGCGAAAGCACCGGCTCTGTTGGTGTAGTCACGATCAACATGCCGCGAATTGCTTACCTTTCAACAGATAAAGAGGATTTCTATAAGCGACTCGATCATCTAATGGATATTGCTGCACGCTCCTTAAAGGTAAAGCGCACGGTCATTTCCAAGCTGCTAGAGGAAGGCTTATATCCATATACCAAACGGTATCTTGGAACCTTTGCGAACCACTTCTCCACATTGGGGCTGATCGGTATGAATGAAGTCGCGTTAAATGCCAAATGGCTTGGCATGGATCTGACACAAAAGGAAGCTCAGAAATTCACAAAAGAGGTTCTGAATCATATGCGTGAGCGTCTGGTAATTTATCAGGAGGAATATGGGGATCTGTATAATCTGGAGGCTACGCCTGCGGAATCAACAACATATCGTCTGGCAAAGCATGACAAGGAACGCTATCCGGATATCATCACTGCTACAGAAGAAGGAAATACACCATATTATACGAACAGCTCTCACTTACCTGTTGGCTATACAGAGGATATTTTTGAGGCACTGGATGTACAGGATGAGCTACAGACCTTGTATACTTCCGGAACTGTGTTCCATGCGTTCTTGGGAGAAAAGCTTCCGGATTGGAAAGCAGCAGCAGCGCTGGTAAGAAAAATTGCCGAGAACTACCGCCTGCCTTATTACACCCTTTCTCCCACCTATTCCATCTGTCGAAATCACGGATATATTAACGGGGAGCATTATACATGTCCGCAATGTGGTGGTGCTACTGAGGTATGGAGCCGAATTACGGGATACTATCGACCTGTACAGAATTGGAATGAAGGAAAGAGTCAGGAATTCAAAGAACGTAAGGTTTATGATATCGGACATTCTGTGTTAAAAGGAAAGGATGCCCTTCCACATGTTGAGAAGGAAGCTGATACCGTCAAGGCTGTAAATGAAGAAGGTGTTTTTCTGTTCACAACGAAGACCTGCCCAAATTGTAAAATAGCTGACACCTGGCTGAAAAGCGCTGGAATATCCTATGAAAAAGTGGATGCCGAGGAACAGGCTGAATTAACAAAAAAATTCTCAATTATGCAGGCACCAACGCTGGTCGTATGCAGAGATGGAAGCTGTGAAACATACAGTAATGCATCCAACATTCGTAAGTACATTGATATGATGCAGAAAGCATAAGCAAATAAGAGGATATATTTCATACTGGAATGTATCCTTTTTATGTATTTGGAATTTTTTCTGTTATAATAATAGTAGATGGTTATCCCGCTAAATAATCCAGCGCGAACCATAAGCTCACATGAATTCCCTGGGAGGTTCGCGCATCATTTTGTTCAAATTCACACAAATGTAACAATTTCAACACAATTTTCATTAACCAAAGTTTTATATTTGTGTAAATTTGTTTCATTTAGGGGATTTAATGGGATTTTTCACGGTCTAGCCTCTCCTGAGGCTAGTGGATCTAAATGGTGTAGACGGCACCTTCTTGTCAAATACAAAGGGTCTAGCCTCTCCTGAGGCTAGTGGATCTAAATTTCAGCGTCGTTCCAGCTTTCGACCCTTTGATACCGTCTAGCCTCTCCTGAGGCTAGTGGATCTAAATATTAGCTGTACTGCGCCGTATTTATACATATGTAAGTCTAGCCTCTCCTGAGGCTAGTGGATCTAAATATAGAAGGCACTCTTTCCTATTCCGAGTGCCTTGTCTAGCCTCTCCTGAGGCTAGTGGATCTAAATAATTTAGTTTCGCTTATCCCTGTTAAAGTAGATAGGTCTAGCCTCTCCTGAGGCTAGTGGATCTAAATGTTTGCCCTTTGTCCAGAGCCTGTTGAGATCATCTGTCTAGCCTCTCCTGAGGCTAGTGGATCTAAATATTTGAAAGGAAAGTGGCAAGAGGTGAGTTTCTTGGCGTCTAGCCTCTCCTGAGGCTAGTGGATCTAAATACTGATTACTTTTTTTATAGACGGAATGCGGTCACGGTCTAGCCTCTCCTGAGGCTAGTGGATCTAAATATTAAATGCCCATCCAGATTCCAAATCTGAATCCGTCTAGCCTCTCCTGAGGCTAGTGGATCTAAATCCTATCGTGGCGTGTGGCGCAATGGGTTGGTTTGTCGTCTAGCCTCTCCTGAGGCTAGTGGATCTAAATAATAAAGGAAATAAAATGCCTTGGATATATTATTGTCTAGCCACTCCTGAGGCTAGTGGATCTAAATAATATCTCTTGTGCATATTGTTTTAACATGGTCTGGTCTAGCCTCTCCTGAGGCTAGTGGATCTAAATTTCCAACGTCCCCAGTTATACACCGTCTGCTTACGTCTAGCCTCTCCTGAGGCTAGTGGATCTAAATGTAGCGGCATACATATATGCCGTTTAGGACTATCTAGTCTAGCCTCTCCTGAGGCTAGTGGATCTAAATTGTGTCGTACACTAGATCGTATAGCATGAGCATCGTCTAGCCTCTCCTGAGGCTAGTGGATCTAAATATTGAAGAATGTTGTCAGATCCGCCAATTCATCTGGTCTAGCCTCTCCTGAGGCTAGTGGATCTAAATCTTAATTCGGAAGGGATTGAACAGATATAAACGGTCTAGCCTCTCCTGAGGCTAGTGGATCTAAATGGCAAGTCAATGGCATCTACAAAGCAGGCTACATCCGGTCTAGCCTCTCCTGAGGCTAGTGGATCTAAATACCATTGATCACATTATTATCACCGACCACATTATCGGTCTAGCCTCTCCTGAGGCTAGTGGATCTAAATTTCCAGTGTTTTATCCAGGAATCCATCTGCTACAGTCTAGCCTCTCCTGAGGCTAGTGGATCTAAATGCATTTTCCACTGGATGCATTCGACCGTCACTCGTGTCTAGCCTCTCCTGAGGCTAGTGGATCTAAATCTTACTTCGGAAATCATATCCTTTAGCAGTCAGCTCTTGTCTAGCCTCTCCTGAGGCTAGTGGATCTAAATTCAATACGTAGCCGCTTTATTTCTTCTGCTTTCCGTCTAGCCTCTCCTGAGGCTAGTGGATCTAAATATCGGTACTTGTATGAACACAGATATTTTGACCATGGCGTCTAGCCTCTCCTGAGACTAGTGGATCTAAATATCACACTCAGTAACATAGATCCTTTTATCTTTTAGTCTAGCCTCTCCTGAGGCTAGTGGTTCTAAATCAAGAGGTGCTGTTTCGATTCAACATGCTTTCACGTCTAGCCTCTCCTGAGACTAGTGGATCTAAATTGCAAGAGCAGCCAGAGCATTACAGTTTTTCCAGTCTAGCCTCTCCTGAGGCTAGTGGATCTAAATTGAGAGAAGTTAAGGAAGAAAGAGCGCTGACATAGTCTAGCCTCTCCTGAGGCTAGTGGATCTAAATATTTATGGATGCAATCGGAATATTCAGCATCCGGTCTAGCCTCTCCTGAGGCTAGTGGATCTAAATAATCCTTCTAATCAGGCGCTCACTAAGCGATACACTCTAGTTTCTCTTTAGGCTCACAAACCAAATAATAAACAATACTCCAGTAATACTTTCTCATCACTTTCCAGAAGAACTACTATATGGAGTAAAATCAGGCACCTGTCCATTCACAATCTGTACAACCAACGGTATCTCCGTTTTCGTCTCCAGCTCTGACGTACTCAAAAAAGTTATAACCTGCGCATTCACCTTAACAACAAGTGATATTTTAATCATGGTGTTGTTGATTCCATATGGCTTTGATTCCGTTTTTATCTCTCCTGTAACATCATTCAGCATCCGCATACGCACTCTGATTTTCGGCCCCTTATCATATAAAAAGAAAATATGACTCAGATAACCTGCCGGTACTTCATACAAAACTCCATCCTCATAGAAGACATCCTTCGTCGTAGGATCCTTTTTACCATCCTGTGCAGCCAGCAGTGATTTATCAATCGTATTCAATGCCGAATACAACAGCTGATTTAATTTATACGAATCATATTCAATACTGGTTATATCCCCGTTCTTTGTGCGATTTATTTTAAACAGTGCATCGGTATCATATTCAATATCCGCCAGCACTTCTTTCACAATATTATTGATTGCAAACCCTGTATGCTGCTTGGCAATCGCCTGAAGCTGCGGCTCCATATACGTATTAAATGAACGGACAACACATCCAAATCCAAGAACGATCGCGACCAGCAGAAGAATCAGCTTCTGCTTTTTATATTTCCTGCTTTTGACTTTTCTCATTGAGCATCCTGCCTCTATTAACAATAAAAGCATCCTCCATTAAAACAGTATATGAAAGCATACCTGAAAACATGTGTATCCATTATGCACAAAAAAAAGATGCAGTTTTCGCATCTTACAGCTGATCCAGCACGTCGAATCGATCCAGTGTCTTGCAATCCGCAATCACAACCAGATGATCCTCCTTCTGTATTTTATACTCTGCATCCGGGCACACATTCAAATGCTCCTGCAAATAAGAACGAATGCCCACAACATTGATACCGAATCTTCGGCGCAGATCAAGTTCAATCAGAGATTTTCCTACCCACTGCGGCGGCGTAGGTATTTCCACGATACTGTACTCCTTGTCCAGATCCACAACATCGATAATATTTTTCCCTAATACGCCCTTGGCAACCTGTTCGCCCATTTCCTTCTCCGGGCGCACAACCTTATTGGCTCCAAGCTCCGTGAATATCTGCATATAGCGCTTGTTTTTTGCCTTTGCCACGATATACGGAACACCCAGCTCCTTCAGATTGATAATGCCCATCACACTCTCCTCAAGGTGGCTCCCCATACTTACAATCGCAATATCACAATCCTGTACACCCGCCTCGCGCAGCTGATTGATATCGGTAATATCACACATCATACTCTGTGTAACAATATCCGCCATGCGATCTACGCATTTTTCGTCATTATCCAGAGCAATCACCTCGCAATTATAGCTGCTCAATGTCTTCGCTACTGTTGAACCGAAAATTCCTAATCCGAGTACAACATACTGTCTGTTTGAAATCTTTTTCATTTTTCTATCTCCTTATCCCACAATTATGTTTCCATTTGGGAATGATACCTTATTGGCTGAATTTCTATTTGGCTTATTACGTGTCAATGACAATATCAGTGTGGAAATACCGATACGTCCGACATACATGAGGAAGATGATGATCAGCTTGCCTCCCACACCAAGAGAGGTAGTGATTCCAAGACTGGAGCCTACGGTCGCCATTGCGCTCACCGCTTCAAAGGAAAGACTCAAAAACGGCTTTTGCTCAACGATATTCAACAGGAAAATCCCGGTAAACAACACAACCAGATTGATGAAGAAAATTCCCATCGCACGAATGATGATTCCTCTTCCGATTTTCCTGTGAAGAACAACGGTGTGCTCCCTCCCCTTCAAAGAGGAGATAATATAGATGACAAGCACCGCAATCGTCGTCGTTTTGATACCGCCGGCCGTACCTCCCGGAGAACCACCGATAAACATGACAACCATCATTAGCAAATCGGTTGCAGGCTTCAAGCCAGCATAGTTAATCGTTGTAAAGCCTGCCGTTCGAAGTGCTATGGATTCAAACATTGCAGTCATCAGCTTCTCGAATATATTGAAATCTCCCAGCGTTCTGGAATTTGTGAACTCCACCAGCATAATCAGCAGTCCGGGTATGATAATCAGAAACAGACTGACACTCAATACGATTTTGGTATGCAGAGACAGAGAATGTCTGAACTTCTTGAATGTGATCCGACGATGCAGCAGCGGTCCCACCTTATCCCGAATATCAAACCAGACAGCAAAACCCAGACCACCCAGTACAATCAGCGCCATAATTGTCAGACACATCAGCGGATCATGCACATATTCCTGAAGACTCACCGATCCAAGCGTATCGAACCCGGCGTTACAGAAAGCTGAAACAGCCAGAAATACCGCTTTAAAGCTGCCATCCACAAGTCCGAAGCGCGGTATCATGCGAAACGATATCAGAATCGCACCCACAGCCTCAAAAAACAAGGTATAGTACAGGATGTCCAGCAGAAACTTCCGCATATTTACGACCCTTTCCTGATTCAGCATTTCCTTCATAGCGATTTTCTCATTCATAGAGAGACGGTTTTTCACAATCAGAATAAAGACCGCCATGAATGTCATCAGTCCAAGACCGCCTACCTGAATCAGCAGAAGCAGAATCAGCTGACCAAACCAGTTAAGCTGATCAGCAACCGTAAATACACTTAATCCGGTTACGCAGGTAGCACTGGTTGCCGTAAACAAAGCATCCAGCCAGTTCAAAAACTGAAAATTCTTATTGGAAATCGGCAGCATCAGCAGCAGTGTTCCGCTGAGAATCACAAGCAGGAAGCTCGATGCAATCTTCTGTGCAGGAGATAGTTTTTTGAATCCCAGCACCGAATGAATAAAATTTGTCATATCAATTTAACCAGACTTTCTTTCTATTTGTTCGCAGGAAACTGACATAATCCTATGCAGTCTTCACCTTTTATTTATACAGAACAGACAGCGGCCGCTGAAAGATGTATCAAATATATTCTACACATATTATATTTTTTTACAATACGCTTTTCTAAAAAACATATAAACTTTCCCAATACTTTTTCTAATGACGCAAAAAAAAGGCTCCTTTCCTATCGAAAAAAGCCTTTTCTATGCTATGAATTAGTAATTCTCTTTGCGAACCTCGAAGTAAGAACGCGGGTGATTGCATACCGGACATACCTCTGGAGCCGTTTTTCCAGTGTGCAGGTGTCCGCAGTTCAGACATTCCCACAGGGTTTCCTCTGCTTTTTCAAACACAGTACCATCCTCAATATTGTTCAGCAGAGCAACATAGCGCTGTTCATGTGTTTTCTCAATAGCCAGAACACCTTCCATCGTATCAGCGATGTCATCAAAGCCTTCCTCGCGTGCTTCCTTTGCCATACGTGCATACATGTCTGTCCACTCGAAGTTTTCACCGGCAGCAGCATCCTTCAGATTGGTAACCGTATCCGGCATACCGTCATGCAGCAGCTTAAACCACAATTTTGCATGCTCCTTTTCATTGTTTGCTGTCTGTTCGAAAATATTGGAAATTTGAACATAACCGTCTTTCTTCGCCTTGGAAGCATAATACGTATACTTGTTTCTTGCCATGGATTCTCCGGCAAATGCCTCATTCAGGTTCTTTTCTGTCTTTGTTCCTTTTAAGTTCATATTTTTTCCTCCTTTTAAGCAGTCTTCGCCCCATTGTATGTAAATCCTGCTGTTCTTATGCGTTCAACCGCCGAACTGCAGGAAATAGAAAGCGTTGACAGCCTCTTTACCGATATTTATATTATACTCTACTTTTCCAATTATTTCATTCTTTTTTCTATGAACCCATCATTTCCCACAATACAGAATTTTTTAACATTTTATGACAAAAATAGAATTTTTATTCGCATTTCTCCATATTTTTTCTATTTTCTATTTGATTTTTAAATTTTTTCAAGTTTTTATATACAAAAAATTCATTTTGCAGTAAAATTCCACTATAGGAGGAATCTATCATGGCAGAAAAACACCCTTTTGATGATTTTGGAATCAATCTCTTTAGTGAATGTGTGATGAAGGAATGTCTCCCTCATCCGATTTATAAAAAATGGAAAACCGCAACCCGCAAGGAGGATGCGCTGGATCGTCCGACGGCAGATGCGATTGCGCATGCAATGAAGACATGGGCAATGGACAGGGGAGCGACGCATTTTACGCACTGGTTCCAGCCGCTGACCGGCTCCACTGCCGAAAAGCATGACAGCTTTATCGAGCCCGGGGATCACGATCAGCCGATTTCCAGATTCAGCGGGAAGTCCCTGATCAAGGGCGAGGGGGATGCCTCCTCTTTTCCAAGCGGCGGTTTACGGGCAACCTTTGAGGCACGCGGGTATACGTATTGGGATTGTACCTCCCCGGCCTTTCTGCGGGATAACGTTCTCTGTATCCCTACCATCTTTGTTTCATACAACGGAGAAACCCTGGATAAAAAGGCACCTCTTTTAAAATCAGCGGAAGCGATCAGCAAGCAGGCCACCCGCATTGTCAATCTGTTTAAAGATAAGGATATCAAGCATGTCAATGCCATGGTCGGTCTGGAGCAGGAATACTTTTTGATTGATAAAAGGATGTATCTGGAGCGTAAGGATCTGGTGCATACCGGACGCACGCTGTTTGGTTCCATGCCGCCAAAGAGCATGGATATTCGCGGTCATTACTTTGGAAGCATCCCTTCCCGTGTACAGGCCTTCATGACAGAGGTGGATGAGGAGCTGTGGAAGCTTGGAATCTATGCAAAGACCGAGCACAACGAGGTAGCTCCCTGTCAGTTTGAAATCGCACCGCTGTTTATCGATGCCAATGTTGCGGTGGATCAAAATCTGATCATCATGGATGTGTTGAAGAAAAAGGCAGATAAGCACGGTATGGCATGCCTGCTTCATGAGAAACCGTTTCAGGGCGTGAACGGAAGCGGAAAGCACAACAACTGGTCACTGGTTACCGATGATGGACAGAATCTTCTGGAGCCGGGGGATCGCCCGCATGAAAACATTCGTTTCCTGCTGTTTGTCTGTGCAATCATCGAGGCTGTGGATACATATCCGGAGCTGCTTCGTATGGCGGCAAGCTGCTATGGGAATGATTACCGGCTGGGAGCTGATGAAGCACCGCCTGCTGTTGTTTCCATCTGTATGGGTGATGAGCTGGAAATCATTCTGGAAAAGCTGCGTAACGGTGAACATGAAATCAAACCGGATGTGGAGACACAGCCATATGCGATTGCGAATCTGTCGTATGTACCAAAGGATACCAGTGACCGAAACCGCACCTCTCCCTTCGCCTTTACCGGTAATAAATTTGAATTTCGTATGGTAGGAAGCAGTCGCAGTGCATCAACGACAAACATTATCTTGAATTCCATTGTTGCGGATTCACTGCGCAGTATCGCCGACACTTTGCAGCAGTATAAATACATTGACGATATCCGCAAGAAGTCTCTGGACATCTGCCGTGATATTCTGCGCAAGCATTCCCGTATTCTCTTTTCCAAGGATGGCTACAGTGAGGAATGGCTTCAGGAGGCACAGGAACGCGGATTGCCGAACATTAAGCATTATGTGGACAGCATCTATTCCATGCTGGATGACAAGGCAGTGGAAATGTTTGAGCGAAACAAGGTATATGACCGGCTGGAGCTGGAGGCCCGCGTTGATATTCTGACAGAGGAATACCGTAAATCCGTCAAAGCGGAGGTGCTGACGCTGCTGGATATCAGTAAAAAGGATATCCTCCCTGCTCTCGTTCGTGAAATCAAATTTTATACAGATGCACAGAATTCTCTTGGTACAGAGAACAGCTATTATCAGCGGAAAATCAAGCATTTGTGTGATCTGTTAGCCACCTTTGATGAACGCTATCATGATTTGAAGAAGCATATGATTGAGCGTCAGCAGTATCCGGATAATATGGAAAAGGCACAGTATCTCAATCAGGTGATTGTTCCGAAAATGGAGGAGCTGCGCGCAGTGATTGATGCGATTGAGGAAGCGGTATCCTCGGATAATTACCCGTTTCCAACCTATGATGATATGTTTATCTCCATGCAATAGCATTGCGTCGTCTGTCAGTGACAGGCGGCTTTTTTTTATTCGCTTTGTCTGTGTTAATAATTTATTTATACTTTTGAAACAGCAAATTCATAAACGGTGGAATTTGTTAAGATTTCGTAAGCGTATTTCTCTGTTTTAACAAAATGTTAACGAAACCTGCTTGTTTCTTTTTCCTTCGTTATTTATACTAAAGCCGACTTGATAAGGAAAGGAAGCGATGATGTATGACCATTCAAAATGTATTATCTCTGTTGGGAGGTCTGGCACTGTTCCTATATGGAATGCATATGATGAGTGTCGGTCTGGAAACGGCTGCCGGGGACCGCATGAAAGCCATTCTGGAAAAGCTGACCAGCAACCGCCTGCTCGGTGTTGCCGTAGGAGCCGGCATCACTGCCGTTATCCAAAGCTCCTCTGCCACAACCGTTATGGTTGTCGGCTTTGTGAACAGCGGACTGATGACGCTGAATCAGGCAGTCTGGATTATTATGGGGGCCAATATCGGCACGACGATTACCGGGCAGCTGATTGCCCTGGATGCCTCCCGCATTGCCCCGCTGGTTGCCATCATCGGTGTTGTCATGGTGACCTTCCTGAAAGGAAAGCGCATCAATTCCATTGGAGACATTCTCGCAGGGCTTGGAATATTGTTTATCGGTATGGATATGATGTCCAATTCCATGACACCGCTGCAGGACTCTCCTGTATTCCTGAATGCCATGACCTCCATTTCCAATCCGCTGCTTGCGATTGCTCTGGGAGCCGGCTTTACTGCACTGATTCAAAGCTCCTCCGCATCCGTTGGAATATTACAGGCTCTGGCTTTGAGCGGACTGATTCCACTGTCCAGCTCGATTTATATCATCTTCGGACAGAATATCGGTACCTGCATTACCGCCGTGCTGGCATCCCTGAGTGCGAACCGAAATGCCAAGCGGACAACCATTATTCACTTATCCTTTAATATTATCGGAACCATGCTGTTCTTCTGCTTTATCCATATCTTTCCGTTTGTGGACTGGATGTGTGAAATCACTGCAAACCCGGCGGCACAGATCGCCAATACCCATACGATTTTCAATATCGTAACAACCCTGATTCTATTGCCGTTTGGAAACCGTCTGGCTCATCTCGCACAGCTGCTGATGCCGATACGCAAAGAAGAGTATCAAAGGGATGAAGCAAATCTGCCGCTTGCCTTTGTTGATGTCAATAATATTGGCAGTGTTCCGATTGCCATCTCCTCCCTGCGCAAGGAAGCGCTGGCGATGCTGAAAATGGCACAGACCAATTTGATCGAAGCACTGCACGGCGTTTGTCAAGAAGCATGTAGCATACAGGATATCGAAAAGCGTGAAAAGCGGATCGATTCCATCAATTATCAGATTTCCGATTATATGACCTCTGTATCCACCCTGCCTATGAATCCCACTGCATCCAATACAATCAATGCACTGTTTAAATGCTATGCGGATATCGAACGCATAGGAGATCATGCAATCAATATTCTGCAATACACCAAAAATGAAAAGGAGCGTCTGCAGGATGTCGGTGTGATTCGTGAGGAGCTGAAGCAGCTGGAGGAGCTGCTGGATAAAAGCTTCCAGCTGTTGTATACCAACCGTTTGGAATCACAGGATGAAAGTCTTTTGAAAATAGAACGCATAGAGGCCCGTATTGATGAATTAACGGCAGAATTCAGAAACCGGCAGATCGAACGCATGGTGCATAAGCAGATACATGCGAGAGATTGTGTTATCTACTCGGAAATCATGACAGATATCGAACGTGTCAGCGACCATATCATAAATATTATTGAAGAATGCCGCCGCTGCAGCTTTACCTTGAATGACGAGGAATTAAAGGATATGCCGCTGATTCAG
This sequence comes from [Clostridium] innocuum, assembly GCA_012317185.1. Classification (NCBI taxonomy): domain Bacteria; kingdom Bacillati; phylum Bacillota; class Clostridia; order Eubacteriales; family Clostridiaceae; genus Clostridium; species [Clostridium] innocuum. The sequence continues at coordinate 1,584,345 of CP048838.1, read as the reverse complement.
GAATGTGCTGCATAATAAAACTTACAACGGTAGTAAAACAGGAACGCTGTATACAGAGACTGTTTGTATGGAAAGCTGATGAACGCGTCAGCATTGGGTAAAAAACAGTGTGTAGCTTTATTTTTTCGGAAGCTATTGGCATTTACTTTGCATGTGCATCACAACACCATCCTTATGAACAGGAAAACCGCATACTTCACAACTGCAGCTGCAGTTCTTTCCTAAATTCAATTTCAGCCGTATTCAAATATCCCTTCGATATTTCATAAACAGACACCAGCTCTTATCGTGCACAGATACCGCATTTTCCACATGCAGGCAATACAGCGGTTCTTTCTCGATTGTAGGGTAATATAAAACAGGAGACTTCATCACTATTGTATGTATCAATAGAAGCTGAAGTCTCCCTTTTGCATACACCCCAAATTAGAAAGAACCAATACAGCACCTACATTTGTTCCCTCGATATAGATGCAGGCTTTTTGATTTTCCGTATTTCCATCACAGCCTGCTTACTGTTTACAGCGATAGCGAAGACATCAACTCATGCAGTCATTTCACTGCAAATCTTAACCGTTATATTACATTTTCGATTGGAAAACGGTTTCAAATGAGATTTATAAATATTTTGTGTTAATTATTAACAGAGTCTTAACAAAACCTATATTGTATGAATATCTGTTTCCCGATATACTAAAACTATGTTCGTAACAATACTCGAACAGGAGGTTATGTATTCATGACATTTGATAGTATTCTGAAATTATTCGGGGGTCTTGCCCTGTTCCTGTATGGTATGCATATGATGAGCTCCGGTCTGGAGGGGGCTGCGGGAGATCGTATGAAAACCATTCTGGAAAGACTGACCAGCAACCGTTTTCTGGGCATTATCGTGGGAGCGGCCATCACAGCAGTAATCCAGAGCTCTTCTGCCACTACCGTTATGGTTGTCGGCTTTGTGAATTCACAGCTGATGACATTGAATCAGGCAGTCTGGATCATCATGGGTGCCAATATCGGTACGACGATCACCGGACAGCTGATTGCCCTGGATGCATCCAAGATCGCACCGCTTGTGGCTATCTTCGGTGTTGTACTGGTCACGTTTCTCAAAGGCAAGAAGGTCAATGCCTTCGGCGAGATCTTTGCCGGTCTTGGTATCTTATTCATCGGTATGGATATGATGAAGGATGCCATGGTTCCGTTACAGCAAAGTGAGGCATTCATTCATGCCATGACAACAATTTCCAACCCTGTTCTGGCAATTCTGCTGGGCGCTGGCTTCACTGCTCTGATTCAGAGCTCCTCTGCTTCCGTCGGTATCCTGCAGGCACTGGCTGTCAGCGGTCTGATTCCGTTAAGCAGTGCCATCTATATCATTTTCGGACAGAATATCGGTACCTGCATCACATCGGTACTGGCATCACTTGGCGCCAATCGAAATGCCAAGCGGGCAACCATTATTCACCTGTCCTTTAACATTATCGGTACAATTGTCTTCATGGCGTTTGCGGCTCTTGTTCCGTTTGTATCCTGGATGGAAAGTGTTACCTCCAATCCGGCGGCACAGATTGCCAATACACATACGATATTCAATATCGCCACCACGCTGCTGCTGATACCGTTCGGTTCCCGTCTTGCCAAGCTTGCGCAGGTAATCCTTCCTGTGAAGCAGGAGGAAATTGAGGATGCAGGCTACAACATACCGCTCACCTTTGTAGATGAGGACAATATCGGTTCCGTGCCGATCGCCATTTCCTCTTTACGTAAGGAAGCAATGGCAATGCTCCAGCTGGCAGAAACAAATCTTGCAGAATCCATGGATGCCTTATGCGGGAATGCCTTCAGTCTGGAGAAAATTAAAAAGCGCGAGAAACGCATTGATTATATCAATTACGAAATCACCAATTATATGACGCTGGTCAGCTCTCTGAAAATGAATGAGTCTGATTCCACGACCTGCAACGCCTTATACAAATGCTTTTCCGACATCGAGCGGATCGGCGATCATGCAATCAATATCATACAGTATTCCACCGATGAGGATAATAAGCTTTCCAGCTCAAAATACATAGAGGATGAATTGCATCAGCTGGCTTCCCTTCTTTCCAAGAGCTTCTCACTGCTGTCAACCTACAGCCTGGATTCTCAGGATGAATGCTTTGAAAAAATCGAACGGATCGAGGATCGCATTGACGAGCTGACCGCAAGCTATCGACAGGCACAGATTGAGCGACTGATGGAGAAAAAGGTCAATGTCTTGGATTGTGTCATCTATTCTGAAATCCTTACAGATGTGGAGCGTGTATCCGATCATATCATGAACATCATTCAGGAAGCCAAGCGCTGTAACTTCACACTGAGTGATGAGGCTATACAAAGCGACCCTGCCCTGTCTGCAGCCTGAGACACCGAATGGTGTCTTTTTTCATCCCTTCCTTTTTCAGCTATGTCTGATATATCCGTTTATAGGGTCCTACTTATGTATACAGTCAAATGCTGAACCGGTATGCGCCTCCTATGCATACCGGCTGTTATCAAATTTACAGCAATCTGCAGGAAGTGCTTCAAATGAACACCTTACTTTCTGATACTCCCTGCCTGCAGTCTATGATAAACCCTTCACAGGATTAAGGAATACAAGGTGTCTTTTTGCTCAGGTGCATGCTATACTTAAAGACAGAGGTGATGTGTATGGCTGTGGCCTGCCAATCTATTATCTGCTTTTATGCAAATGCGACTACTTCTGCGAACGGTTCCAGATGCACCATCTAAAGGGTATCTTCGCCTATGAAAAGACACTGGAAATATCCAATGCAAAGAAAGACGGCTCATGGAACCCCGGTATCCGCTAAATCAGGATGTTCAAAACCTTTATAGAGTCTCATCGTAACAGATGATAAAAGGCTTCTTAAACCATTGCGTACATGCAATGCTTTAGAAGCCTCTTTTCCTTATCCGATTCAGGAGATTCCCCATTCACCATCCTATACTGCATACAAGTATTATCCGCTTACTTCTATTCAAGCTTTTCATTGAATGCCTTATACGCTTTGATATTTTTGCATAACCGCTTCCCATATACCATCTGCGGCTGGTGAAAGCGTATCAAAGATTCCCGCTTTTTGAAGCCCAGAGCCTCCAGCAGTCTGCATGAGCGAATGTTTTTCTTTTGCGTTTCTGCTATAATGCTTTCCAGCGTTCCCTGTTCTGAAAGAAATACAAGAACAGCCTGGATTGCCTCTTTCGCATAGCCCTGTCCCCAAACCTCCGGTGCAAACTGATAGGAAATCTCCTGCTCCATGCCATTATGATAAGGTCCGATTTCAATCAGAATCACTTGTCCTGCGCACTGTAAAGCCCTGATTGTCTATCCCCATCATCATATTGCGGAGCTTTTCCTCTGCACTGGCCTTATCATAAGCACCACCAAGATAGGTACGTACCTCATCATCTGTAAAAAGAATTCGTACATCCGCCAAATCCGATTCCTTTATTTCATATATACTGCATCTATCTGTTTTCAGAATATGATCCTCCCAAAAGAAAAGCGGTGCCTGTTGAACACAGAATCCCCGCTTGCCTTTATTCTTCCAATTGCTCCATACGCTCTTCAATCTCCAGCGCTTCCTTCTTCATTTCTCTGGAAATACTCTCCAGATCAATTTCTTTTTTCTTTAAACGGTAATTTACAAATTCCTTCACCGCCATATAAATCACAGCAAAGCATGGTACACCGATAAACATACCGATGATACCGAACAGTCCGCCCCCTACACAGACGGAGAACAGAATACCGATACTAGGCAGTCCCAGCTTATCCCCCAGAATCAGCGGTCCCAGAATATTGCCGTCAAACTGCTGCAGGGCGAAGACAAAGAGTGCAAAGTATAATGCGGTAATCGGATGTATGATGAAGAGAATTACAATCCCCGGTACAGCACCGATAAACGGTCCGAATACCGGAATCATATTGGTAACACCGACGATCACCGATAACAGCAGTGCATACGGAAACTGAAAAATCAGAGATCCGATATAGCAGAGGATTCCGATGATCAGGGAATCGATCGCCTTTCCCACGATAAAGTTATTGAAGATATCACCGCTTGCCAGTACCATACGATGCAGATACTCGCTGATTTCCTTCGGAAACAGTGCATAGTTGATTTTTTTTGCATAGCCGGACAGACGTTCCTTGTCGATCAGCATATACAGACCAGCCATAATACTCAGCAGGATGTTCAGCAGTGTGCTTCCAAAGGCATAGGTGGCCTTTGCCATCTGCGGTAGTGCATCCGTTACAAAGCCGGTAAGCTTTTCAAAGAAATCGGTATCCGTAATGTAATTGGTGACCTGCTGGGTATCAATGGCATACTTTTCAACAAAATCCAATGCAAATTTCTGGAAATCCTCCACATAGCCCGGAAATGCCTTCACCAGGGAAAAGATGCTGTCAAACAGCTGCGGCAGCAGCAGTGCCAGAAAGGCACATACAATGATGATTCCAAGCAGAACTGCCAGTACGGCGGCAATGCTTCGTTTATGCTGCGGCTTCATGCGGAGCCTTCCAAGCAGCTTTACTTCAATCAGCTCCATCGGTTTATTTAACAGAAATGCTATCGCAAATCCAAGGATAAACGGTGTTGTCAGAGAACAGACGCGTCTGAGTGAGCGAATGATGAAATCAATTTTATCGAAAGCGAAATATATGCTGATTCCTATGGCGATCACAATCACATACAGCCATATTTTCTTTCTCATGTCCTCGGTTAATCTAAATTTCATATAAATCGCCTCCATCCCTATCTATTCTATCATGAAAATTCTGTTTCATTTCTTACAAATTCGAAAGTATTAGTCATTCAGGATCCTCTGCTTCAGCTCTTCAAACACATAGCGGTCCTCACGCATCTGCGCTTCCCTCGTATTGGCCAGTGTTCGTTTATGCACGCTTAACAGCGGTGGCAGCTGAAGACGCTTGAAAGCGTTTTTTGCCCTGGTGGTCAGCAGCCACTCCAAATCCTTTAAAAAGGCATCCGGGTCATCGAGATGATAATATTTCATCCAGCGTGCAATGTCCTGCTTCCAGATACTGCCGTCTGCATAGCTCTCCATAAATGAGCGAAGGCTGAGGTCTGTACCCAGATGCTCGATGAGATAATCATGATAGAACCATTTCATCGGATCAAACTGTGCATCCTTCAATTCCGCACTCGGCGGCATTGTCCAATCCACCCCATGCTCATGCACGCACGGCAGCAGATTCAGCGGCACCACCTCTTTGCCGAAGTGCGCATTCAATGCTTTTGACAAATCAAACAGCTGCACCTTGGTCAAATCACCGATGAGCGACAATGCCCCGATGCTGTCCCCGTAGAGGGTACAATAGCCCAGAGCGGTTTCCACCTTATTCCCATTATTCACAACAACACCGCCAAGAATACCTGCAAAGCCGCTTAACAGATAACCGCGGGAGCGTGCCTGTACATTTTCCATTACCAGCGAAGGCATTGCTTCCACCGCGTAGCCGTATTCCTTATGAAACAGCTCAACACTTGCCTGCACGAGTGTTTCCATGTTTCCCTCCTGATATGCAATGCCCAGAGCCTTCGCCTCCGCAGCAGCATTGGAAATGGTCGTCGTACTGTTGTGGCGTGTTGCTATGTTATAGCCGTAAACACGTTTTGGCCCCAGGGCGGCAACCAGTAGTGCAGCCGTCACACTGCTGTCCAACCCACCGCTCATACCGACGATCCAGGGAATTGCACGATTAAATATCTGCGCATCAAAATCCCGGATTCCCAGAAGCAGCGCATCCAGCAGCTGCGGCTGTGTGGATTCCACTTCCCTTGTTTCCGCAAGATCTACAATCTGCATTTCCTCATGAAACCAAGCAGCCTGATAAATGGTTTTCTTCTGCATGCGGACACCGCTGCCTCCGGCCATGACCACAACATCCTTGCCACTGTTCTGCATACCGAGGGCATTGGCATAAATGACATTGCCCTTTAAGCTGTATGTCTGATCAAGCTCGTACATTGCGGCATCCAGATTGATATTGATATCTGTTAACTGAACCTCACGTCCAAAATTCAATGCAAAGACGTGTCCCTTAAATTCAATGGCGCTGTTGATCGGGTTTTCCTCGAAATAGCGCGCATCATCCATATAGGGCGTATTCCGCTTAACCCGCATATGCGTCTGCTTGCGATACGCAAAAAATGCCGCATTGAATCTTCTGCGATTGCGATAGCGGATATTTCCCCAGACAATGGCAATATCCTCACTTTCCGCAAGCAGTGCTTCATTGAAGCTGTCCACATAGCGGCACCAGTCATCATCCAGCCACTGATCACCGAGCAGATATCCGCTGACGGCATTCTGCGGAAATACGATCATATCCGCCTGTTCCTCTCTGGCCTTCTGAATCATCTGTTTCATATAGGAAACGTTTTCCTCACATTTTCCCTGTTTGACATGCATGGTCACAACGGCAACCTTCATGATATCCCTCCTCATCTTCAACATGAGTATCATACCATGAATCGTACGAGAATTGAAGAATTCCCTTTTAAAGTTGCGGCATCTCCTATATAATATAGAAACAGGAAAAGTGAGGTTGTTGTATGGAACAATATATCGTAGAGGGGAATATCTCTGTAAAAGCCGTTTTACTCGCTCAGAAGCGGGATATCATAAAAATCATGGTCGATGAGAAGAAAAAGGATCGCGATACCGCCTTTATTCTTCGTCAGGCAGCACAGCGCAATATCCCGATCGAACAAAACAGCCGGGAAGCCATTGATGAGCTTGCACAGGGAAAAACGCATGGCGGGCTGCTGGCACTTTGCGGGGAGCGCAGCTTTCAGACACTGCAGGCTGTCGCTGAAAAGGATTCAGTTTTTCTGGCACTGATCGAGGGGGTGGAGGATCCCTTTAATTTCGGCTACATACTGCGTACGCTGTATGCGGCAGGCTGCGACGGCGTCATCATTCCACCGCGGAACTGGACTACTGCTGCAGGAGTTGTTACCAAAGCCAGTGCAGGCGCCAGTGAATATCTGAATCTGATTGTCGCAACGGATATGGAGGCTCTGCTTCATGAAATGAAGCAGGCAGACATACAGCTTATATGTGCACAGCGCAAGGATGCAATCTCCCTGTATGACTATGCCTTTCCTTTAAAGCTGTGTCTGGCAATCGGCGGTGAGATGCGCGGGTTGAGTAAGCATGTGCAAAATCACAGCGACCAGAATCTGTTTATTCCCTATCGTCAGGATTTCCGCAATGCCATGACGGCAGCGGCATCTACGGCAATCTTCGCCTTTGAGCTTGTCCGTCAGAAAACAGCAGACTAACCATCCAAACCATGCAGCTTCAGCTGTATGGTTTTTCTTTTTTATATGCGCCGATACAAAAAAACTGTATCTGCAGGAGAATGTCGCAATGACATTTCAGACCTGCACATACAGTGGTATTTGCGTAGCTGTCAGTAAGCATGAAGTTCCTGCATGCACTGGCTCGTTACGGCTCCTGCAGCAGTGCAGACAGCTCTTCCAGCTCATCCTGACGCATGCCGATGGATTTCAGATAGGAAAAACAGCCTGCTTCATCCAGCATGGTGAGCAGCGGCTGCAGCATGTCCGGTGTGCTGTCAAGCAATGCGCGCACTGCCTGGATCGCCATTACATCCGCCGGAAGCATCCGGTTTACACCCAATGCATTATAGGTGGCGGACACCTGATAATCCGCAAGGATATCCTCATTGCATACACCGCACAGCTTCAGCAGGAGTGCTGCCAGTATGCCGGTGCGATCCTTGCCTGCCGTACAGTGAAACAAGACTGCATGTCCTGCTTTCCTTGTATTTCGTATATGGCGAAGTGCTGCACATACCGCCTCCGGTACGGCTCTCACCATATCCACATAATCCAGCTTCATACTGTCAAGAAATCTCTTTTGAGCCTGCTCATCCAATGAATCCGCAAGCGGCACCTCCTCCTTCATAAAGGGAAGCGATACCCGCGCAATTCCATAGCGTTCGCTGTCATAGGGTGCCTGTATCTGTTCCGTTTTGCCGCGAAGGTCCAGAATCAGCTGAATATCAGCTTCCTGCAGCTTTTTCCAGTCCTCCTGTGTCAGGTTATTCAGCATATCACTGCGATAGCAGCACTGCCATGCCGTTATCGTTTCCCCACAGGGATAGCCGCCGAGATCCCGTACATTGCCGGCTCCCTGCAAACGCATACGGCGTGCTGTCCTCATTTCTGACTCCCTGTTTTTTGTTCATAGGGCCAGTGAACGATACCGCCGATGTTATACAGCTCATCATAACCAAGAGCCCGCAGCTTCTTCAATGCCGTCCTGGAACGCTGCCCGCTGCGGCAGTACAGATAATGCGGCTTCCCTTTCGCCACAACAGCAGCTGCCCTGTCTTCCAGCTCACTCAGGGCAAGGTGATCCGCTCCGGGAATATGACCATCCCGATATTCATCCGTTTCCCACACGTCGATCAGCTGGATGTCTTTCCCTGCATCCAGCTCCTGCTTTACTTCCTCCATTGTTTTATCAAAAGAAAATCCAAACATAGCCGCCTCCTAATCCACGAACAGATAGCCGCAGAATATATATAGCATATTGATGTAAAAGGACCCCATGCCAAGGTATGCAAACCAGCGGTTCACAATGGCAAGATCCAGATAACCCAGCTGCATAAAGAGCAGCAGAAGAACGATAACGATTGCGACCACCTTGCGAAAAACAGCATTGCTTCGCTTTTTACGATTCAGTGAAACACCGAACATAAACAGAGAAGCAACCATGATGATGATCAGCAGCGTATGTACAAAGCCGCCCTTCAGCCAGGTTTCCACCAGTTTGGTAAGAAAGGCTGAAAGTACGATGATCAGCAGCGGTGTTCCCAGTCGTTTGACATCATCCATTTTATACTTCCTCGATGACCACTTTTTTCATAACATCGCCGTTGCGCATATTGCGTACAGCGCCCAGATTGTCTGTCACCTTGCCGAATACGGTATGTACCCCATCCAGATGCGGCTGCGGACAGTGGCAGATAAAAAACTGACAACAGCCGGTATCCTTACCGCGATGTGCCATAGACAAGCTTCCATCCTCATGCTTATGCGGGTTGTTTGCCGTTTCACAGGGAATCGTATAGCCCAGATCCCCGGCACCGGTTCCATATGGGCAGCCGCCCTGCGATACAAAGTTTTTAATGACACGGTGAAAGGTTTTGCCATCGTAATAGCCCTCCTTCACCAACTTGACGAAATTCTCAACGGTGAGCGGAGCATCCTCCGGATACAGCTCAAAGGGAAGCTCTGCCCCGTTCTCCATTGTTATTGTTCCATGGTATATCATGTTCATTCCTCCTATTTCATTCTATAAATATACTATAATCCGACAAAAAAAACAACCGCCGGGAAGCTGAGGCGGTGGAAAGCATACAAACGGAAGCGTCGGTTCAAACTCCTGCAGTTCCCTGACTTTCAGCCCTCCAAAAGGAAAAGGGTTATGCCAGCAGTACCATATTGGCACTGTTCAGGATGCGTATTCTGCGCTTTCTGAAGATTTCGTTTCCGAATACTCCGTCAAATGCAAAATCATCAAACAGCCTGACCCGCCCTGTCATCGTATCCTTAAGGGTGATTTCAGCCTTATCCAGATAAAGCGTCCATTGCTTGATAATCTTTAAATCCATCCTTTCCAGTCCATGCACGCCAAAGCCCATGGCACTGCCTTCATGTACAACCGTGAGCGCATGCTCCTGAATCGCCTGATCCCCAATCCAGCTGACACGGGAGCCGCTGTCAAAGCCAAACAGCGAAATCTCCTGATCGGCTCGTTTTACCAGAAAGCAGGGAAAGCTTCCCTTCAGCATATTGGGATAGGGGATCCGAAACCTGTTTTTCAAAACGATGAACTGCTTTGCGACATCATCCAGCTCAAAGTCAAGCTGATGCAAAATATCCCAGCCAAGAATCCCGTCGAAGCCGAACAGATCGATGTTACCGAAGCGCAGGGAAAAATCTGAGGAATCCAGTGCAATCATCGCCATGTTTAAAACCTCCAGTCCCCCCAGCTGGACGGAGTCCGCTACCAGCCCCTGCATATCCCGCCGGGTTCCGCCGATACTTCCAATCTGCAGTTTACCTCCTGTTTTTTTCAGCTTCAGCTGTGCAATTTTTTCACTCTTGATGCCGCTGATCTGTGCTCCTGTATCCACAACAAAAACAGCCCGTACATGATTGATATAGACTGGAATTGTAAACAGTCCGAAGATATTGCGGGAAAGCGGAAGGGAAAATTCACGCTGATAATAGCGCAGCTCCCATGCATGTTCCTTCCCCATCACCTGCTCCTGCGCTTTTAATAATGCACTCGGAAACAGACCAAGGGATACCCGTTTCCTCTGTTCCTCATATTCTGCCGGCTGCACATGAGCGGCAGGATGACTTTGTACCTTACAGCTATGCATGCCATCACCTCCTGTCTTTTGTGTACGATTATATCATAAGCATATGTGAGAATTGTGGGTTACTTTCCTTATGGTGCGGATTTTTATCAATTTCTCAAGTTTTTCGATTGCAGCTGCCTGTTCAAGCAATTCCGGTACAGCCTGCTGTACACGCATCCTGGCATAAAATGATGGAAGCGTTGGAAAGAATACCCACAGATTACGTTTTCATGTTGAAGAGTTCTTCATGGTATAGTAAAATGGATGCATGGTAAAAACATGGAAAAGGAGTGATTGATATGCAGACAAATAAAGCTTCACTGCCTGTGATGAGTGTTCAGGGAAAGGTGGATCATCCCATCATGAGTGGAAACGGATATCGTGTCGGTTATGACGGATATGGCAGAATCCCGATGGCGACAGGCGGTATTATTTACAACTATAAAATCGGTGATTCCTGCATGGGTATTGCAGGAGATCACATAGAGCCGGGCGTTAGTCTGAAGAATCCTGTAGAAAAAGAAAACAATGCACTGCAGGCCTTTGCCTGTATCGGAAACAGGGCGAAGGTCATCAGCGGCGATGCAAAGGGCAAAGAGGGCTATGTGACCGGAAAGCATGGCGGTATTGATCATGTAATGGTTTATTTCGATGAAGAAACGCTGGAGCTGATGACAACAGAGGATAAGGTGCTGATCAAAGCCTGCGGACAGGGACTTAAACTGATCGATCATGAAGAGATACAGCTGATGAACATCGATCCAGCGCTGTTTGAAGGACTGGGAATCGTAGAGGAGGAGCAGGGAATCAAAATACCGGTTGTGACCTGTGTTCCGGCCTATCTCATGGGAAGCGGTTTGGGAAGTGCGACCACCATGCTGGGGGATTACGACATTA